>DATHPP010000096.1:0-2281 GCA_035483795.1 Tepidisphaeraceae bacterium | reverse complement strand
GCAATGTCTTCCGGAAGTTCCAGATGGACCGGGCCGGGCCGCTCCTCCTCTGCGACGCGGAACGCGTCACGCACCAGCGTCGGAATCATCGCCGGCGAGACGATCTGGCGCGACAGCTTGGTCAGCGGCTTCATCGACGCCACGACGTCGACGACCTGGAACCGCGCCTGCCGCGATGACAGGATGCCCTTCTGGCCAGTGATCATGATCATCGGCATTGCGCCGAGCAATGCGTAGGCTGCGCCGGTTGAAAAATTCAGTGCGCCCGGCCCGAGCGTTGCGATGCAGACGCCTGGCTTGCCTGTGAGCCTGCCGTAGGTTGCCGCCATGAAGGCCGCGGCCTGCTCATGCCGGGTAATGACGAGCTGGATCGACGATTTTCGGATCGATTCGACGACGTCGAGATTTTCCTCGCCGGGAATTCCGAAGATTCTATCAACCCCCTCGTTCTCAAGGGCGGCGACGAGAAGATCGGAACCTTTGACTGTCTGCAGCTGGTGTGTGCTCATTTGGAATGCTCCTGCGAGGCTCACGACTCCCCTCATTTCCTTCCACCCAGATCTTGCGCCGATTCGGACCGATTTCCTACCAGATCGGGAGATTTCGTGGATGAGTGTGCATCATGGGGACGGCAGCGGCGGACTTGCGCGATGGCGGACGGCTGAAGGACATCCGCGCGTTCATTGACAGCCTGTACGGCCACGACCTCCACGCCAAGCGCGTTGACTCGCTAGCCGCGGCCACGCTGGGCGTCATGACCGGCGCGTCGCTCGCTGTCGCGATGATCGGCCAGGCGCTGGCCCAGGCACGCGGCCTGGTGACCAAGCATGCGATCAAGCAGGTCGATCGGCTGCTCAGCAACACCGGCATCGACGTCTGGGAGAGCTTCGCGCGTTGGGTGCCCCATCTGGTAGGATCGCGCAACGACATCGTCGTCGCCATGGACTGGACCGACTTCAACGGCGACGACCAGGCAACGCTCGCGCTCAATCTGGTGACCGAGCATGGCCGGGCGATGCCGCTGTTGTGGCTGTCGGTGTGGAAAGACGAGTTGAAGGATCAGCGCAACGACATCGAGGATACCTGTCTGCGGCGCTTGTCGGAGGTCCTGCCGCCCGGCTGCCGGGTGACCATCCTGGCCGATCGCGGCTTCGGCGACCACAAGCTGTTCGCGTATCTTGCTGATCTCGGCTTTGCCTATGTCATTCGCTTCCGCGGCAACATCCATGTCACCGATGCCTCCGGCGAGACACGAACCGCGGCGAATTGGGTTGGCCGATCGGGCCGGGCGCGCAAACTGCGCGGCGCCCGCGTCACCGCCTCGCACGCCTTTCAGGTTGGCGCTGTGGTGTGTGTGCACGCACGTGAGATGAAGGAGCCGTGGTGCCTGGCGGCGAGTGACGCCGAGACGCCGGCCGGGACGCTGATCAAGCAATACGCGAGGCGCTGGACAATCGAGCCCAGCTTCCGCGACACCAAGGACCTGCGCTTTGGGATGGGGATGGCCGAGATCCACATCGCCGACCCGGAGCGACGGGATCGGCTGCTGTTGATCAGCGCGTTCGCGACGGCGCTGCTGACCATGCTCGGGACGGCGGGTGAAAGCCTGGGGATGGACCGGTTGCTCAAGTCCAACACATCAAAGACGCGCACACACTCGCTATTCCGCCAGGGGTGCATGCTCTACGAACTGATCCCGAACATGCCCGAGCATCGGCTCCTGCCGCTGATGCAGCGGTTCACGGAAATGCTCGTCAGCAGCGGGCTGTTTGGCGGGTTTCTGTCGGGGACGAAATGAGGGGACGGGTGAGATGTAGCAGGTCAGCCGCACCAGTTCTATTCGGGCCAACGGAATCGCTCCAAGTCGAAGCGATTCCTGTTGTCGAACTCGATGCCTTCCTTTTCCAGCAAGCGCCGCTGCAAGGCATCGCCGCCATTGCGGGAGAGGGCGTAGGAAACCTCGCTCTTTGCGTTGACTACGCGATGCCACGGAATGTCGGTTACCTGGCCAAGCTGCTGAAGCACCTGGCCAACAAGGCGGGCTCGCCTTGGCATGCCCGCCATCGCGGCAACCTGGCCATAGGTGGCAACCCAGCCCCTGGGAATACGGCAGATCACAGCGCAAATCGCAACTGCGGCTTCGTCACCCTCGGGTGCGATAATCTGGGACCGCTTGCGCCTTGGCGCCATTGATTTCTGTGACCAGAAGCTCAGATTGCCGAGGCCGGGATGATTGTCGGGAGCCGGCCAAGGGGCCGGCCCATGGAAGCGCCGGCGAGTC
>DATHPP010000095.1:0-16671 GCA_035483795.1 Tepidisphaeraceae bacterium | reverse complement strand
GCTCGTCGCCAGCGCCGGCAGACTCGCCGGAAGCAGCACGTAGCGGTACAGCCGCCAACCCCGCGCTCCCAGCATCAACCCCGCGCGCGGAAACAGCGGCGGGATCATCCGCAACCCGTCGCGCATCGAAATCGCGACGGCGGCGAAACTCCCCATCACCATCACAAACAGAATTCCCTTTTCGCTGAGCCCCAGGAGCAAAATCGCCATCGGCACCCAGCACACGCTCGGAAGCGTCTGCACGCCGAGCAAGGGCGGACCCAGAAACTGATCCAAGGCCCCCCACCGCCACATCATCAGCCCGATCAACCCGCCGACGATGAGGCTCAACGAAAATCCGACTGCCAGACGCACCAGGCTGACAACATTGGCCAGAATCAGCGGGCTGTCATACCAGTGGCTTTCGCGACTGGCCGGCGCTGCGCCGGCGTCTGGGCCTTGACGCGGCAGGGGCCAGCCGGGCGTGCTCACAGGGGCGCCAAACGACGTCTCAATGTTCAACATCCCCAGCAACGAATCGACGATCATGCTGGGCGCGGGAAAAATCCACGGCCGCCAATGAACCAGCCTATATGCCCCCTCCCAAGTCCCCAGGATCAGCAGCCAGATCATCAGGCGTTTCAGGCTTCCAATAGGCGTCGGCCGCTTCACGGTTGACACGGTTGACCTCGTCTCCGATCTCCTTACGCACCTGACGGACAAGCTGCGTGATGTCGGCGCTGTCGAAATTCCGCGGGTGGGCAAGCCCGACGCGGATCTCCTTGCGGATTCTACCCGGATGGGCGTGAAGCACGATGATCCGGTCCGCCAGCCGCACCGCTTCGCCCACCGAATGGGTAACAAACAGGATGGTCTTGCGCGTCTTGCCCCAGAGTTCCTGGAGCTGGGCGTGCATGAGTGTGCGCGTCTGGGCGTCGAGGGCGGCAAAGGGCTCGTCCATGAGCAGCACCGCCGGGTCCATCACCAAAGCGCGAGCGATGGCGACCCGCTGCCGCATGCCGCCGGATAGTTCGTGGATCAGCTTGTCAGCGCTGCCCGAGAGATGGACCAGGCGCAACGACTCTTCGACGCGCTCGCGCCGCTCGCTCTTGGAAAATCCGGCCATCTTCAGCCCGAATTCGATGTTCTGGGCGGCGCTCAGCCAGGGAAAAAGCCCGTGCTCCTGAAACACCATCGAGCGCTCGGGCCCCGGGCCATCGACGGGCACGCCATCCAGCGTAATGCTTCCGCTCGTCGGCGCAAGCATGCCTGCGACGAGGTTCAGCAGCGTACTCTTTCCGCACCCGCTGGGCCCGACGACGACGACAAATTCGCCCGGCTCGCAGGTCAAGGTCACGTCCTGAATGCCGTGATCGGTCGAGCCGTTGAAGAGACGGGTCACGCGCTCGACGCGCAAGGTACCGCGCTGCTGTCGTGTGATCGGCGTCGCTATCGCTGTTGGGAGCGCGACTCGCATGTCAGCAGTTCCTGTGACACGGCTTTTGAAACCGTGCTGATGGGATTCCGTTTCGAGAATCTTTGCGATCCAAGGTCATTCTCAACCGCATGCCGTCAGCACGGGTTGAAAACCCGTGTCACATGGAGCACGGCTCGCAGTCAGAGTCCCGGCTGCGTCGCAATCGCAGTTGGTCGTTCCTGCTGAAGCTTAGTCAGGATACCTGTATCAAAAAACCCGCTCAAATCCGGAGGCTGCCGCTCGAAACCCAACTGGTACGACCATTCGCCCAGAGTGCTGAAGGTCTGCTTCAACGGCTCGTCCGTGAATTTCACCCGCGCCAGCGCCGAAGGAAGAATCCCCGGCGGCAACCGCTTGCTGGTCAGGGCAAACAATGCATCTCCCAGTTCTGCTTCACAGGCCTTGGGATCCTGCTGGAGACGTTGCGTCCAGCTCCGATGCACACGAAGGATCTTCTCCACGACATCCGGATGAGCAGAGAGGAATTCCGGCGTGGTGACGACGACGGTGAGGGTGAATTCCTTGTCGGGCCAAAGGTCCTTTTCTTCGCCAACGACGTGCGCGCCGGCTTGCGCGATCAGCAGGGATCCCCACGGCTCCGGCGCCCACGCCGCGTCGATCTGGTTGCGCGTCATCATGCCGACCTGCTCGGCATTGGCGATCGGGATCACGTTCGACGCATCCGGCTGCTTCAAAACCGACTGTGCGAAATGCCGAGCGGCAATGTCCTGCGTGTTGCCCTGCTGCGGCGTCGCCAGCCGCTTGCCCGCAAGGTCTTGCATGGTCCTGATTCCGCTGGCGTCGCTGGCAACGATCAGGACACCGTTTGCCGCAGCGCCGGCGATGACGCGAATGCCCTGGCCGTGCGTCCGCTCTTGTGCGTTGAGCGCGGGGCCGGGACCGACGTAGCCGATGTCGATCTGCCCGGCAAGCAAAGCTTCGATCAACGACGGCCCGGCGTTGAACACCTGCGTCGTCAAAGTCGCCGGCTCGATGGCCTTGGCGAACTCGCCCGATGAGACTCCCAGAACCGCCTGGGCGTGGGTCAGGTTGGCGAAATAACCCAGCCGCACCTCAGTTACCTGCGTCTGAGATGCGTGCTGACGGTCGCAGGAGATTGCCGCAAACAGCAGCGATAAACAAGCCGCCGCCGCCACGACTCCTCGCCCGAATATCCACGGAACCACGCCCATGTCGAGGACCAATTTACTATAAATCTATGGGGAAACAAGGAGAATATAAGAACCTTGATATCAGGTATTTATGATGGAGAGAAACTAGCCATCGCGTCCGCGACTTGTTGAATCACGGTGTCCCAGTCCTTCAAGGAAGCCTGGCGGAATAACCTCATCGATGGATACCAGGGCGTGTCTGACCGATCGAGCATCCATCGCCAGTCTGGAGAAAACGGAATCATCAGCCAGGTCGGCTTGCCCAACGCGCCCGCCAGGTGCGCCACAGCGGTGTCGACAGAGATCACCAAATCGAGGTTCTCGATGGCGGCGGCGGTGTCGGCAAAGTCGTTCAACTCCGCCGACAGATCGATCACCTTCATCCCCGCCGGCTTGGACAGCGCCTGCTTCGCGGCCTCACCTTTCTGAAGACTGTAGAACCGAGCATCCGGCGCAGGCTCGGCCAGCGGGGCGAGCTTCTCCAGCGCGATCGAGCGGTTGTGATCGTTGCCGTAGCCGGCGGCGCCGGCCCACACCAGCCCCACCCGAGCCCCGCTCCCGGGATCGATGATCCGTTTCCACCGCCGCGACTGGGTCCGATCGGCGCGAAGATACGGAACATCGGCGGGAATCGTTTCCACCGTCGTTCCCGAAATCATCGGCATGCTGAGCAGGCCGCGGTAGGCGTCGAAATCCGGCAGCTCCTCGTCTGGCGTCACGATCTGGTTGACGCCGCGCAGACTGCCAAAGAGCTTCACCAGTTCCGGCCGGCACTCGACGATCACGCTGGCCCCGCGCTCGGCCAGAATCGGCACGTAGCGCGCGAACTGGATCGCGTCGCCAAACCCCTGTTCGCAATAGAGAAGGACGGTGCGGCCTTCAGGATCCTGACCGTCCCACACCGGCTTGCCATACTCCTTCCGTGACATCGTCCGCGGAACGTCGAACCGTGCCTCGTATTCATTCCAGCCCAGCGTGTACTGCCCGCGCAGAAGCAGCAACATCGCCCGCGATAACCGGCATTCGTGGAAAGCCGGATCGTAGGCCAGCGCCGTGTCGAACAGGCGCATCGCCTCGTCCAGTTTCAGCAAGTCGCGGCAGATCACCCCCAGGTTATGCAGCGATTGCGTGTTGCCCGGCCGAAGCGCAATCGCACGTTGCCCAGCCGCGTACGCTTCCTCCAGACTCCCCAGATCGCGGAGCGTATTGGCCAGATTGTTCCAGGCCGGGGGAAAATCGACCTGGAGCTCGATGGCCTTGCGAAACTCCGCCGCGGCGGCTTCGTTCTGTTTCTGATCGCGAAGCGCCTTGCCGTAGTTGTAATGGAGATGGGCGGAGGTGGGCTGAAGCTCAACCGCCCGGCTCAGGTGCTGGATCGCCCGCTCTTTGTGACCGATGGCGGCCAGCGACGCGCCGAGCATCGAATGCGCCGCCGCGTCACCCGGATCGACGATCACGCAACGGCCCAGCAGCTCCACCGCCTCGTGACTCCGTCCCGTCTGACCGAAGATCGAGCCCAGAATTCGCAGGACCGTCGTGTTGTTGGGCTCCTTCTGGAGGATCTGACGCCAGGCCTGCTCGGCGTCGGCGGTCTTCCCCGACGACTGCAACTGCATCGCCTGCTGGATCTGTTGTTCGATTGTCGGGTCGGACATACGTTCTCGATTCTACGTTCTCTGGCTCAGTTACACCTACACATCGATTCGCTTCAAGTGGACTTGACCGGGATTTGCGGTATCTAAGGGCGGTCGATCGGGAGCTTCAATGGTTCACATGTTTCACAGCCGGCAGGCGATCGGCACGCTGCTGATCGCCGTCCTGTTGATATCGGCACGTACTGACGGGCAGGCCAGCGCCCGGGCCGCGTTGGAAGGACCTGTGGCGGCAGTCGATATGCCCGGCCTTCAGCAAGCCGACCGGCTGATCGACAACGCCATCGCCGAGGGGCGATGCCCGGGCGCCGTGATGCTGGTCGGCAAGGGAGACAATCTGATTTACTGCCGTGCCTACGGCAATCGCGCCCTTGAGCCGACCAAAAAGCCGCAAACCGTTGACGCCATTTTCGACATGGCTTCACTGACCAAGGCCGTCGCCACGGCGCCGTCGATCATGATTCTGGCCGAGCGGGGAAAGCTGAACGTCGCTGATCGGGTCGCAAAATACCTTCCCGATTTCGCTGAGAACGGCAAGCAGGACGTGACGATCGAGCAGCTCCTGCTTCACCGCGGCGGGTTGATTCCCGACAACGACATCGCCGATTACGTGAACGGTCCCGCCGAAGCATGGAAGAGAATCGACGCGCTTCCTCTCAAATGGCCGCCGGGAACCCACTTCGCTTATTCCGACGTCGGCTACATCGTCCTCGGAAAGATGGTCGAAGTGGTGAGCGGAAAACCCCTGGATCAGTTCGCCCGCGAGAATATTTTCGAGCCACTGGGAATGACCCACACGCGCTTCCAGCCGCCACAAAACTGGCAGGACCTCTGTGCGCCGACCGAGCAGCGCGACGGTCATTGGATGGTCGGCGAGGTCCACGATCCCCGTTCTTATGCGCTGGGCGGGGTCGCCGGTCATGCGGGGCTTTTCAGCACCGCCTCCGACCTCTCACGCTTCTGCCGCATGCTCCAACACCACGGCATGCTCGACGGCAAGCGCGTTTTCAGCGAGTGGACGTACGAGGCGATGGTCCAGGCACGAACGCTTCCCGATGGCACCGGCTGCCGCGGGTACGGCTTTGACATCGACACCCCCTACTCCGGCTGTCGCGGCGACCGCTTCGAACGCGGCGCCACCTTCGGCCATACCGGCTTCACCGGAACCATGTTCTGGGTCGATCCCATTCACCAGTGCTACCTGATTCTGCTGACCAATTCGGTCCATCCCAACGGCAAAGGCAACATCCTTCGCCTGCGGCACGAGGTGGCGACCGTCGTCGCCGAGGCGCTGCTGGGCAAGGCATCGCCGACAACCGCGCCGGCAACACGACCCGCGGTCGCGCAAGCCCAGGCGCCGGTCTTGTGCGGCATCGATGTGTTGGAACAAAATCATTTCGAGCCGCTGCGCGGCAAGCGCGTCGCGCTGGTCACCAACCACACCGGCGCCGATCTTCACGGCAACCGCACGATCGATCTCCTTGCCGCCGCAAGAGGCGTGCACCTCACCAAGCTGCTCTCCCCCGAGCACGGGCTTTACGGCCAGGTCGACACCAAAGTCGCTGACACGGTGGATCCGAATACAGGCTTGCATGTCTACAGCCTCTACGGCAAGACCGAGAAACCGACTCCCGAGATGCTCCAGGACATCGACGCGGTTGTTTACGACATTCAGGACGTGGGCGCCCGTTTCTACACCTACACGACGACGCTCGGCTACTGCATGGAGGCTGCCGCCGAGGCCAAGATCCCGATCTTCGTCCTGGATCGCCCCAACCCCATCACCGGCCTGATCGTCGATGGACCGCTCGCCGATCAGGACGATCTGAGCTTCATCGCTTTCGCGCCAATTCCCGTTGCCCACGGCATGACGCACGGCGAGCTTGCTCGATTCTTCAACGAAGAGCGCCACATCCATTGCGACCTGCACGTCATTCCCATGAAGAACTGGCGGCGGTCGATGTGGTGGGACCAGACCGGCCGCACATGGATCAATCCCTCGCCCAACATGCGTAACACCAACCAGGCGCTGCTCTACCCCGGCGTCTGCCTGCTGGAAGCGACCAACGTGTCGGTGGGACGAGGAACCGATCAGCCCTTCGAGATACTCGGGGCACCATGGATCGACGGCCGCAAACTCGCCGAGGCCCTCAACGCGGCCAACGTGCCGGGACTGCGCTTCGTGCCGATAACCTTCACGCCCAGCTCCAGCAAATTCAGTGGAAAGGTTTGCCAGGGATGCTATGTCGAAGTGATCGATCGCATGTCGGTCGAACCGGTTCGGGCGGGGCTTGCGATTGCCTGGACCCTCAAGCGCCTCTTCGGCGACGCATTTCAAATCGATCTCGTCGGCCATTTGCTGCGAAACAGGCAGACGCTTGAAGTGCTCAAGACAACCGATGATCCACCTCAGCTATGGCGATCGTGGGAGAAGCAACTGGAAGAATTCAAAGCCATGCGTGCAAAATACCTTTTGTATCTCCAGTAAATCCCGATTGCATGGAAGGCTTACCCCCTCTCCCTTCGGGAGAGGGTTGGGGTGAGGGGGAATCCGAGGCGCCTCAACCAGGCCCTCACCCCAGCCCTCTCCCGGAGGGAGAGGGGGAAATGCAGCCAACCGGTGAGAAACATGGTCTTTCCTCTGGCAGTCTTCGGCCCGCTCGACTGGATGGTGGTCGCCCTGTACTTCGCGGCGATGATCGCGATCGGGCTTTTCATGGCCCGGCGGCGACAGGATACGGAAGATTATTTCCTGGGCGGCCGCTCGCTTCCGACTTGGGCGGTGTCCCTTTCGATCGTCGCGACGACGCTCTCGGCCGCGACGTTCGTCGGCGCGCCCGAGCAGTCCTACGCCGGCAATCTTACCTACCTCAGCTCGTGGCTGGGGACATTTCTGGCGGTGCTGGTCGTCTGCACGATCTTCATTCCAAGGCTCTACCGCGCCGGCACCGTCACCATCTATGGCTACCTGGCGAAGCGATTTGGCGAGCCGGCGCGGATAGCAGTCAGCGTGATGTTTCTGGCCGGCCGCATGCTTGCATCCGGGGCCCGGCTTTTCATCGCGGCCATGCCCCTGTGCCTGCTGCTGTTTGCCGCCCGTGGGCAGACGAACTTCGTCGCCAATAAATGGCAATTGATCGAAGCTGTCTGCGTCATCGGCCTGGTCGGCACGTTCTACACGACGCTGGGGGGTATCCGCACCGTCGTCTGGACCGACGTGATCCAGTTCTTCATCGTCGTCGGCGCCGCGGTGCTCAGCATCGCGCTGTTGCTGCACGACATTTCCCGGTCGCCCGCGCAGATCGCCCGAATCCTAGCCGGCTCGGGAAAACTCCGCGTCTTCGATTTCTCCTTCAACCTCAACAATCCGTTCACCGTCTGGGCCGGCGTGCTCGGGAACACCTTCCTGGTGACCGCGTCGCTCGGTGTCGACCAGGATTTCGCGCAGCGGTTCCTCATTTCCAAATCCCCCCTCAAAGGCGCGATGTCGATCGTCTATTCGCAGATCGTCGGCCTGGTCGTCTCGGGCGGATTCATGTTGATCGGCCTGCTGCTTTACATCTTTTACAAGCGGCCGGACGTGATGGGCATGGCGGCGCCGCATTACGCGCCAGCGCCACAAAACGCCTATCCGAGTTTTCTGCTCAGCGAATTGCCGACGATGGTCTCCGGAATCGCGATCGCAGGATTCTTCGCCATCGCGCAGGGCTCGATGGACTCTGCCATCAACGCTCTGGCTTCCAGCGCGATCGCCGATATCTACATCCCGCTTCGCCGGCATCTGGGCTATGAGCAAAAGGACCATCGCGCCAGCGAAGCGCCCAAAATCGCGGTCCTGCTCATGGGCGTCGTGATGGTGCTCTTTGCGATTGTCTGCATCGCGCTCTACGGCGGGCAGGACAAGCGGACCCTCATCGACTTCGCCCTGGGCGTGATGGCGTTCGCCTACTCGGGGATGCTGGGTGTGTTCCTCACGGCGCTTTTGACGCGAAGGGGCAGCAATACATCAGTGGTCGCCGCCCTGGCTGCCGGGGTCGTCACGTTCGGGCTGCTCCAGCCAAACGTAATCAAACACTGGAGCCCGTATGTCTTCGGCCACGCGCATGATCTGGCAAGCACATGGTGGATGCCCATCGGGACCGCCGTCAGTTTCGTGGTCTGTGTTTTGGGTTCACCGACGGTCAAGGCCTGAGCTTGGCGTACCTTCGGCCCAGTCGAGCCACCACGGGGCTGGAAATGGTGATTTCCTTTTGCGGGTCGGTCAGCTTCTGGCCGTCGATCTCGACAGCACCCTCTTTGATCTTCCGAATAGCCTCGCTGTTGGAGGATGCCAGCCCTGCCTTGACCAGCAGCGCCGCGGGTTTGATTGGGGCCGTGCCCACTGAGATTTCCGGCGTGTCCTGCGGGATTCCCTGGCCTTTCTGGATGCGGTTCCACTCCTCCTCGGCGGCATGAGCGGCCTGGGGGCTGTGCAGCCAGGAGATAATGAGCCGGGCGAGATTCACCTTCGCATCGCGCGGCTTGGAACGGATCAGAGGCAGAAACTCATCGTCGGGCAGATCCGTAAGCAGGGCGTAATAGCTCTCCATCAGTTCGTCAGGCAGCCGCATGACCTTGCCGAACATTCCGCTTTGGCCGCCGGGCGGATCGGTGACCGCGATGTAGTTCCCCTTGCTCTTGGACATCTTGTCCTTGCCGTCGGTGCCGACCAGCAGCGGCGTCACCAGCACAACCTGCCCTTCCTTGCCGTCCTCCTGCTGAAATTCGCGGCCCACCAGGTTGTTGAAAAGCTGGTCGCTGCCGCCCATTTCCACGTCGGCGTCGATCATGACGCTGTCCCAGCCCTGAAGCAGCGGGTAGAGGATTTCGTGCAGACGGATGTCGACCCCCTCGGCGTAGCGCTTGGCAAAATCCTCGCGGGTCAGCACCTGCGCGACGGTTTTGCGCGAAGCCAGGCGGATGATGTCGACCAGCCCCATTTTGGCGAGCCATTCGCCGTTGGATCGCACCTCCAGCTTTTCCGGATCGCTGAGAAGGATCTTGCCGAGTTGATCGACGTACGTGCGGGCGTTGGAATCGATTTCTTCACCCGAGAGCTGCGGACGGGTTTTGTTGCGGCCTGTGGGGTCGCCGACGCGTGCGGTGTAATCGCCGATGATCAGGACCGCCTTGTGGCCCCATTCCTGAAACTGGCGAATCACTCGAAGCGGAACGGCGTGGCCGAGGGTGATGTCAGGGGCCGTCGGGTCCATGCCGAACTTGATCCGCAGGGGTTTGCCCGTCGCGACACTGTGCTGGAGTTTCTTTCGCAGGTCCTGCTCGGTGAGGATTCGTTCGGCTCGGCGGCTCAGCAGGCGGATTTGCTCGTCAATCGTCGGTGGCATCGCGCGGGATTGTAAAGGTGCTCCCCGGCAGCATCAACGCGAGCCCGTTCCGACAAGAAACAATACCGTCGAGACCGTGTTGAACGCCGCGTGGAGCGTGATCGACACCCACAGATTCCCCGTCCGCTCGTACGCGTAACCAAGACAAACAGCCAGCACGAAAATGACCGGCCATTCCCATCCCTGGTGCATCAGCATGAACAGGGCTGAGGTCATCAGGATCGCCAGCCCGTTTGCCAGTGGCCGATGCGGGCGAAGTCCTAATTGTGGGGCAAGCCACTCGAGCATTCGTTTCAAAAGCGTCTGGATGTGTCCACGGAAGACAATTTCTTCCCATAACGGAGCAATGAGGCAGGCGCCGATGATGATCGCGCCCTGCACCAGCGGACCGGGTCCTTCGCCCAGGGCACGTAGCAGAGGATGCTCGGCGGGATGCTGGAAGTGAACGTTCTGGTAAACCTTCTCGACGATCGCCGACAGCAGAAACAACGGCGGGATGATGATGACGGCGCCTACCAGACCAACCGCGGCGCCGCCGGGCAATCGCCGCAGGACCAGACCCAGGTGCTGCCCGACCGACTTGAACACAAGCGCGTCCCCCGCCAGGATCGTCACCAACCCGATCAGTTGAGGAATGGTGGCGAGCAACGCCAGCCCGGAATCGAAATTGATAATGGACCCGGGCTGGGCGCCGGGATGAAAGTGGTACCAGATGCGCTCGACGCCCATGTCGGCAAACATGGAGCATGCCACCGCCCCGAACAGCACTGCCGCCAGCGGAAGCGCGGACGAGTTCTCCGGGATGCGCGGCGCTCGTTGCACTCCGCCCGGCCGAGCCAACCCGACGAACCACGCGGCCAGCAGCGCGGCCATCGAGACTGCCAGCAGCACGCCGTTGACGATCGAAGCCATATCCGCGGCCGCCGCGAGGGCGGGAAATCCGAAAATTGACATTCACCCGCTCCGGCCTAGGCTCTTGCCGCGCGATCGGCCCAAATGGCATACCTACAATATCGGGCTGCGTCGTCCGGTACGCGGCCGCGAAGTGTATGAGTACCATTCTCGATCAAATCGTCCAAACCAAGCGACAGGAAATCGCCGAGCGGCAGGCCCGCATCCCACTCGAACAGCTCAAGGAAACCATCACCACGCTCGGCCGGCCGCGCAATTTCTTTCATGCGGTCACGCAAAAGCCGAAAAAGTCGATGAATCTGATTGCCGAGGTGAAGAAGGCCTCGCCGAGTGCCGGCGTGATCCGGAGCGATTTCGATCCTGTGGCGATCGCGGCCGCCTACGCCGACGCGGGCGCCGACGCGTTGAGCGTGTTGACCGACGAGAAGTATTTCCACGGGAAGCTGGAATACATTCATGCCGTCCGCGACGTCGTCCGTCTGCCGGTCCTCCGCAAAGATTTCCTCATCGATCCGTATCAGATTTACGAATCGCGGGCGGCGGGAGCTGATGCCGTCCTGCTGATTGCCGAATGCCTGGAGACCAGCGAGATGATCGACCTCCAAATCCTGGCCACCGAGCTGAACCTGACTTGCCTGATCGAAGTCCACGACATGGACCATCTCATGCGCGTGCGCGACCATGTCATTGGATTTCCCCACCGCAGCTACAGCTTGCTGGGAATCAACAATCGAAATCTCCGGACCTTCAAGGTGGACCTGGGAACGACCCTGCGGCTGGCGGAACTGGTCGAGGATCGGACGGTGCTGGTCAGCGAAAGCGGAATTCAAACCCGCGAAGACGTGGTGAAGCTTCACGCGGCAGGGGTCCGCGCAGCGCTGGTGGGCGAAACGCTGATGCGCGCTAACGATCCGGCGGGCACCATTGGCCAGTTGTTTACGCCAATCGCCGAGGGTTAAGCCGGCTGGTTCACCACGAAGCCACAAAGCGCACGAAGAAATGAAAAGGGAGAGAACGTAGGCGCGTGACACGGGTTTTCAACCCGTGCTGGCGGCGCGAAAGGAGGATGGAACCGTGCTTGGTCAAATCGCTTATAGTTCCACGTCCTCAGCTCGGGTTATAAACCGGTTATAAACCCGTGTCACGGGCAACGCCTTTTCAATCCGCTCTTCGTGTTCGTGGTCAATTGAGTTTTCCAGGCTAAACGGCTGATTTTGACGTTGCGGTGGTGGGGGGCCGGCGCGATTCCCGCCGAACTGCTTCAACATCGAGATGTTCCAGAAATTCAGGGATCTGCGTCCAGTATTTGTCGAAATGAAATCGCGGCAACTCGGCTTTCGCGTCCCGTGCCGTCCAGCCCTGCTCGGCCATCCGATAGGCCGCGACATATAGGCTGGCGCGATCGCCACCCAGGTCATCATGGACGAACACCGGCTGGTTCTGCGGATCGCGGACGACGCGGAGAAACTGGATGATCTGCTGTTCGTCCGGCCGCGATACACTCGACGGAATTTGAATGTATTTGAGGCCGAGCGCTTCGATGTGGTCGATGTGACTCTTGCCCCGAACATCGACGATCGTCCTGATGCCCATTCTTTTCAACTGCTCAAATCCCGAGGGTGTCGGCTGCCCGCCACGATAAAGCGATGGCGAAACCTGGGCGAAGTCGGGGAGGCCAGGAAGCTCCGTAGGCGTCGCCAGTGGTTGGGTTGTGGGCGGCGGTTTCGGAGGAGCGGCGCAGGATGTAAGAATCAGAAGTACTGATACTACCCATTCCCGCGCGCCGCTCTTCCCTCCCTCGCCCTCCGGGAGAGGGTTGGGGTGAGGGACATGGGAGAGGCGCCTCCGATTTCCCCTCACCCCCGCCCTCTCCCGGAGGGAGAGGGGGAAATCCAGCGCCCACTTTTCTCGCACGCGATCAGGCTCCCTTGCGATCAGACGCCCTTGCCTCCGCCGTTCATCTGCATCATCGTCTGCATCACTGCCGAGGTGACGGCTTCCACCAGCTTCGTCGGAATAAAGCTGTCAAATTGGATGGCCGAACCCTCCTTGGAAACCGCCATGCCGACCGGCGGGAGGTTGGGCGGCAGCTTGAACTGGATCGCCATCCCCTGCTGTTTCATGAACTTCACCGCCGTGTTGGCGATCTCGTCAATTGCGATATAGAACTCCGCGCCACGCGGCTTGGGAAGCTGGTCGCTGGTGATTTTCAGCGCATCGGACTTGCTCAGCGTGTCCGTGCCGGCCTTGGCGGCGGCGATGGCTTCAGCGAGCACCTTGTCGTTGACGCCCTGTGCCTGGAGCAGCGTGTGATCGTCGACGACCGCCAGCACGCCCGAGAGGCCATTGGGCCCATACATCATCGCCATGACCTGCTTCTGCTGGGCGGCCATCGGGTCGTTGGGATCAAAATCAAACTTCATGTTGTATGGCTGCATCTGGACGCCGTCCATCGTCGTGGGCTCGCCGAGCGTGACACTCATCTTGGTCTTGCCGCCAACCATGCCCATGAACGCATTCGCCGAAGACAAGCCATCCTTGGAAGCTTCCAGAATCTGTTTGGCATCGCCGTGAGTGACGCCCACGATTTGCATGAGATTCTCGCCGGTATCCGGCGCGAGCATGGCGAACGTGGTTGACGTCATGCTTTTGAGCCCCTTGCGGCAGTCCTCGAGATATTTATTCAGGTCTTCTGCCTTGACCTTGTCGCCCTCGGATTGCTTGACGGTATCCATCAAATCAGTCAGGACGCGATCCCAGACTTTTGGAGTGATGACCGCGCCGCCGTACATAAGGAGCGGGCGATCGGGCAAGCCGGCGAGCATCGGGCTGTCGGTCTTGTTGGACTCGGCGACCAGCTTGCCGAGATAGCTGTCGGGCTCGAAATCACCGATGAACGCTGAGCCC
This sequence comes from Tepidisphaeraceae bacterium, assembly GCA_035483795.1. Lineage (GTDB taxonomy): Bacteria > Planctomycetota > Phycisphaerae > Tepidisphaerales > Tepidisphaeraceae > DASXMX01. The sequence goes on along the minus strand of DATHPP010000095.1, from coordinate 3,188 downwards.
AGGCCGGCATCGTTGAGATTCATGCTGATCGTCGCCGATCGAGTGTCGCTCAGGAATTGCGAAGCGATCTTGTCATAAATGGCGAACACAAAGGGCGGCACCGACATGCCGACCGGATTGTTCTGGCCCTGCAACTGCTTCTTGGCCTCTTCGCGAACGGATTCATAGGCCTTCTGAAGCTGCGGCCGGACCGACTTCACGTCGAAATAAACGATCGCGTCCTTGGTCTGCGCCTCCCTGGCGGCCGGCCCCTGAAGCTTGATCCCGTCGTGATTGGCCAGAAGGGATTTGTCCATCGAGGACACGGCGTACTTGTCGCGCTGGATGACAAACAGCTTTTCGTGGTTGGCGGAGACGGTCACCTGTGAGATGCTGTCGCCAACATCTTTGACATCCTCGAAATTGCCGTCATCGCCGGTCGAGAGGAAGCGCTTGTAATCGTCGACAGGAATCAAGATCACAAGCGGCGGCTGATCGTCCTTGGGTGCATTGGCGTCGGCATTTTCTACCTTGGGCGCGTTCTTCTGCGGATTGAAGAAGGCGATCGCCATATCGCCGTCCTTGCGGATCCCTTTCTTCAGATGCATCTGGGTCATCAGCGAACCGAGCGGATCAGACCAGCGAGGGTCCATCTGGTCGATGCCCAGTTTTTTGGCCAGCGCCGCGACCTTCGTGCTGGCGCCCTGCATGTTCTTGACTTCGAAAACGCCAAGGGCATTTGACGGCGCCTGATCCAGCACCTGCGCCCCCGACCCTGCGCACATGCCGATCACCAGTAATGCAACCCCGGCGACGACTCGATTCATCTGTCTCATGATTTGCTCCTTCTCGAGCCCTCCAGGGACATTCCCCGGTCGAGCGGTTGGTGATCCTATCGCCCCGTCCAGCGGTTTCCAATTCGGAATTCGGCCCGGTCGTATAATCCCCCAGTGTCCCAGAGCACTTCGATGGGTTAGAATACGGGTCGCATGCGGCTGCCCGTGCTCCATTCCGGAACTGCTCCGCCCGCTCAATTTGAGACCGGGCCGCGATCCATTGCGGCGGTGCGGGTGCTCCGGATCAGCATCACCGATCGTTGCAACTTCCGCTGCGTCTACTGCATGCCGGAGGAAGGGGTCCGCTGGCTGCCGCAACAGGAAATCCTCAGTTTTGAGGAAATCCGTGAGGTTGCCCGCGCCGCCATCGAGCGGCACGGCATCCGCCGGTTCAAATTGACCGGCGGAGAACCAACCGTCCGGGCCAACCTGCCCGAGCTCGTGCGCATGCTTCGACAATTGGACGGGATCGAAGATCTTTCTCTCACAACCAATGGAATGCGTTTGGCGAACTTGGCCCGGCCGCTTCAACAGGCGGGGCTTGACCGTGTCACCGTCAGCATCGATTCGCTCCGCCCCGATCGCTTCAGGCGGATCACGCGAACGGGCGACCTGGCGACGGTCCTGCATGGGCTGGATTGCGCCCGGGAAGCCGGGCTGGGCGTCAAGATCAACTGCGTGACCATGCGCGGCGTTAACGATGATGAGTTTGTCGATTTCGCGAGGCTTTCGTTGCAGCGAGAATTGACCGTGCGGTTCATTGAGTACATGCCGTTGGGTGATGCGGAGTTGCTCCATCGTGACACGGGTTTGCAACCCGTGCCAGCGACGTTCGGATTAGATCAAACGTTCCAAGCAGAGATCCCCGGCTCATCGGGTCGCCAGCACGGGTTGAAAACCCGTGTCACGGTTGACTCATCCGAAATCGGACCGGCAGGTGGGTGCGGGGCGCAGGATCGGGGACGAGATTCGCTGGTTCCGGAAACCGAGGTGCGCGACGTGATCGAGCGTGCGCTGGGACCACTGGAGCCGGTAAGACGGGATGACGAACCCGGTGTTGGGCCGGCCAACGTTTATCGGTTGGCAGGCGCGATGGGCCGCATCGGGTTTATCAGCGCGATGTCCGAGCCGTTCTGCGCCACCTGCAACCGTTTGCGTCTGACCGCGACTGGCGTTCTCCGCTCGTGTCTGTTCGAGGGTGGCGAAGTGGCGATCCGACCCATCCTGCGATCGGTTTCCGATCCGGTGGAACGTCGCGCCGCCGTCGCACGGGCGATGGTCGATTGCGTCCGCCTCAAGCCGGAAGTTCACTCGCGGCACGGCAACGGGCAAATGAGCCGAATCGGCGGCTGATCACTTCTTTCTCAGAAGCTCAAGCGGAACGATTTGCAGCGGCGCTTTGGCGGGTTTGGCCGGCTCGTCTTGCGGAGCACATGACTTGCAGGTTCCGCAGCCGGCGAGCTTGCTCTTGCCTCCGTTCAGTGCCGCCAGGACCTGACGACCAATGAATCCGGCGCTGGCGGCAACGGCCAGCAGCACCAGGAGGTTTTGCGTCCAGATCGGCATTGGTCTTCACCCCCTCTCCCTCCGGGAGAGGGTTGGGGTGAGGGGCCTGCGAAAGGCGCCCCTCAATCCCCCTCACCCCTGCCCTCTCCCGGAGGGAGAGGGGGCAAGAGGGCGCGCCTCAAATGAACCTCGATCCCACTTGAAACACGACCAAGCTCACCACATAAGCCAGCACGTTCATATAAGCCAGCATGAACAGCGGCCAGCGCCACCCGCCGGTTTCCCGGCGGACGATCGCAAAAGTGCTCATGCACTGCATCGCCAGCACAAACCAGACCAATAGGCTAACCGCAACAAGCGGAGTCCAGACAGGTTTGCCGTTCGGATACCGGTCCGCCCGCATGGCCGTCGACAAGTTGGTGGTCTGATCGCTTTCGATCCTGCCCACGCTGTAAACGATCCCCATCGAGCTGACGAACACCTCGCGGGCCGCGAACGCGCTGACCAGTCCGACGCCCATCTTCCAGTCAAAGCCGAGCGGACGGATGACCGGCTCCATGAAACGGCCCATTCGCCCGGCAAAGCTGTTGCGGGACTGGGCCGCGGCCCGGGCGTTGGCGACCGCCTCGTCGATCTCCGCTTTGGTCGGCTTCTGCACCTGGGGCTTCCATGCCAGCGAATCGGCCAGGTCCGGGTCCATCTTCGCCCGAGTCTCCTGTTCGATCTGGGCCGCCTGTAACTTGGGAAGCGTCGGGTAATACGCCAGGGCCCAGAGGATGACGCTGAGGCAGAAGATCGTGGTGCCGGCCTTGGTCAGAAACGCGCGGGTGTTCATCCAGACCTGGCGCAGGACCTGCGAGAGCTGCG
>DATHPP010000094.1:0-26749 GCA_035483795.1 Tepidisphaeraceae bacterium | reverse complement strand
GTTTTCAAATCGCAAATTGCAAATTGCAAATCGAAAATGAGGCAGATATGGGTCAAAAGGTCAATCCAACCGGGTTCCGCGTCGGGATCACCGAAGACTGGAAGTCCCGCTGGTACGCGCCCAAAGCGGCGTACGGGAACTTCCTGGTCGAGGACCACAAGGTCCGCAAGTACATCGACGGGAAGCTCAATCGTCGCCCGCCGTTCGCGGCGGTCAGCGACATCATGATCGAGCGCACCCGCGAGGAGGTGACCATCACGCTCAGGACCGCGCGGCCGGGCCTGGTGATCGGACCCAAGGGCGCCGAGGTCGACAAGCTTCGCGAGGAGCTGGAAGACCTGATCAAGCGCAAAGTCGCGCCGATCAAGGTGATCGAGATCAAGAACCCGGACCTGAACGCCCAGCTCGTCGCCGAGGCGATTGCCGAGCAGCTCAAGAAGCGGGCCAGCTTCCGCCGGGTGCTCAAGCAGCGGATGGAGGCAACGATGCAGGCGGGCGCCAAAGGCATTCGCATCGGCGTGAGCGGCCGTCTGGGCGGCGCCGAAATCGCCCGCCAGGAAAAGGCCGTTACCGGCTCGGTCCCGCTTACGACGCTCCAAGCCGACGTGAACTATGGCTACGCCATCGCGTTCACCACATACGGCACGATCGGTGTGAAGACCTGGATCTTCCGCGGAATGTACGGCGAAGAAGTGCAGGATACAGACGTGCGTCCCGGCGGCGGCCCCCGCCGCGGAAGAAGGTAATCAGCGGCGGCGTGGTCGCTTCAGCGTCCATGCCAGATGCAGATGTGAATTGAGGTTGTCCCATGGCAATGATGCCCAAGCGGGTGAAGTTCCGCAAAAGTCAGCGCGGGAAGATGAAAGGCAACGCCACCCGCGGCAATACGGTTGCGTTCGGAGAGTATGGGCTCCAGTCGCTGGAAAACGCGTGGGTCACGGCCCGGCAGATCGAAGCCGGCCGCGTCGCGTGCAGCCACTTCCTGCGTCGCGAAGGCCGCGTGTTCATCCGTATCTTTCCGGACAAACCGGTTTCCGGCAAGCCGCTGGAAACCCGCATGGGTAAGGGCAAGGGCGAGCCGGAATACTGGTGCGCCGTCGTCAAGGCCGGGCGCATCATGTTCGAGATCACCGGCGTCGACGAGCCAACCGCCAAAAAGGCGCTGGCCCGAGTCGCCCACAAAATGCCGGTGAAAACCCGGTTCGTGCATCGTCGTCACGCGGTCGCTTGACAGGACCGGAGCAGCAGTCATGAAGATCAAAGAGATTCGCGACAAGGAAACCAGCCACCTCGAGCACGAGCTGGCCGAGCAGCAGAAGCACCTGTTCGACCTCCGCAGTCAGGCGGTCACCGAAAAACTGGAAGACCCCAGTCAGTTGACCAAGACCCGCAAGGACATCGCCCGCATCAAGACGATCCTGCGTCAGCGGACGATCGAACAGCAGAAGACCCAGGCGAAGTAGGCAAAAGATTATGGCCGAGCAACAGACCAAAGCCCCCGAGCGTTCACTGCTCCGCACGATCCGCGGCGTCGTGGCCAGCGACAAGGGTAACAAGACGATCAAGGTGGTGGTCGAGTACCAGACCCGCCATCCCAAGTACGGCAAGTACCTCAAGCGCCGCACCGTCCTGCACGCGCACGACGAGACCAACGACGCGAAGGAAGGCGACACCGTCGACATCGCTGAGTGCCGCCCACTGAGCAAGACCAAGCACCACCGCCTGCTACGGGTCGTCGAACGCGCCCCCGAGCGCGCGGTGGTGGTGTCGGCGGAAGAAGTGATGACGGGCAAGGCGCCGGAAGAGAGATGAAACATTTTCGATTTGCAATTTGCAGTTTGCGATTGGAATTCAAAATCGCAAATCGCAAATCGGCAATCGCAAATGGAGCGCAGCGACCATGATTCAACAGCAAACGTATCTCGACATCGCCGACAACACCGGCGCCAAGCAGGCGATGTGCATCAAAGTGCTCCGCGGCTCCAGCAGCAAGGGCAAGTTCAAGCGGAGGGTGGCGCACGTCGGCGACGTGATCATCTGCGCCGTGAAGAAGGCGATGCCCGCCGGCGACGTGAAGCAGGGCGAGATCATCCGTTGCGTCGTGGTCCGCACCAGGCAGCCGACCATTCGCCCGGACGGCAGCTACGTGCGGTTCGACCGCAACGCCGCCGTCGTGATCGACAAGGAAAACAACCCGCGCGGCACGCGCATCTTCGGCGCCGTCGCCCGCGAGCTCCGCGACAAGAACTTCATGAAGATCGTGTCGCTGGCGAGTGAGGTGGTTTGAAATGGCACGGCACATTAAGCGAGGCGACACGGTGATCGTAATTGCCGGTTCGGACAAGGGCCGGACCGGCAAGGTGCTCCGCGTGTTGCCGGACAAGAACCGGGTGGTAGTCGAGGGGATCCATCGCGTGTGGAAGCACGTGCGGCCTTCGCAGCGCACGCCGCAGGGCGGGCGCATCCAGAAGGATGCCGCCATCCACATCAGCAACGTTCAGCCGATCGACCCGGCGACTGGCAAAGGCACCCGCGTGCGGTTTGAGACTCGCGACGGTTCCAAGCATCGCGTCGGCACCGGTGGAACGGACCTGGGTCGTCTGGGCAAGGCCGCGGCCAAGTAACCGGGCATATGAGAGGCCAACATGGCTGAAGAAAAACCGAAAAAAGAAAAGCAGCCCAAGGGGCAACAGCAGCACGGCGGCGGCAAGGGCGAGAAGAAGGCCAAGAAGCCGGCGCAGGCGCCGGAGGCTGCCGCTGGTGGCGAGCAGGAGCCGCAGCAGCCCGCGCCCCCGGCGCGGTTGGCGGCTACTTACCGCGACCAGATCGCCCCGGCCCTCATGCAGCGGTTCAACTACAAGAACCGCCTGGAAGCGCCCCGGCTGGAAAAGATCGTGATCTCGATGGGCCTGGGCAAGGCGGTCACCGCCGGCGAAAAGGGCAAGATGGAGCAGGCCGAGAAGGAGCTTTCGGTCATCGCCGGTCAGAGGCCCGTCCGTTGCAAGGCCAAGAAGAGCGTCGCCAACTTCAAAGTACGCGAAGGCCAGGAAACCGGCCTGAAAGTGACGCTCCGCGGCGCGCGGATGTACGAGTTTCTCGACCGCATGATCAGCTTGGCGATCCCGCGGGTGAAGGACTTCCGCGGGCTCAACCCGGATGGATTTGACAAAGGCGGCAACTACAACTTCGGGTTCACCGAACAGACCGTGTTTCCCGAAGTCGATGCCGCCGCAGTCACCTTTCAGCAGGGAATGAACATCACGGTGGTGACGACGGCCCGCAGCCCCGACGAAGGCCGCGAGTTGCTCAAAGCGTTTGGCATCCCGTTCCGAACTGAGCAGGCGGAAAAGGCATAGACTCAAAATCAGGAAATCGTTTATGGCAACTAAAGCCTGGATCAGCAAACAGAAGCGGCGCGAAGCGCTGGTCAAGAAGTACGCGGACGTGCGGCGGCAGCTCAAGAAGCAGAAGAACTACGCCGCCCTGGCCAAGCTCCCGCGCGATTCGAGCCCCACGCGCTCGCACAACCGCTGCCAGTTGACCGGCCGCTCGCGCGGCAATCTGCGGAAATTCAAAATCTCGCGAATCATGCTTCGCGAATTGGCCCTGGCGGGCCAGATCCCGGGCCTTCGAAAGGCAAGCTGGTGAGAAGCGATTGCTGAATGCTGAATGCTGATTAGTGATTGCTGATTTCAAATTCAGCAATCGGAAATCAGCAATGGTTTAAGACGGAAACAATTAGCGATGAACAATCAAGATCCCATCGCGGACATGCTGACGCGGATTCGCAATGCCAACCGGGTCGGCCGGCGGCTCGTCCTGGTCCCCAAAAGCAAGATCTGCACCGGTATCGCGCAGGTCCTCAAGGACGAAGGCTACATCGAAGAATACGATGTCATCGATGACAGCCGACAGGGTCAGATTCGTATCCGGCTGAAGTACGATCGCAACGGCCAGAAGGTGATCCACACGCTGGACCGCCAGAGCAAGCCCGGCTGCCGGGTCTACCGCGCCGTGGGCGACCTGCCTAACGTCCTCAACGGCATGGGCATCGCCGTGGTCAGCACCAGCAAGGGCGTCATGAGCGACCGCAAGGCCCGCGAGGCGAACGTCGGCGGCGAGTTGTTGTGCACGGTGAGCTAGATCGTCATTGGTCACTGGTCATTTGTCACTTGCAGAAACAAATGACCAGTGACGAGTGACAAAGGACGTTTGTGTTATGAGTCGAATCGGCAAAAAACCCGTTCCGGTGGTGTCCGGCGTGAAAGTCGCCGTCAACGATCACCTCATCAAGGTCGAGGGTCCCAAGGGCAAGCTTGAGTTGAACGTGCACCCGGCGATCACCGTCAAGTACGACGACGCCAAGAAGGAATTCGTCGTCACTCGCCCTGACGACGAAAAGCCGACCAAGGCACTGCACGGCCTGACCCGTTCGCTCCTGAACAACATGGTGATCGGCGTCAGCCAGGGTTACAAAAAATCTCTGGAGATTCAGGGCGTTGGCTACAAGGTTGAGCAGAAGGGGAAGAACCTGGTCTTCTCCGTTGGCTATGCCAACACGATTCCGCTGGCGATTCCGACGGGGCTGACGATTCAACTGGATGGACCGACCAAGGTCCATATTTCCGGGCCGGACAAGCAGCTGGTCGGGCAGTTCGCCAGCAATATTCGAAGGATCAGGAAGCCCGAACCTTACAAGGGCAAGGGCATTCGCTACGAGGGCGAGGTCGTCAAGATCAAGCCGGGCAAGGCCTTCGCCGGCGCCGGCGCGGCCAAGTAAGGATTTGGGTAAGGACTTGGCGTTTTACGCGGATCAACTGGAGCATCGAACCGGGCAGTTACCCGATACCGACGCTCCCGAGGTTGAAGAGACATGGCAGACAAAAATAAAGAGAAGGCTCGTCGTCTGGAACGGCGAAAGCACCACGTTCGCAACAGCCTCTTCGGCACGCCGCAGCGGCCCCGAATGTCGGTGTATCGCAGCTCGAAGCACATTTACGTCCAGCTCATCGACGACTATGCCGGCAAGACGTTGGCGGCGGTGGCGACGACGCTAGGCGAAGTGCGCGGCGAGCTGAAAAACGGCGGTAACGTTGCCGCCGCCAAGAAGGCCGGGCGGGCCATTGCCCAGAAGGCGAAGGACGCAGGCATTACCAGGGTCGCATTCGACCGCGGCGGCCGCATGTACCACGGACGGGTCAAGGCCCTGGCCGACGCCGCCCGCGAAGGCGGTTTGCAGTTTTAGGCCTGGCCGCTTTAGCGGCCACGCGCGACCGAGACGGTCGCTATAGCGAGATATTTATGGCCGAAGAAACTCCTCAGCAACCCCAAACGCAGGCAGCACCGCAGGCCCCAGCCGAGGCTGCTCCCGCTGCCGCGCCCGCGCCAGCCCCCGAACAACAGCGCGACCAGCGCGATTCCCGCGATCACCGCGGCGGACAGCGCGGCGGACAACGGGGCGGACAACGCGGCGGACAACGCGGTGGCCGCCGCGGACAGGAACGCCAGCCTGACGAGAGCGGCGTCGAAAGCGCCGTCGTCCGTATCTACCGCTGCTCCAAGGTCGTCAAGGGCGGGCGTACCTTCAGCTTCGGCGCCCTGGTGATCGCCGGCGACCGTCGAGGCAACGTCGGCATCGGCTACGGCAAAGCCAACGAAGTTCCCCCGGCCGTCGAGAAGGCCACCAAGGACGCGCGGAAGAACATGATCCGCGTCAACCTCAAGGGCACGACAATTCCCCACATCGTCAAAGGGACCAGCGGCGCCAGCAGCGTCGTGCTGGTTCCCGCGCGGCCGGGCACCGGCGTCACCGCCGGCAAAAGCGTGCGGCCCTGCCTCGAACTGGCCGGCATCACCGACATCCTCACCAAGGCCTACGGCTCGACGAGCCCCAAGAACCTGGTGAAGGCGACCCTCGCGGCCCTCAGGCAGTTGCAGGTTCGCGAGCAGGTCGAAAACAGCCGCGGCGTCCAGTTGGTCAAAGGCGCGGGAGAGTTGGTAACCGCTTAGAAAAATGCCGAGTATCGGGTGCTGAGTGGGGAGTAAATAAAACTCGTACTCAGCACTCAGAACTCAGCACCCAGCACTGGTTTTCCCATGAGCATGCTTCACGAAATCACGTCGGCGGCGCCGAGGAACAAGCGGTCGCAGCGCAAGGGCCGGGGCGAGTCGAGCGGACGCGGCAAGACGTCCGGCCGCGGCACCAAAGGCGCCAAGGCCCGCGTCGGCAAGTACGTCAAGCGCGGCCACGAGCACGGGCAGACCCCGATCTACCGCCGGCTTCCCAAGCGCGGGTTCAGCAACGATGATTTTGCCCGCCGGTTCCACATTGTGAACCTTTCCGATCTCGAGCAGTTCCGGGACGGGACGGTGGTGGATGCCGCCGCGCTGGTTGATGCCGGGCTCGTTCCAGATACGAAGCAACCGGTGAAGATTCTGGGCGAAGGCGCGATCAGCCGGAAGCTGACGGTCGTAGCAGGATGGTACAGCCGCTCGGCCCACCAGAAGATCACGGAAGCCGGAGGCACGGCGCGGAACCTCAAGGGCGAGCCGTTCGAGTTTCCCAAGCCCAAGAAGAAGTTTGTGCCGCGGGAGGCGCCCAAGAAGTCGAAGAAGGCCGAGGGCGAGGCGCCGGCTGAGGCTGATGCTGGAGCTACCAAGGCTGATGCAGGGGCCGCCAAGCCCGCGGCCGAAGAGAAGGCGCCGCCGGCCCAGTCGTAATTGCGCTCGAACCGCACAGCCGGTTGCGCAGGTGATGTATGTTCAAAAAGCTGATCAATGTGTTTCGCGTGCCGGAGTTGCGGAACAAGGTGCTGTTCACCTTGTTCATGCTTGCGGTGTATCGCATCGGCTTCCACATCCCGATTCCGGGCGTCGATCAGGACCGGTTCATCAAGGTGCTGGAAAAAGAGCGCAGCGGCGAAGGCGCCGCCGGCCGAATTGCCCAGTACGTCTCGCTGTTCTCGGGCGGCAGTCTCTCGCAGAGCACAATCTTCGGCCTGGGCGTGATGCCCTATATTTCCAGCTCGATCATTTTCCAATTGCTGGGCACGGTGGTTCCGTCGCTGGAGAAGCTGCAAAAGGAAGGGCAGACCGGGCAGCGCAAGATACAGGAATGGTCGCGATATGCGACCGTGCCGTTGTGTATCGTGCAGGCGGCGTTCTGGTTGAGTTACATGCACGGCCAGGGGTTGGTCCAGCAGCAGTTTGCGGGCAAATCCAGCTTCTGGCTGATGGGATTGACGTGTTTGACTGCCGGCTCAATCTTCCTGATGTGGCTTGGCGAACAAATTGATGAGTATGGTTTGGGAAACGGGGTGAGCTTGCTCATTTTGGCCGGCATTGTCGCTCGCATGCCGGGGGCGATCGGGCTGCTGGCCCGCAACGCCGACTTTTCCGCCTCGCCCAAGGCCGGGCATATCGGCCCGGGGCAGATCCTGTTCCTCATCCTGTCGTTCGTGTTCATCGTCGCTGGTTCGATCCAGATTACACAGGCGCAGCGGCGAATCCCGATCCAGCAGGCCAAGCACACGCGCGGCCGCCGGGTTTATGGCGGCAGCCGGCAGTTTCTGCCGCTCCGCGTCAATCACGGCGGCGTCATGCCGATCATCTTCGCGCAGTCCCTCATGCTCTTTCCGGGCGTGATCTTCAGCAAGATTTACGATTGGGTGCCCAATCGGGCGACCCAGTTCCTCAGCCAGGAATTCAACCCGAGCAACAAGGCCGCGATCCTGTATCTGCTGGTCGAGTCGGCGATGATCTATTTCTTCGCCTATTTCTGGACCACCGTACAGTTCCAGCCCAAGGAAATGGCCAACCAGCTCCGCGATTACGGCAGCTTCATTCCCGGATTGCGGCCGGGCAAACGGACCAGCGATTACCTGGAAAAGGTGATGATGCGGATCACTTACGTCGGCGCTGCGTTTTTGTGCATCATCGCGGTGATCCCGACGGCCGTGAACATGGCGATGGACATTCCCTACGCCGTTACCGCGTTTCTGGGTGGCACGGGCCTGCTGATCGTCGTTGCGGTGGCGCTCGACATGGTGCAGCGGATCGAGGCCAACCTGCTGATGCGAAACTACGGTGGATTCCTCAGCGGCTCCGGAAGCAGTGGCAAACGGATCAAGGGGAGACAGTACTGAGGAAACAACGCTGGATGCTGAATAAAATAGTGCGTGATTTTGGGCGATCAGCGTTCGGCCATCAGCGTTTCTGCAATGTATATCCTGAAAACCCGCCGCGAGATTGAGATGATGCGCCGCGCCGGGCAGGTCGGTCGCGATATTCTGGCGGCCATGGAGCGGGCAGCGGCACCGGGCGTCACAACCGGAGAGTTGGACGAGCTCGCCAGGATCGAGCTGGAAAAAGTGGGGGCGGTGGCCCTCTCCAAGAATTACCCGACTTATAAGGCGGGTGAAGGTTTTCCGGGCTTTACCTGCATCAGCGTGAACGAGGAAGTCGTTCATGGGATTCCCGGCAAGCGGGTTCTGCGCGAGGGTGACATCGTCACGCTCGACCTGGCGTTGTCATTGGAAGGTTATTGCACGGATACAGCGACCACCGTGGCCGTCGGCAAGATCAGCCCGCAGAACCAGCGGCTTCTGGACGTAACGAAGCACACGCTGGCGCTGGCGATCCAGAACATGAAGCCGGGCCGAAAGTGGTCAGACATCGCGAGGCTGATGCAGCATTACGTCGAGCGGCACGGGTACAGCGTCGTCCGCGAGTTCGTGGGCCATGGAATTGGCCGCTCGATGCACGAAGAGCCGAAGGTGCCGAATTTCGTCACCTTCGAACAGTTACGCGGCGACTTTCTTTTGCGTGCCGGGATGACCCTGGCGGTCGAGCCGATGGTGGTCGCCGGGCGTCGCGACGTGCAATTGCTCAAGGACGGCTGGACCGTCGTGACCGAAGACGGTCATCGGGCGGCGCATTTTGAGCACACGGTGGCCGTTACCAGCAACGGCGTGGACATCCTGACCAACGGCCGGGAGAACTGGACGCTGTAGATTTGGCGTGCTATATTGACGGATTCGGCGGTCTGCGGGCCGTATTTGGCGAAACAAGAGGTCGGTCATGAAAGTCCGAAGCAGCGTCCGGCGGATCTGCGAGAATTGCAAGATCGTCCGCCGAAAAGGCGTCGTGCGGGTCATCTGCACGAACACGAAGCACAAGCAACGACAAGGTTGAAGCGGGTAGGCGGTAGGCAGAGGGCAGTAGGCGGAAAAAATGCCACTGCCTACCGCCTACTGCCTACCGCCTACTGGAGCAAGCATGCCCCGTATTTCTGGCGTCGATATACCCAACGATAAGCCGATCTGGATCAGCCTGACCTATATCTATGGCGTCGGGCGGACCAACAGCCGGCAGGTCTTGAAGGAAGCCGGCATCGACCCACAGCGCCGGGCCAAGGACCTGACCGAAGAGGAGTTGGCGAAGATCATCGGCATCATCGACCGTGGTTTCCCGGTCGAGGGCGCGCTGCGGCGGCAGATCCAGCAGAACATCGCCCGTCTCCGCGACATCGGCAGCTATCGTGGCAACCGTCACCGCCGATCGCTCCCGACCCGCGGACAGCGGACCCGGTCCAACGCCCGGACCCGCAAGGGCCCGCGCAAGACCGTCGCCGGCAAGAAGGGCGTGAAGGAACTAGGTAAGTAAGATGAGTGCTGAGTTCTGGGTACTGAGTGCCGAGTCGATACTCGCATTCGTCACTCAGCACTCAGCACCCGGAACTCGGAACTGAACTATGGGCGAAGCAGCAAAACCAGCAGGTGCGAAGGCCGCGGCAAAGAAGAAAATCCGCAAGGGCGTGACCCGCGGCATCGCGCACATCAAGGCGACGTTCAACAACACGATCGTCACCATCACCGACACCAACGGCGAGACGATCGCGTGGGCGTCGGCGGGCAAGGGCGGTTTCTTCAAGGGCGCTCGCAAGAGCACCCCGTATGCCGCCGGCCGCGCCGCCGAGAACGCGGCGCAGATCGCCAAGAAGTCCGGGATGCTGGAGATTGAGGTGAAGGTGAAGGGTCCGGGTGCCGGCCGCGAGCAGGCGATCATCCAGCTCCAGCACGCCGGCCTCAAGATCACCGGCATCGAGGACGTCACCCCCTTGCCGCACAACGGCTGCCGTCCGCCCAAGAAGCGGAGAGTCTGACGATATTTGCAATTGCCGATTTGCGATTTGCGATTGAAAGACGGTTTCCTTTCTTGCAATCGCAAATCGCAAATCGCAAATCTAAAATCAATTTTCGTGCCCGCCTGGCGAGGCGGAAGACAGATGGCCCCCGACGGTGGGGGCGGTAACCTTTCGCAATCCGGACCGGGCACAAGGAGATAGAACCATGAGAATTCGATGGCGTGGCCTGGAGCTGCCGTCGCGCGTGCTGCGCGACGAGCAGGTTTCGACCGACACGTACGGACGTTTCACCGCGGAGCCCTTTGAACGCGGCTTCGGCACCACCGTGGGCAACAGCCTGCGGCGGATCCTGCTTTCCTCGTTGGAAGGCGCCGCCGTCACACACATCAAGCTCAAGGGTGCGGAGCACGAGTTCTCCAGCCTGCCCGGCGTGATGGAAGACGTCACCGACATCATCCTCAACGTCAAGGGCCTGATCGTGAAGCTCGAGTCCGACGATGCCAAGGAGATGAAGCTGGCCGCCCGCAAAGCGGGCGCGGTCACCGCCGGAATGATCGAGGCCGATCCCGCGATCACCATCGTCAACAAAGACCTGGTGATTGCGACGCTGACCGAAGACGTTCCCTTTGAGATGACGCTGTCCGTAAACAAGGGCCGCGGCTACGTGACCGCCGCCGAGAACATCACCGACGTCGAGGAGCAGGAGATTGGGCTGATCGCCGTCGACAGCATGTACTCGCCGGTCACCCGCGTCCGCTACACGACCGAGGACGCCCGCGTCGGCCAGAAGACCGACTATGACCGGCTGATCCTGGAAATCTGGACCAACGGGACGCTGAGCCCGGAGATGGCGCTGGTCGAAGCCAGCAAGATCCTCCGCAAGCACCTCAACCCGTTCGTTCAGTACTTCGAGCTGGGCAGCGATACCGCCAACGACGAGGCCGTCGCCGCATTGCGCGATGCCAACAAGGCCCTGATCGATCCCGAGCTCCAGCAGAAGCTCAACATGTCGGTGCAGGAGCTGGACCTTTCCGTCCGGGCCAACAACTGCCTGGAGTCGGCTAAGATCCAGACCGTTCGCGACCTGGTCCAGAAGACCGATACCGACCTGCTCAAGGTCCGCAGCTTCGGCAAGACCAGCCTCCGCGAGGTCAAGCGCAAGCTCGCCGACATGGGCCTGAGCCTGGGCATGGATCTGAATCAGGTCCCGCAACTGACCGGGGACGACGAAGAGGAACAGGAAGAACCCGAGGAAGCCGGCGCGACAAGCAGCCAATAACAATTTGCGATTGCCGATTTGCGGTTTGCGATTGGAAGAAGGCTTTTGCACTTCAATCGCAAATCGCAAATTGCAAATCGCAAATGACGGCAAAGAGAACTTCAGATTGAGGAATCCCCATGCGTCACAGGTTACGCGGCCGGCAGCTCAGTCGGGACATGGAGCATCGCAAGGCGCTTCGCCGCAATCTTATTCAGAGCCTATTTGAGAACGGCAAGATCCGCACCACGCTCCCCAAGGCCAAGGAGGTGCGAGCGCTGGCCGAGAAGATGATCACCATCGCCCGCGAAGGTTCGCTGAACAGCCGGCGCCGGGTCATCTCCATGCTTCAGGACCGCCGGCTGGTCGACAAGGAGCAGGAATTCACCGGCCAGACCGTCATTCAGAAGCTGTTCAAGGAGATCGCCCCGCGCTTTGCCGACCGCCAGGGCGGCTACACGCGAATCATCAAGCTCAGCGACTACCGCATCGGCGACGGCGGTAGCCTGGTGATTCTCCAGCTCCTGACCGAAGAATCAAAGCCGACGGGGACCGCTCGCCGCAGCGCCGGCCTTCGCCGCAAGCGCAACGAGCGCCGTCACCAGTTCGCCGGCCGCGCGCTGAAGCGCGAGCGCGCCGCCAAGCCCGAAGGCGAGACACAGACTTCCGAGACCGAAGCAAATCCCGGCGGCTCTGAACAGCAGCAGTAAAACCGCCTCGCCTGACTTCGATCATTCGCCCTGTTGGCCATGGCGCGAGCCAAAAACCGCGCCAAACCGCGCCAAAACATCGCGCCAATCCGCGCGGTTTATCAAGTTCTTGCTTTACACGTTGTTCAAGGTGACTTGTCGAGCAGGCACACCGTAACGCGCAGTGAAAAGTGCTGGCAAATGGCTGAGGGCATGAATAGACCACCGCGCCACGTCCTACAGAGACCCGGCTTGCTCGACGGCCTTGCGAAAGTCCCGCAGCCCCTGGCGCCATGGCCGCATCGGGCGATTCACCGCTCGGGCAAACGCCTCCACTTCCAGCACGCTGTAGGAAGGTCGGTGCGCCTGTTTCGGCCGGATCGCCGCCCAATCTGCCGTCGTGATGGGGGTGACGCTCGCTTTGACGCCAAACTCTTCCAGTGCCGACTTGGCAAATTCGTGCCAGCTCGTCTGGCCGGAATTGGTCAGGTGCCAGATGCCCGTCCGATTGCGGTCGAGCAGATCGAATGTCGCCTCGGCCAGGTCCTGCGTGTAAGTGGGCGAGCCGACCTGATCGCTGACGACTTTCAGCGGCTGCCCCTGCCGCCCGCGCTCGATAATCGTGCGGGGAAAATTCGGCCCGCCCCGGCCGTAGAGCCAGGCCGTGCGGGCGATCAGCCATTTTTGCAGTGCGGCTTCCTGAAGCAGCTTTTCGCCGAGCAATTTCGATCGCCCGTAAGCCGAAAGCGGGTTCACCGGGTCGTCCGGCCGATACGGCCGCATACCTTTGCCGTCGAAGACGAAATCCGTGCTGTAATGCACCAGGAACGTCCCGTGCTCCCGTGCCGCCCGCGCCAGGTTGCCGACTCCGTGCCCGTTGATCGCATCGGCCTTCTCCTGCTCGTCCTCGCACAGGTCGACCTTCGTGTGGGCGGCGCAGTTGATCAGGAGCGTCGGCTGGCGATCGGCAAACATGCGCGCCACGTCGCTCTCGCGACTGATGTCGCATTGGGCGCGATCCAGTGCGACGTGAGCGAGCGTCCGCTGCTTCAGCACATTCACCACGGCCTGGGCGAGCATCCCGCGGCCGCCGGTAATGACGATCGAGCGATACAGTTCCATCAGCCTTGCTCCTCCCGGGCGAGCCTGTCGAGCGCGTCGCCGGTCACGCGGAAAATCGTCCACTGGTCCATCGGGACCGCGCCCAGCGATTTGTAGAAGCCGATCGCCGGCTCATTCCAGTCCAGCACGGCCCACTCCAGCCGTCCGCACTTGCGCCGCAGGGCCAGCTTCGCGATTTCCCTCAACAGCGCCCGCCCGACGCCCTTTCCACGGGCGTGCGGCCGCACGAATAAATCCTCCAGGTAAATCCCCGGCCGTCCAAGGAACGTCGAGAAGTTATGAAAGAAAAGCGCAAAACCCACCGCGTCCCCGTCGAGTTCCGCGATCATCGCCTCCACGATTGGCCGCGGGCCAAAGAGGTGCTCGTGGAGCAGCGATTCAGTCGCCTCCACCTGATCCGAGAGCTTCTCATACTTCGCCAACTCCGTGATGAGCTGCCGAATCAAAGGCACATCTTCCTCAGTTGCCCCGCGGATCAAAATCGACACGTGTGGTCACCTGAATTCTTTAATGTGGCACGGTCCAACCCGTGGACGAATGAAGCCATTCAACTGGCGCCGGTTTTGGTGTGGGAAAACCAACCTGCCGTGCCGAAGCATTTCCTACCGGCATGACAGGGTGGTTCGCGCTATGAAACTTGGCTTTCCCACTCCAATGCCGTTTTGTGTTTTGCGTCCCCCTTGTCCACAGGTTGAAAACCGGTTGAAAACCCGTGCCACAAAAAACGCGGCAAATTCAGTTTACCTGCCGGCGTACTGCGTTTCATAATATTTGAGATACTCCCCGCTCTTAATCGCGCGCCACCAGGCCTCGTGCGTGCGAAACCACTCGATCGTCTTTTTGATCGCCTCGTCGAACCTGAACCGCGGCTCCCAGCCAAGCTGGTTTTTGATCTTCGACGCATCAATGGCATACCGGCGGTCGTGGCCGGGGCGGTCTTTGACGTACTGCACGTTCTCGTCCCAGCTCTTGCTCATGTCGCGGAGGATGGTTTCGGTGATTTTGCGGTTAGGGATTTCGTTGTTGCCGCCGATGTTGTAGACCTCGCCGGGCGCGCCCTTGTTCAGTACCGCCCAGATGGCCTCGCAGTGGTCGTCGACATAGAGCCAGTCGCGGACGTTCATGCCGTCGCCGTAGAGCGGGACCTTCTTGCCTTCGATCAGGTTGGTGACGAACAGCGGGATCAGCTTCTCGGGGAATTGGTAGGGGCCGTAGTTGTTCGAGCAGCGGGTTGTGAGGACCGGCATCTTGAAGGTGTGATAGTACGCCCGAACGAGGCAATCGGCCGCGGCCTTGCTGGCGCTGTAAGGGCTGTTGGGCTGGAGCGGCGTCTCCTCGGTGAATTTGATTTCGGGCTTATCTTCGGGAAGCGAGCCGTACACCTCGTCGGTGCCGACCTGGAGGAATCGGTCGATCCCCCTGATTTTGGCCGTGTCCAGCAGGACCTGCATGCCGACGACGTTGGTCTGCACGAACGGCCCTGAGCCGAGGATCGAGCGGTCGACGTGGCTCTCGGCGGCGAAGTTGACAATCTCGCGAATCCCCTGCTTGTCAAACAGGTCCGCAATCAGATCGACATCGCAGATGTCGCCGCGGACGAATAACAGCCGCTCGCGGTCGGCCAGCAGGTCCTCGATGTTGGCCAGGTTGCCCGCATAGGTCAGTTTGTCGAGCGCGATGAGCTTCACCCGCTCGCCGCGCGCCATGAGCATGCGGACGAAGTTCGACCCAATGAATCCCGCGGCGCCGGTGATGAGTATCGTTCGCATTGGAAGGATTAGCTACAGAAGCAACGTTGCCCGAAATGACGAAATTCGAATGACGAATGACGAATCAAATCCGAAATCCAAATGACCGAATGAACTAAATGAATGCGTGGCCCTTTCGTCATTCGAGCTTCGGTCATTCGAATTTGATTCGTCATTCGTCATTCGAGTTTCGTCATTTCGCCGGGAGTTCCTTGTTCGCTTTGGTCTGCGACACCATGTTGCAGGACTTGAGGTAGAAGTCGATATTTTCACCGGCGTCGCCCCACCAGCCGGCGACGCGGTCGGCGGTCATTTCGCCGCGGCGGATGTACTCGTTGTTCACGTCGGTGATCTCCAGCTCGTTCCGCGCCGACGGCTTGAGCGTCCGCACGATATCGAACACCTGGGCGTCATAGAAATAAATGCCGATCACGGCCCAGTTGCTTTTGGGCTCCTTGGGCTTTTCGACGATGCGGACGACGCGGTCGCCGTCCATTTCGGCCACGCCGTACGCCTTGGGATTCTCGACCTGGGACAGAAGGATCTTCGCGCCTTGGCCCTGGTGGCGGAACCGCTTGGCTGACTCGCGGATGGTGTATTCGACGATGTTGTCGCCCAGGATCAGGCAGATCGATTCGTTTTCGGCAAAATGCTCGGCCAGCCCCAGGGCCTGCGCGATGCCGCCGGCCCCATCCTGGTAGGTGTAGTTAAGGTCCTTGAACCCGAACTCTCGGCCGTTGCCCAGCAGGCGGATGAAGTCCCCGGCGTTGTTCCCGCCGGTCACCAGCAGCACTTCTTCGATTCCCGCCTTGACCATGCATTCCAGCGGGTAATAGATCATCGGCTTGTCGTAGACCGGCAGCAGGTGCTTGTTGGTGACCTTGGTCAGGGGAAACAGCCGGGAACCGGTGCCGCCGGCAAGGATAACTCCTTTCATGTTCGTCTCCGAATAAATCGCCTCAGGAATGACGAAATCCGAATGACGAATGACGAATCAAATTCGAATGACCAAAGCTCGAATGACGAAACAACGACGGAACTGGCGCCTGTTTCGTCATTCGGTCATTCGGATTTCGAGTTTGATTCGTCATTCGTCATTCGTCATTCGCATTTCGTCATTGCCGTCATCCATCTTTCCGCGCCCAATCGTAGGGGATTTCGCCGCTGTGCGGGGCGACGCGGTATTCATCGGGGTCTTTGTAATCGTAGCACTCAGTCGTGTAGTTGATGACCATCGCCTCGGTTTCGCTGACACACTTGAAGCCGTGATAAACGAGGTTGGGGATTTCGACCAGCAGGGGAGAGTGCTCGCCGATGAAAAACTCGTTGATCATCCCGTGGGTCGGCGAAGCGTCTCGCGAATCGTAAAGCACGACCTTCATCATGCCTTTGACGCAGATGAAGTGGTCGGTTTGCCTTTTGTGATAGTGCCAGGCCTTGACGACGCCGGGGTAGGCGGTGGTCATATAGACTTGGCCAAACTTGACGTTTTTCAGTTCTTTGTCGTCGCAGCGGATCATCTCCATCAGGCGTCCCCGCTCATCGCAGTGGACTTGAAGCCGCTTGACCATCACGCCCTGGATCAACTCTTTTGGCATAGTTCGCGCCTCTCCCAGCCAGCCGAGCCGAAAGCGGCGCCGGCACCGTATTCATACAACGCAAGTGGGGGTTTAGCCACAGGGGAGATTGGAGTGGTCCGATAACTTTGGAACACGGGGCGTGAGGTCGCACCGGCGCCGAGACGATCATCAATCGTCGCTCAGTCTCTCTCTGCCGCCTCGATCTGGGCCCAGGAGGGGGCACGCCAGAGCTCCAGGCGACCAGCGACGCTCACCGATCCCAACGCGCTGCCGTCGGTGGAGAAGGCGGTTGAACTGAAGATGGACCCCTCACCCGCCAACGTCAGAAGTTCCTGCTGGCTCTGGACGTCCCAGAGCTTGACAGCCTCTTTACCAGTGCTGGAGACGGCCAGGCGGGTGCCATCCGGGGAGAACGCCGGGGATTCAACGCCCAGCAGAAAGCCGCCGAGATTCGCCGTCTCTCGCAGCGTCGGCATATCCAACAATTTTGTGATGCCCTGAGTGCTGGTTAAGGCGACGAACTTTCCATCCGGCGAAAACGCGGTGTTCAAGCCCCCGGCAGTGTCGAGATCGCGTTTGAACTGTCGTTGCTGAAGTAAGTCCTCCAATGTGGTGATGTCCGGTCGGCCATTAGGCATCAGGCACCAGCGCCCGTCGGGAGAGAAAGACACCTGGGACAGCGGCGCGGGACACTGCCACGACTCCATCTCCTGCCATGTCGTCAAGTTCCATTCGTGCAACGAACGGTCGGTTTCGCAAAACACCGCGAGCTTGTCTGGGCCCAGGAATACCGCTGGAACCGAAGACAGGGAGCCAACTTGAAACTCGCGGAGCCGTTCACGGCGAGCAACATCCCAGATCCGCACCGCGCCGGCAATCGGCCCGACGGCGATCAGGCGGCAATCGGGGGAGATGACCGTCCGCAGGTCCTTGACTGCGCCGATTTCCATCAGCGGGTCCGACTCCCGCAAATCACTTCCGCGCCATCGCGCAACATGCCCTTCGGTATCCACGGTCAGGACCGACGAACCATCGGGCATAAATCGCCATGCTTTCACGGAAGCTTTGATCGTGCTGCCTGCGGCCCGCTGGCGCAGGGCCAAATCGGTGTCCCAGACATAGACCGATCCGTCTTTGCAGCCACTGATCAGGGTGCGATTGTCCGGGAGCAGCGCGAGGCGCCAGACTTCCAGCCGATGCCCGCGCAGCACGCGCGGCGGCGGAACATGGGCCGGATCATGAATGTCCCAAATGCGAATCGTCTGGTCGGCGCTGCCGGAGGCGAGCGTCTTGCCGTCCGGCCAGAACACCAGACAACCGACCCACGCCCGATGGCCGTCCAGGCTTCCAATCGGACTTCCCGAAGCCGTGTCCCACATCTGGATGGAAGAATCCTCAAAGCCCACGGCGGAAAACAGCGTCCTCCCATCCGGGGAAAATGCCAGCGCCGTTACATAGGCATCGTGGGGATTCGTGTGCCAGCATTCCGAGCCATTGTTCAAGTCCATGACGTGAATGACGCCGCCGGTCGAGCCATAGGCCGCGAACCTCAGGTCGCGCGTCACCGCGAACCCGGTCCCCAGTGGGTTCGTACCCCCTCGCTCGCAGGTGTATGTCGCCACCTTCTTGCCATCAGGGACCTGATACAGAATGATCTGCGAGTCTGTGCAGACGACCAGCGTGCGACCGTCTCCTGAAAAAACCGGCCAGAGACAGCGGGAGTCCAGCGGAAGCTCGGCGCGTGTTTGCTGCCTGGCACTGTCCCACAGCCGGACGCTGTACCGCGGCCGAGCGGATCCGGATCCCTGCACGACTCCCAAAGCCAGAAGATGATCCCTGGGGGAAAATGCGGCCGAGACCATGCCATCGCCCGCTCCGATCTGCTCCACCAGTCGATGAGCCCGCAGGTCCCAGACGGAAATGCCGCCGGTCGAGCCATAGGCCGCGACCGCCACCTGGCTGCCATCTTGGGACACGGTGACCGACAAAATCAGACTGGGCCGCTGGCACAGCGTGTATTCGGCATCGCTACGGCACAACTGCCACAGATATCGCCATTCCCATCCGCGCAGGTCCTGCTGCCCCGGGTTGGGGCGCTGGCGATTGAGCAGCTCCTGCGCCCGCCCCAGATTGTTGATCGCCAGCGACTGCTGCACCCGGTTCAAATCGGAGGCATAGGCCCTTTGGCGTGCGGCAAGTTCCTGCTGCCGCGCCGCTATCTCCTGGGCCTCGGCCTTCGCCTGTGCGCTCTGCGCTTCCTGACGCAGTTGGACCTGCTCGTGCTCGGCGATCACGGCGCGATGACGGGCCTGCGATTCCCGAACAAACAGCCAGGTGGATGTAATCAGGCCCAGAAGCAGCGCCAGCAGGAATGCAGACGTGCCGACGAACGCCAGCCGGTTACGGCGAACGAGTTTTCGAAATCGGTAAAGCGTGCTGGGCGGACAGGCCGAAACCGGCTCGTCGTTGAGATGCCGTTGGATATCCACCGCAAGCCCATTGGCCGTCTCGTAGCGCCGGGCGCGCTCCTTCTCCATCGCTTTGAGCACAATCCAATCGAGGTCTCCACGAAGTTCTCGGCGCAATGCCGAAAGCTCGCTATGCCGCGACTTGGCGATCCGCTGCCGCAGCCCGCCGGCATTGCCGTCATCTGTGCCGCCAGCTCCGAGCCTGGTGCTCGGTTTTGGCGGCTCGGTATCTTTTAGCAAGCGCGCCATCCCCTCGAGGCCGGCACTGCGCAGGGACTTGGATTCAACCGGCAGCGTTCCGGTCAGGAGCTCGTAGAGAATCACGCCAAGCGAGTAGATGTCGGTCCGAGTGTCCACGTCCAGGCCGCCGCTCATGGCCTGCTCGGGCGACATGTATTCCGGAGTGCCGACCACGGTCCCCGTCTGGGTGTATAGCGTGTGTGGCGTCAGGGCCTGATTGGTCGCCTTGGCAACGCCGAAATCGATCACCTTCGGCACCGGGTTTCCATCAGTCAGTTGCACCAGGATGTTGGACGGCTTGAGATCCCGGTGAATGATCCCTTTCTGATGTGCGTGCTGGACCGCCTGGCAGATGGGAACAAACAGTTCCAACCGCTGGCGGATGGTGAGCCTTTCCTCGTCGCAGTAACGGGTCACCGGGACGCCGGGCACCAGTTCCATTGCGAAGTACGGCCGGCCCGCTTCCGTCATCCCCGCTTCAAAGACCTTCGCCACGTTGGGATGAGCCATCAGCGCCAGCGCCTGCCGCTCGGCCTCGAAACGGGCGACGACTTCCTTGCTGTCCATCCCCAGTTTGATGATCTTCAGCGCGACGACCCGGCGCACCGGCTCGCGCTGCTCGGCCTTGTAAACAACGCCCATACCCCCTTCGCCGATTTTTCCGAGAATCCGGTACTGGCCGATCTGCTCGGGTTCTTTGTGGCGACGTCTGTCTGGAGGCGCTTCGGACAGGGCCGCCTTCAGCGCCGGGTCTGTCGGCGGTAGCGTAACATCACCGAGGCTAGTGCGTTCTGGCGGCACCGGCGACATCGCCTTTTGCCTCCGTTGGGAGCAGGGCAACAAGAATTGCGAGCATCAGGGTATTTTGACGTGTCGGCGGTGTCCAGTCACCGATGAGCCGGAACAACTGGCGTCGGCGCATCAATTCGCGAGTTGCGTTAGCCGACCACGGTCAGGCTTCGCAGCGATTTGGGTGGGGCAAACGACACGTCTTCCTCGGCGACGGTTCGGATTTCCGATTCGGCGCCATGCTCGCGCTGGAGGCGGGCGACCAGGTCCTGCACGAGGTGCTCCGGGGCCGAGGCGCCTGCGGTGATGAGGACCGTTTCGACGCCGTCGAACCAGGTCGGGTCCAATTCGGTCTGGTCGTCGATCAGGTACGCGTCTTTGCCGGCTTCGTGCGCGGTTTCAACCAGCCGCTGGGAATTGGAGCTGTTGCGGCTGCCGATGACGAGCACCAGATCCACCTCGGGAGCAACCTCCGCGACGGCGTTCTGCCGGTTGGTCGTCGCGTAGCAGATGTCTTCCTTCGGAGGCGCCTTGACGTGGGGGAAACGAGCCTTGAGCGCGTTGATGATCCGCTGGGCGTCATAAACGCTGAGCGTGGTTTGCGTCACATAAGCAATCTTCTGCGGATTTTTGACAATCAGCCGCTTGACGTCCTCCGGAGATTCAACAACCGTGATGGCGTCCGGGGCCTCGCCGACGGTTCCGACGGCCTCGTCGTGCTTGGCGTGGCCGATGAAGACGATCGAGTAGCCGTCCTTGGCGAACCGCTGGACTTCATTGTGCACCTTGATCACCAGCGGACAGGTGGCATCCACTTCGACGAGATTCCGGCGCTTCGACTCGGCCCGAACGGCGGGGGAAATACCGTGGGCGCTGTAAACCACCACACTGCCGTCCGGCACCTCGCCGACATAGTCCACAAACACGACGCCGCGGCGACGGAAGTCGTCAACGACGTGCCGGTTATGGACGATCTCGTGATAAACGTAGACCGGCGCGCCGCGCATACGCAACACCTGCTCGACGACGTCGATCGCCATGTTGACGCCGGCACAGAACCCGCGGGGATTGGCAAGAAGGATTCTCATAGCTTCTCGATTCGACAGAACTGCCATGTTATCGTGATTCGGCGGGCGGTCCAGAAGCCGCACGATAATAAGCATGTCGGGAGGGCGAGGCTCCCGCCGAGCCGCTGCTCATTCGGTGCGGAAAGCCCGGCTCGGCCGGAGCCTCGCCCTCCCGGTTGCCCGGCACTTTTTAACCTGCTTTAAGGAGCATTTACGTGGCGCAGATTCGGCCATTCGCGGGGATTCACTACGCAAAAACGCTCGGCAGCGACGTTTCGCGGCTCATCGCACCGCCCTACGACGTCCTCAACGAAAGCGACCGGGCGGCCCTCCAGGCAAAGGACCCGCACAACGTCGTTTTTGTTGATCTCCCGCACCTCCCGGCCAAGGCCGCCGGGCCTGATGAAGCCTACGACAGGGCGAACATCAACCTCCAGGCTTGGCTGCGGTCCGGCGTCCTTCAGAAAGACCACCGGCCGGCGCTGTACCCGTACACGCAGAGCTTCGAGCACAACGGCCGCACTTTTCATCGCCGCGGATTCATCGCGCTGGTTCGCCTGTCGCCCTTCGGCGAGGGCCAGGTCGTGCCGCATGAAAAGACGTACAAAGGGCCGATCGAGGATCGCCTCAAACTGATGCGCGCTACCAGAGTTCAGCTCT
This sequence comes from Tepidisphaeraceae bacterium, assembly GCA_035483795.1. Classification (GTDB taxonomy): domain Bacteria; phylum Planctomycetota; class Phycisphaerae; order Tepidisphaerales; family Tepidisphaeraceae; genus DASXMX01. Next base: position 4,984 of record DATHPP010000094.1, on the reverse strand, counting down.
CGCCCATTTTCGGCCTCTACAGCGATCCCCGAAGCCAGATCACCAACCTCCTTTCCAAGAACCTGGGAAAGCCGGAACTCTCCGGAACGCTCGACGAGGTCAAGCACGATTTATGGTCGATCACCGACGCCGAGATCGAGAACCAGGTGATCGATTCGATGAAGCACAACCCGGTTTACATCGCCGACGGCCATCACCGCTACACGACGGCGCTGCAATATCAGGCGGAAGCCGCCCAGGCGCTGGGCGGGAAGCTGCCGCCCAACCATCCCGCCAACTTCTGCATGTTCGTTCTGGTCGGCATGCAGGATGACGGACTGCTGATCCTGCCGACCCACCGGATGATCGGCGGCCTGAAGGACTTCGACATCGACGGCTTCCGGAAGAAAACGGCCGGCGTGGTCGAGATCACCCCCATCACGACGGCGCCCGAGCGCCTGGCCGACGTCGTGGAATCGCTCAGCCACGATCCGCCCAACGTCTTCGCCCTGTACGACGGAACCGGGCGCAAACTCTACCGGCTGCGCGTCATCAACCCCGACGTGCTAAAACCATTGGAACCCAAGCAATCCGAGGCCTGGCGGCGCCTGGACGTGGCGATCCTCCAGCGCTATTTCATCGACGAAGTGCTCCAGCCGCACTTCGCGGCGGGCGATCTGGCCAAAGGCTACACCGCCGATCCCTCGCAGGTGCTCAAGCAGGTGGACGGAAAGGCCTACCAGATCGCGCTTTTGCTTCGTCCCACGCCGCTGCACGCCCTGGAGGAGCTCGGCAAGGTCGGCGAGGTCATGCCGCAGAAGAGCACCTACTTTTTCCCGAAGCTTGCCACCGGAATGGTCATGTACGCGTTGCAATAAATGCTCACCTCCGGCTCCACAAATCCCGTCCGTTTATAATGATTTAAGCGCGGCTGTCGCGACTAACGTTTATGGCGTCGGTGCATCTGATGAGGTGCCGGGGCGACGCGATAAGCGGGAGTTCCGATATGAACGGCAGGATCAACGCGATGCTCGTCGGATTGATTGCAATTTTGGGATTCGTATTGCTCTTCGGCATCGAATGGGGCCTACAATTGCCGTAACGAAACATGTGGGAGGCCGGCCAAAGGCAGCCGGCCTTTCACGACAAGCTCCCTACCTCCCCTGAGCCCTTGGCGTCTTCCCCGCGCCAAGGGCATTTTTTTATTCGGGGGCGCGGCCGTACGCCTGCATCGTGTTCCACTCGTAGTAGACGATGTAACCGCCGATCCCGACGCACAGCAGCGACATGAGCGGCATGATGTTCACTTGCAACAAGATCACGACCGCGACGACGTTGTAGAGCGTCGCCAGCAGGACGCACACCATCGAAAACCAGGCAGCCCCTCTTCTTCCTGGAAGTCGCGTCATTTGAAGAGCCTGTGCCATCGCGCCCAGCGCCAGTGCCAAACCAAACAGGAAGATCGAGGAATCGGAGTAGAATGTGCCGCCCTCGAGTTGCGTGTATGGCACTTCCTGTCCGGCATTGGGGCCATCGGTCCAGTTGACGCCGGTGTGAAACGGCTGCCGTGTGACCATCGAGATCAGATAGCTCCCAAACGGCCGAGTATAGAGCATCAACACGATGCCGATGATCAGGCCGATCCAGACCTCCGCGAAAATCATCCCTTTGGGCGGGGCGGCTACGGCATAGTCGATATGGCGGGGATCAGCCGGCGTTTCTGCGGGAGCGGCGACGCCAGGCGGCTGTTCCGCGGCCTTGGTGTCCGACAACTTAGGCAGCTTCGAGAGGTCCATTGCTTCCCCGCTTTCCAGCGCCGCTTGACCCGGCATGGCGGTGCGCCAGAATGATACCCATGTCCGATGCACTGGCACAAATCGAGCAGATCGCCCGGCAAGCCGAACAGGAGCTGGCCGCGGTGCGCGACGCCTCCAGCCTCGAGCAATACCGGATCAAATTCCTCGGCTCAAACGGCCTGGTAAAGAACCTGACGAAGCTGATCGCCGGGGCGCCTGCCGAGCAGCGACCCACTGTCGGTCAACGTGCCAACGAGGCGAACAACCGAACCAAGGCAGCCTTTGAGGCCCGCAAGCAGCAACTCTCCCACGACGCCACCGGCGACCGCGATTACGTCGATGTGACCGAGCCGGGCCGCAAACCGCAGATCGGCAACCGCCACATCCTCATGAAAGTCGTCGATGAGCTGACCGAATTATTCGGCCGGATGGGCTTTAGCGTCGCCACCGGGCCGGAAGTCGAGGACGAGTTCCACAATTTCGTCGCGTTGAACATCCCCGAAGCGCACCCGGCCCGCGATCCGCTGGATAACTTCTATCTCGAGTCCTTCTCCGATCAGGGCCAGCTTCTGCTCCGTACCCAGACCAGCACCGTGCAGATCCGGGTAATGGAACGGCAGAAACCGCCGATCCGGGTTGTCATCCCCGGCCGCGTCTATCGCCCCGATACAACAGACGCCACGCACCTGCCGATGTTTCACCAGCTCGAGGCGCTGGTGATCGATCGCGATGTGACGATGGTGGACCTGAAGAGCACCATCTTGCAGTTTGCCCACGCCTATTTCGGACCGCGGACGCGCGTTCGCTTTCGCCCCAGCTTTTTTCCTTTTACAGAACCTTCGGCTGAGGTCGATGTCTGGTTCGAGGATAAGGGCCGTTGGATCGAGCTGGGCGGGTGCGGAATGGTGCACCCCAATGTTCTGTCCAACTGCGGCATCGATCCCGAGGAATTTTCCGGCTGGGCGTTCGGTCTTGGAATCGAGCGTATTGCGATGCGGAAGTATGCCATTGGAGACATCCGGAGCTTCGTGGAGAACGACATCCGGTTCCTCAAGCAGTTCTGAAGATCGTAAGCCATGTTGTAATAGATGGTTGCGGCTAGGTGTTTACCCGATCGCAGCTTGCGGAACAACACCTACAGCTTCTGGCGATAGAGCATGTCATACTTCCGCGGTTGGAATTGCCGTTGAAACTCAGTCTCAACGAGCTATACTCTGGTGAAGTCGTTTACTGAAAGCACGGTTATGCAGAAGGCGTGTGATTTCGCGGCGTGCAACCATTGTGGCACACCGGAAACGTGCAGCCTCAACCGGCTGGGAGTGGGTTGTCGCGGCAGCGTGTTTGCCGTGGGGGGCGATCCCGATCTCCGCCGTCGATTGCTCGAAATGGGCTTCTGCAACGGCGCCAGCGTCGAGGTGGTCCGCCGGGCGCCGCTCGGTGACCCCATCGAGTTCCGCCTCCGCGGATATCATCTGAGTCTTCGTGACGAACAAGCCCGGCACATTGAAATAATGCTGAATGCTGAATGATGAATGCTGAGTGGCCGGGTTTATTCAGCATTCCGCATCGGAATTCAGCGTTATTTCTCCGATGTCTTCCTGCTGCCAGACATCTGCAAGCCCCACTTCCGCCGCGACCACGATGACGGTTGCGCTGGCGGGAAATCCCAACAGCGGCAAAACCACTGTCTTCAACGCACTCACCGGTCTGCGCCAGAAGGTGGCCAACTATCCTGGCGTAACCGTCGAAAAAAAAGTCGGCCGCTGCAAGCTTCCGGACGGCTCGTGGTGTGAAGTCATTGATCTCCCGGGAACGTACAGCCTGATCAGCCGGGCCCCCGACGAGCAGGTGGCGATGGAGGTGCTGCGGGGGATCCGCACCGACGTGAAGCAGCCCGACGTCGTGGTGGTGGTCGTCGATGCCAGCAATCTCCAACGCAACCTGTATCTGGTCAGCCAATTGATTGAGCTGGGTCGTCCGCTGGTCGTCGCCCTCAACATGATGGATGTCGCCGAGCGCCGCGGACTGGCTGTTTCGGCCCAGAAGCTCCGAGAGGAATTGGGCGTTCCGGTCGTGGGCATCGTGGGCAACAAGGGACGGGGAATCGATCAACTCAAGAATTCGATCGCTCACGCAACGGTGGCGCCGATGCCGCAGTGGCGACTGCCTGATGCGATGAAGGAAGAGCTCTTGCTGGTGGGCGGGGGGCTGTCGCTGTTGGTGCCGGAGGCGGCGCCGCGTCCGTTGGATCGCTACCAGGCAATAGCCGAGCGGCTGCTGATCGGCGATCACGCCGCGGACATCAAGCCGCTGGTCGCGCAGGAGCCGGTTTCCTCGCTCCTGAGCTCCGCCGCCAACCGACTCAACCAGCTCGGCATCGACCCCATGCAGGCGGACGTGGAGGCCCATTACCGTTGGATCGAGTCGGTCGTATCCCGTGTGGTCGCCCAACCGAAGACCAATGTCGGAACGCTCGCGTATGTCCACCCCCGACCCAGTCATCTGAGCGATCGCGTCGATGCGATCCTGTGTCACCGGGTCTGGGGGCTGGTGATCTTCGCCGGCATCATGGGTGGCTTGTTCCTCGCGTTGTTCTGGCTGGCCAAGCCGATCATGGACGGCATCCAGAGCGCGATCGACGCCCTGGGCGTGCTGGTGACGGCGCCCATGAGCGAAGGACCGCTCCGCGCCCTGGTGCGCGACGGCATCTTCAACGGCGTCGGCACGGTCGTCGTCTTCGTCCCGCAGATCGCCATCCTGTTCCTGTTCCTGGCAATCCTGGAAGACAGCGGCTATCTGGCGCGGGCCGCCTTCCTGATGGACCGGCTGCTGGCCAGGGTCGGTCTGCACGGCAAGAGCTTCATTCCCCTGCTCAGCAGCTTCGCTTGTGCGATCCCCGGAATCATGGCGACGCGGACGATCGAAAGTCGCAGGGAAAGATTGGCGACCATCCTTGTCGCGCCGTTCATGAGCTGCAGCGCCCGGCTTCCGGTTTATACGCTGCTGATCGGAGCTTTTTTTGCGACTTATGGCGCGGTCACCCAAGCGGGCATCATGCTCGGCTGTTACCTGCTGGGAATTCTGGCGGCGGTCGGCACGGCGTTTCTTTTCAAACGCACGCTCGCCAAAGGCCCGGCGACCAGCTTCATCCTCGAGCTGCCCAGCTACAAAATCCCGCAGCTCTCGCAGGTCCTGCGTCAGGTCTGGAT
>DATHPP010000093.1:0-2989 GCA_035483795.1 Tepidisphaeraceae bacterium | reverse complement strand
GGATCGTGGATCATCCCGGCCTATGGGTGGCGATCGATTTTTGTTGTGGGCGGCGTGTTGCCTATCCTGTTGTCGGCGATCCTGGCGATATTGCTTCCGGAATCGGCGAGTTTCCTGGTTGCGGCCGGCAAGTCGAGAGAGCGGATCGCCGCCACACTGCGCCGCATCTTCCCTGACCTGTCGACTGCGAACGACATCCAGTTCGAATTCGCCAGGGAGCTCGCACCAAAGGCAACAGTGCGTGAGCTGTTCCGGTCCGGGCGCGCCATCGGCACTTGTCTGCTCTGGGTCAGCTTTTTCTTCGCCTTCATGGTCCTGGTCACCAATTCGTCATGGAGTCCGATTCTGCTGCGCCGCGTCGGCATCGCTCCCGAGCAGACCGCGCTGGCGCTGGCGTTCTTTAATTTCGGGTCGCTGTTTGGTTCCGGAGCCGCCGGAATGCTGTTGCACCGTCTTGGCGTCTTGCGGGTGCTTTCGCCCACTCTGACGCTCGGCGCGCTGGCTTATGTGATGGTCGGATGGTCGGCTCCTTCGCTTGACGCCGTCACGGCGGCGGAAGGTTTGTTCGGATTGCTGCTGGGCTGTGCGAGTTCGGGTCTGATCGCGCTGGCCGCGATCTACTACCCGGTCACGATCCGCTCCACCGGCGTGGGCTGGGCCACCGGAATCGGCCGCCTCGGCTCGGTTACCGGACCGCTGGTCGTCGGCCAGATGGTCGCCGCCCAGTGGGATGTGCCGACAATCTTCGCGGTCGCGGGCGGATCGGTGTTGATCGGCGCCGCGGCGAGCACGGTGATGGGCTTGCTTCCGCGGGCCGGTACCGAGCGTGCGACTGGAGCTGCCACAACTACTTCCGCGCAAGCCTGATTTCCGAGGAGACCCGTATGAGCAAACTGCAGCTTTCGGTCGCGATCGGCGACTATGACCGGATGCGCCCATTGGTTGACGGCCAGGTACACATCGATGGCGTCGATGCGCAAATCATGCTGCTGGAGCCGGAGGAAATCTTCTTCCGTGCCTTCAGGCATGCGGATTTCGACATCTGCGAACTGTCGCTCTCCAGTTACAGCGTCAAGACCGCGGCCGGAACGAGCCCTTACGTCGCGGTGCCGGTGTTCCCGTCCCGCGCCTTTCGGCACACCTCGATTTACGTCCGCACCGACCGGATCAAGTCGCCCGCCGACCTCAGGGGATGCCGCGTCGGGGTGCCTGAATATCAACTCACCGCCAATATCTGGGTCCGCCTGTTCCTTGAGGAGGATTACGGAATTCGCCCCTCCGACATCACCTGGGTTCGAGGCGGCTATGAGCATCCCGGTCGCGTCGAGAAGATCAATCTCAACCTGCCAGCCGACGTCATCGTCGAGAATGCAGGTCCCGACGTCACCATTTCGGATCTGCTGGCGAACGGAGAACTGGACGCGGTGATCGGGCCGCGCGCGCCCTCCTGTTTCGACCGCGGTCATCCCAATGTCGGCTATCTGTTTGCCGACCCGCAGCAGACCGCAACCGACTGGTATCGGCGGACCCGTCTGTTTCCGATCATGCACACGCTGGGAATCCGCCGCTCGCTTGTCGAAAAGCATTCCTGGTTGCCGGTCGCGATGTTCAAGGCGTTCGAGCGCTCCAAGGCGATTGCGGTCGCAAAGCTCGCCGATACTTCCGCCACCAAGGTCACGCTACCGTTTGTCGAGGAGCAGTTGCGGGCGGCCCGGCTTTTGATAGGCGAAGATTTCTGGTCTTACGGATTGGAACCGAACCGCCACGTGCTGAACCGTTTCCTGCAACGCCACCACGCGGAGGGGTTGTCGGCCCGGTTGCTTGCTCCGGAAGAACTGTTCCATCCGGCCTCGCTGGAGCTGCACAAGATTTGAGGCTGGGACGTTTGCCGTCAGCGCGAAAGGTATTCTTGATCGGAATGCATGCTGTTGATCACAGTGCGGCTGTCGCATCTGGTTCTTATGGCTGTAACAGAACGGGGGCAAACCTCCGGGGATCGCCGCGCATGACATGTTGCTGCAGGCGAAACATGGGAGGTAATTGCAATGAAGGTTGCAGGATCGCATTTGTCCGCTCGGCCCCCGGTTTTTCGTGCAAGTTTGGCCGCCACACTTCTCCTGTCGGGCGTCGTGGGCGCCACGGGAGCCCTTGCCGACGAGGATGACATCAACTTCAGACCGGGAAATTTGCTGGTCAGCCGTTCTGTATATGACAACAATCCGGCGAATGTTGTCGCCGGAACGACCCTGCTGCCGCCTAATTGCGCCCCTGCAAATTGCGTGACTGCAACCGACAACGGCACCTATCCGTTTGTCTTCAATAATGATGCCGTCGACAGCAGCTTTGGTATCACGGCAAAGATCGTGCTGGACCAACTTGAGCCGTCGGGCAGGTTCATCAACTCGCTTGAGGTCGAAGGCTCGCAGGATTCCGACCACCGGGATCAACCGGCCGGCAATCAGGTGGTTACCAGCTTTTCGTCCAAATCCGAGATCGCACTCAATCTTTCAACCGACGGTCGGGTCGTGACGTTCATGGGGTACCTGGCGCCTCTCGATGCGCTCGATGTCTCGAATTCCAATACGCCTACGCCAACCGAGGTCGACCCCACCAATCCCGTCCCCGGGAGCTTTTCCCGTGTGGTCGCGGCAGTCGACGCCCACGGCCACTTTCAGTTCACGAAAACCAATGCCTACAGCGGCAATAATGGTCGGGCCGCGATCCTGAATAACAAAAACGGTGCCAACGTTGTCTACACGGCCGGCAATGCCGGAAACGGCGGAAATCCTCAGCCGAATGGCATCATCATCGGCGCCGGCTTGCAAATTTTGACCCCGCAGCGCACGCCGCTCGACGCGCAGGATCCGGGCCAGCCCACCCCGGTAGGCAGTTTCAACATCACGCAACTGGGTCTGAAAGCCGACAAGACCGGCAAGGACACCAACTTCCGCGGTCTCACCATCTCCAACAACGTGGTCTATACCACCAA
>DATHPP010000092.1:0-39122 GCA_035483795.1 Tepidisphaeraceae bacterium | reverse complement strand
TTGGACTGCTCATGGGTGTAGAGCGGGAAGCAGAGCATGCTGAGCACCAGCCCGCTGAAGGCGTCGAACAGGCCCAGCAGCTTGGGCACGGGAAATCCGCAGCCCTCCTTGCACGCGGTCGGCTGGCCAAATTCTTTCTGCCCGTCGGGCGTATCCGGGGCGATGGCACTGGAGCCGTCGACCGCGTAGGTGCGGTGCCCGCACCACAAGGGCTCGGACGGGGGATTGACGGGCTGCATCGCCTGGGAGGATCGGGTGAGCAGTTTCTCCAGCAGCTCCCGGGGCAGACGCTTGCGCGCCCGGCAATACGCCGGGGCCTGGACCGCGGGGTCCCCAACGTGCCGCAGGTGGGTCATCGCCGTGTTGCAGAACAGCACCTGAAGGATGAAGTGGTGAACCGTCTGGACCGGGCCCAGGATCCGCTCCCGCCACGTGTGCCCCGCCTCATGAGCCGCGGCGACGATCGACTCCTCGGGCAGGAACGGCTCCAAATCTTCCTTGATCCGTTCCAGCGTGCGTGAGACACTCGCCATCCGTGGCCTCCTGTTGGTGGGTGATTCAAAGCACCACCATACTAACAGGAGGTCACGTCTTGCGCAAGTGTAGTAAGTGCAGTCACGGCGCGGACTTACGCGCTAAGGCAATGGCATCCATGGATGTCACCTTAAGCAGTCCCGAATGCCGGCGGGATGGGAAAGGGCGGCGAGCCCCGTCGAAGCCCGGCACGGTGAGCAAGAACATGCGAAATGGCAGAAGCAATAATTTGTTAGATACTGTGCCATTTCCTGGGCTTTGCCCAACGGGAGCCACTTGCCCAACGGGATCCTGATCGACCGCCCGGCGGTACAATGGCGGGGATGAGCGACGAGAAGCCGACACTGGAGTATGCGGGGCCGCGACGGCCCAATGGTCGATGGGGGATGGTTGTCGGCGTCATGGGCTTCCTAGCTTTCATTGCCATCGCCGTAATTGTTTGGTTTCTTAAAAGGCGATTCTCCGAAGGATTCTGATCGGTCCGGTTCGCTGATTTTAGACCACCCCTGAAAGAACCGCCGCCTGCCCAACAGAACGCAATCCTGCCCAACAGAAGGACCGAAAAACGTCCCGTTAGGCAAAGCCCATTTCCTGCCATTTTTGCCACGGCCGCTTCCGTCGGCACGGCAACGAACATGGCGATGTTACAAGATGTTACAAATGGTTACATTTCTTGGGGCGATGTGAGCAACCGTTTGCCAAATGTCCCCTAATGTCCCCTCCCGGCGAGGGGACAGGGGACATTGGCCAGGGGACATGGGTGAAATGTCCCATAATGTCCCCAAATGTCCCCTCCGGCGAGGGGACATGGGACATGGGACATTGGCCCCGGAGCTCCGCACCCTGTCACCGAATGTCACCTCCCAGGCATTGGCGAGAGCATGCCCGTGACAAGAATCCGGGAAATGGCGCGTTTTGGCGTGTTTTGGCGCGGTTTTTTTGGCACGCGCCACCGCGCCACATGAGCCAGGAGCGTCTCTGGCTGGCGTCGAATTCCATCAAGCCCCCGCCCCGCGTCGTCCGATGAATTATCGGACTTCTTGCATGGACGCATTTTCTGCCCGCCGGGCCGGTGTTGTCTTTCATCTGCTGGGCGCGACGCTGGTCGCGTTGATCGGGCGCGTCGCGTACCTTCAGACTTACGGCCGCCAGCAGACCGCCCGCCAGGCCGAGCGCCAGCAGCACCAGACGATGCTGCTCCAGGCGCGTCGCGGCAGCATCTTCGACCGCAACGGCTTCCTTCTGGCCGGCACCATCCAGACCCAGACCCTCTTCGTCGACCCCAAGTTCATGTACGAGGTGTTCCAGCAGGATGGGCACAGCCTCGTCGAGATGGACGCCGCCACCATGCAGCTCGCCAGGCTGCTGGACAAGCAGCCGATCGACCTGGCCCGGCTGCTGGCCGACCGCTCGACCAACCGCTTCGTCAAAGTCGCCGAGGACCTGGACGAATCCACCAGCCTCGAAATCCAGAAGCTCAAGCTGCCCGGCGTCGGCCTGCTGCCGACCAGCGTCCGCTACTACCCCATGGGATCCCTCGCCGCCCATATCCTGGGCGGGACGATGAAAGACGGGCACGGCCTGGAGGGCCTCGAACTGGAGTTCGACAAGCTCCTCTCGGGCAAGGATGGTTACGCCCGGCTCCTCAAGGACGCCAGCCACCGCCCCCTGTCGATTGCCGCCGAGGATTACCTCCCGCCGCAGCACGGCGAGCATGTCATCCTCACCATCGACGCCAACATCCAGATGATCGCCGAGCAGGAACTGGCCTCGGCCTGCAGCGAATTCAAAGCCAAACGGGGCGAAGTCGTCGTCATGGACCCCAAGACCGGCGAGATCCTCGCCCTGGCCAACTGGCCCACCTTCAGCCCGCAGAATTTCCAGGACGCCCCGCCCGAGGTCCGCCGCAACAGCACCCTGGTCATGCCCTACGAGCCCGGCTCCACCCTCAAGCCGTTCATCATGGGCCCCGCCATCCGCTATCACGACACGCGGGTGAACGAAGTCTGGCCCATCAAGGCCGAGCAGTGGCACGTCCCGGACACCAAAAATCGAATCGTCGAAGACACCCATTTCTACGGCCCGCTTTGCAGTTGGGACGTGCTGGTCAAATCCAGCAACATCGGCATGTCGATGCTCGGCACCCGCCTGGGCAACACCAAGCTCCACCGCTTCCTGACCAACTGGGGTTTCGGCCGGCCCACCGGGATCGAACTGCCCGGCGAAGAGGGCGGCCTGCTCAATCCCCTGCGCAAATGGGGCAAAGCTTCCACTGTCTCCGTCTCGCAGGGCTATGAGTTAATGGTGACACCCTTGCAGCTCGCCCGTGCCTACTGCGCCTACGCGAACGGCGGCCGACTGGTGAAGCCGACGCTGGTCCGCGGCTTCCTCGACACTGACGGCCACGTCACTCCCAAAATCAAACCGACTCCGCTCCAGATGCTTCCCGAGGTGATCGACCCGATCACTGCCGCCGAGATGAAACGCATCATGTGCGACGTGGTCATTCGCGGCACCGCCCCCCGCGCCCGCAGCATGACCTGGAACATCTTCGCCAAGACCGGCACGGCCTTCATCGCCGAGCACGGCGTCTACAACCACCAGAAGTACAACTCCAGCTTCATGTCCGCCGCCCCCGCGGAAAACCCCCGCCTCGTCGCCGTCATGATCGTCCACGAGCCCGACAAAACCATCGCCCACTACGGCGGCGACGTCTCCGGCCCCGCCACCAAGCGCCTCCTCGAACGCGCCCTCACCTACCTCCAAGTCCCCTCCTCCCCCGACCTCCCCCTCCCGCCCCCGCAAATCGCCGCCGTCCTCGTCGGCTACAACGAAAAGATCTACAGGCGCCACCCGGAACAAGCGACGCAAGCGTCGGCGCGGGATTGACGCGGAGACGCGAGGACGCGGAGACCCTCTGTCCCTTGGCCCCCTCCCCCAAATCTGTTTCATTTGGTTTCAAAACGTTTCATCGCCCGCGCCCCGCCGATGAATGTCCCCAAATGCCCCGTCACCAAATGTCCCCTCCGGCGCGTGGAGGGAGGGGGGCACTGCGACCGCCGTGGGGCCCGCATCATGGCCCATATGGCTCATGGCACATGAGCCAATAAACCGCGCCAAACCGCGCCAAATCGCGCCACACACGCCAAACCACGCCAAATCGCCAAACCGCGCCAAAACACGCCAAAACACGCCAAACCAAAATCGCGCCAAAAAACACGCCAAAACAAGCCAAAACCGGCCAAAATGGGGTGCTGTACATTTTCGGGAAACAGATCATGCATGGCGCGATATTTGTCTATTTATTGCCACAACATCTCGTGTATCTAAATATTGCCTTTTGTTGCCAATCGCCCGATGATTTTCCGGGCAAGCCGCTCGCAAGTTGCGTCTCAAAAGGCGACTTTCCTTTTGGCCGGACTTGCTGCATTTTTGGGCAATGGGCGACGTCTCTGCCCCTTGGCGGGTTTTCAATCCCGTGCAGCTTTGCCCATCCCGCCGCGGGTGTGCCACGATCCACGCGGGCGTTCTTGGGCTCGAAAGAGCAAACCGCGGAGGTCGCGGAGGATCGCGGAGGATTGCGGATGAGGGAGACTGTAAATGTGAACGGTGCGAATCCGAGTCTGCGACGGAACACTGGAAAAGAAGGGGTTTTCTCGTGTCGCTCGTGAGAAGTTGTGCCAACGGCTTGTGCCCACGGAGCCTCGTGTGCCCGGCTTTTCATGTGCCCGGTGTGCCCAATGACCCTAATAGTTCCCTTCCGGTGTGCCCGGCTGTGCCCAAGCCAAAATACCCCCGGCCTGAGTTCATCAGGTTCGGGGGTTTTTTGTTTCAATCGTTGCGTGATTCGACGTTCATTGCCGGGGGAGGACAGATGCCCAAGCCTTGGGACGATTTGTGCCCAGACTTTCGTGCGCCAGGTGTCCCGGTCGGATGACCTTGACGTAGAATCACGCGAGATGAGGCGCATTCTTTTCCCGATTGCTCTGTTTGCTTCGTGCATTCCGCTCTTGGTTTTCGCGCTGGCGTGCGGGTTGGGCGGTGGCTACGAAAGCAACGTGTATCCTCTGCTCTTCACTGAACATCACAAAACAGCGTTCGACAATTCACGATTATCCATCAACCTTTACGGTGAAGCCGCCGGGTTGCAGTGGAACCACGGTATGCGGACCGACCGACTTACCATTCCCTTCTGGGCGTTTCTCTTAGTCGGTCTTGTGCCGCCTGCAATCTGCATCCGCTGGGACCTCAAACATCCCATCAAATCTACGCCTCGCCAGCGGCCTGCGTGAAGGTCAGCGTGCCCGCCGCCCCACCCCTCCACCGCCCCCGCGATACCGCTAGAACAAATGCGTGACACGACGCCGATTGCCGGGCGGAACGGCAGAACTAAAGGTGACGCGGGCAGAACTAAAGGTGGCAGAACTAAAGGTGACGCGAACGTGACATCCATCGTTTTGAAACGGTGGATGTCACGTTTTCAGCGTCCGTTTGGCCGCCCTCATAAGAGGTGGAATCTTAATTGGGGGTACGTGAGCCGATCAACCCGCCCGCGTGAGCTTCACGGGCACAATGGCCATCTCCGGGCACAACTTGTGCCCAAGGAATTGACCGGGCACATGTGTCCAATGGACCCGAACAGCCGCAAGAAGACGACAGCCGCCCCACCAACTTCGACCTCGGGACTGGCGTCCATTTTACCTCCGGCTGCCTCACGCGGTACTTTTCGCCGCGATGGTCCTCGTCGCATTGCCAGCGACATTTCTTTGCTTACCGAAAACGTGGCGTCAGTGGCACTATCTTTGTACTCGATGCGGTTACAACCTAACCGGCAACACCAGCGGCGTCTGCCCGGAATGCGGGACGCCGGTCGCGGGGAAGGCGGAGGCGAAGGTGTGAGACGGAAGCTGTTCAACTTCGCAGCGGTCGCGTGCCTCGTGCTTTGCTTCGCGACGATAACGCTGTGGGTGCGCGGGAGTTTCTACCGGGAAGACGAATGGATTTTTTGTCAGCGTGCGGATGAAGGAAAACGCTACGTGTATTACCATGGCGATGTAAGATCTGGTTTTGCCATATTCGACGCCGAACTGACAATTGTGACCACCAGCGACGCAGAGCTCGCCAACTATTTTGGACTGGAGAACGCCGAGTTTGGACACGTGATTTGGACGAGCCACGAGATGGGTGAGTATTCATACGTTGGTTTTTTTCAGCGCATTCCGGCTCTTTTTCCACCGTGGTAAACACGCCCATCCCGATTCACACCAGATATTGGGAGGTCAGTTTTCCTCACTGGTTCACGCTGGCATGCTTTGCGGTAATCCCTGTACTATGGCTTCGATGGCGTATGGTGTCCGTACGGCGAATGAACCGTAGCCTTTGCCACACTTGCTCGTACAACCTCACCGGCAACACCAGCGGCATCTGCCCTGAATGTGGCACGCCGGTCGCGGGGAAGGCGGGGGAGAGGGCGTGATTGTCCGCCTGCCCTTGCTGATTCTGGGGCCGGTTGTTGGCGTCCTAGTCGCGACTGCTCTCCCGTTTTGGCCCGCCTGTCTGGCTGGAAACGATTACGTCTCCGGCTACAGCCTTTGGAGAGCATTCCCGACTTTGGAGGTCGGATCGGGTTTGCTGATGCCAGCGTTGCTGGCCGTCTTCCTTGGAGTGGGCGGCCTCTTAGTGGGCCGGTCAGTCGCAGAAACCATCGAGGACAAAAGAACTGAGAGGCGAGCGGCGGAGGATCGGTGCTTCCAATGCGGCTACTCGCTCACCGGCAATACCAGCGGCGTCTGCCCAGAGTGCGGATCGCCGGTCGAGAAGGCGGAGGTGAACCGATGAGAGGGTGGCTGTTCAACTTCGCTGCGGCGGTGTCATTGGCTTTATGCGTGATGACGGCGGGGTTGTGGGTGCGGGATCGGTTAGCCGACGAGCGAGTGTCGTGGGTCAACGCAGGAGGAACGATCAATTGGTGGGCCGATAGTTCGGGCGGAAAGTTCTTCACCTGCCTCGACCGTCATCCGAATCGGACCTTCGCCCCTGACGGCGCCGGATGGAGGTTCGACGTAGAAGATGGATCAACGGATTTCGCCCTCTTTTTTATCACGACAACCACGTATTTCCGGCTTGGAGAATTTGCGGTCGCCGGAGATCGCACCCTGACTCACAACAGACAGTTGTGCATAGTTCCGTGCTGGCCGCTGGTCCTTGCTTTTCTCATCCTTCCAGCGTATTGGCTCATGATCCGGCTGCGTAATAAGAAGAGGGAACACTCGTGCCCTAATTGCGGCTACGACCTGCGAGCGACGCCCGACCGATGTCCTGAATGCGGCACGCCGGTCGCGAAAGAACCCGCTGACCAAAGCCCCCGGCCCGCCTGAGCAAGCCGCCCACCCCTCCGCCTCATCTGCGATTCCGTAGAACACGCCCGGTGAGAAAGCGGCGATCGTTGCCGGGCGAACAGATGCCCTGACCGGTGCACGCAGGTTCCCTACCCCTCCTCCTTCCCTGTGATTCCTGTAGAATGATCCGTGATGCGTCGCCGACTGTTTGCCGTGGCATCTGCAATTTCGCTGCTGCTGTTCGTCGGAACCGTCGTGCTGTGGGTGCGGAGCTATGCGGCTTGCGACCAACTTATTTTATACACGCGCAGGAGTCGCATTGATCTGGTTTCCGGGCTTGGAATACTGGCCTGTTCGAGAACTGCTGACTTGTCACACGAGCTTGTTATCCCCGACTCAGGTTGGGTCTATATATCCAATGATCCGGCTCCCAACAGGGCGTGGATTTGTCCGATCCCACTGGTGTGGGGATTCGGGTACTATGTCAATCGCGTGAAGGGTGTTGCAGACCCTTGGAGAGCACTTTCGGTCCCATATTGGGCGATGGCCTTGGGCAGCCTGATCATGCCTGCCGCATGGCTCATTCTGTCCTACCGTCGTTGGTCCTGCAATCGCGCGAATCATTGCCCGAAATGCGGCTATTCCCTCACCGGCAACACCAGCGGCGTCTGCCCGGAATGTGGCACGCCGGTTCCGCAACACGGCAATTCATCCGGCTCAAACACGATGGCAACCAGCGAGTCTTAGACATGACGAAACATCGATTTAACAAGTTCGCAGGACTGGTGATATGTGGGGCTATTGTTGCCATCGTTATTCTTGCCCTCATCTCGCACAAATACCACGCATCCCGACAGGTCACGCGTGCCATCTTTGATCCGACTGCGATGAAGGTCGCGCTTGCGACGCTAGTTCCTAATGGGACGCCCATTGCCGATGCACAAGGGGCTATGGAACGCGAGGGATTCACGTGCGAGGTCCATCGCGATCAGCCGTTTGATGACGCCGGAAACATGAATTATCTGTACTGCACGCGAGCCGATAGTAGCTGGAGCAACCCAGTACAGAGACGATGGCAGATCGCAATTGTCGACACCAATGGCCATGTCGGTGCAGTAATCGTGCGGGCTGGTCTGGTCGGCCCGTGACAAAAGCCCCCGCCTGTCTGATTCACAGGCCAGGGGCCGGTGGGATTCCGTCCGATGGCGTGCTGTAGGTAACGCTCAAGTTTCTTCTGCATGGCCTTGTCCCGGTTGGCCTGCACGACCTTCTCCGTCTCGACAGGCAGGGCCTTGGCCCAATACGCCACGGCCACCGAATTGTGGCACACCCGCCCCCGGGTGTGTTCGACCGAAGGTCGAAGACGATCGTCGAAATACTTCCACCTTCGGTGGAAGACTCAGCCGGGGGCGGCTGTGCCAGATGGGGTATCGGGCGGTGAGATGAGGCTGTAGGAGCTTGGCGAACATGCCATCCCCGAAGTTGCCCTCGATCTTGTTGACCCTGTACCGCTCGGCCAGCTTGGCGAGGCCCTCCAGGTCTCCGGAGCGTGCCCCTGACCGGGTGGGAATCCGCCCGCGTCGAGAGACCGCCGCCGCTTTGTCGACCAGTGCCGCGCCCAGCAGATAGAAGACAATACCGGCTCGGCGGGCAGAGAATGCGTCCACGAGGCCATCCGATAATTCATCGACGACGGGGGCGGGGGCGTGGCCCTTAGCCGTCGCATGCGGAGCGCTTGGCCGCGAGGGCGTTGGCAAAGGAATCGTGGGCGGGGGTCGACAGGCCCTGCTGAAGTGAACGGAGGACTTGTGCGAGATCTTCGCGGAGCATGGCGGCGGGATCAAGCCAGAGGCCGGGGAAGATCGCGTTTTTCAGGATTCCGGATCCATCGGGCGTCAGTGGGACGTATTCGCTGCCGCTGAGGGTGAACCAGTCAATGGCGCGGTCCTGGACGCGCCAGACGATGTACTCGCGGACGCCGTTGCGGCGGTAGGCGCGAAGCTTGTCGTTCAAATCGATGCTGACGGTGCTGCTGGAGACCTCGGCGACTAACTCGGGCGCGCCTTCGACGTAATTGTCGGCGCTGATGGTTGCCTGCCCGCCGGCCGTTGGCTCGATCATCAGGATGACATCGGGCTGGGGTTCGTTGTCGAGGTCGAGACGGACGGAGGCGTTGTCGCCCGTGCGGACGCCGGGCGTCGCGGCCTCGTAAGTGCCCAGCCAGGTGATGAGTTTTGCGTGCGGCGTGGCGTGGTAATCCCATCGCAGGGCCGGGGGGGCCATGTTCACGACTCCTTCGATTAACTCCGCCTTTTTGATGTGCGGCATCGCCTCGAAACGACGCTCGAATTCATCGCGGGTGAGACGGTCCCCCTGCTCGAGGGGTGGAATACCGCTGCTTTGCGGCGGTGCCGGGGGTGCTGCACGCGTCGTCATCATCCTATTTTCCGCCGGTGGATCGGGAATCTCAACTATTATCATGATGCAGTCTCTGGAGTGCGCCGCAATCCACGCGGCGTTCTTGGGGTATCATCGCGGGCTCGAAAAGGATAAACCGCGGAGGCCGCGGAGGATCGCGGAGGATTGGGGATGAAGAACAGGAACCCTCCGCGCCCCTCCGCGCCCTCCGCGGTGAGGCCGACGACTAATGCGAAGAAAGTTCCTCAAACCGGTGCGGCCTTAACCCGGCTCAGTTCTGGGCCGTCTGTACCGGCAGCTTGGCGGCTTCCCAGGCGGCGATGCCGGCGGCGAATCGGGGCTTGATGGAATTCGAGTTGGGGCGCGGCGCGTGATACAATTCACCCGGAGCAACCATGGTAGCGCTTAGCGGCGATGAGAAGCGAATTATCGAATTGTTCGAGCAACTGGCGCCCGACCGACGGGCGCGGCTGATTCTGAAGCTTGCCGGAGCTGACCCGCAAGGGTGGGAGCGGTTTCGGTCGGAAGGCGAGGCGAGGCTCCGCCAGGTCGCGCGAAGCCACGGCAAAGACTGGGACGCAATGACGGAAGATGAGCGAGCGGGTTTTATTGAAGCGTTTCTGGATGGGGACACGCCGTGACGCCCGTCGCGGTGTTCGACACCAACGTATTGTTCTCGGCCGTTCTGTGTGGCACAGTCGCCCCCGGCAGTCGCCCGCGGCTGTGTTCCGCCGGAGGCGGAAGTCGTCGCGGAATCCCGTTTCGAC
This sequence comes from Tepidisphaeraceae bacterium, assembly GCA_035483795.1. Lineage (GTDB taxonomy): Bacteria > Planctomycetota > Phycisphaerae > Tepidisphaerales > Tepidisphaeraceae > DASXMX01. Next base: position 29,065 of record DATHPP010000092.1, on the reverse strand, counting down.
CTGTCGGTCGAACCCAGTCGAGGCGACTGTGCCACAAACCTCTATGCCCGGGCTTGCGTCGTTTGCACCGGCAGCTTGGCGGCTTCCCAGGCGGCGATGCCGCCGGCGATTTCGCTGACTTGGGGGAAGCCGCTGCGCTGGAGGAGGCTGGCGGCGATGGAGGAGCGGTATCCGCCGGCACAGTAGACCAGGAGCGGGCGGTCGCGGGGGAGTTGCTCGAGTTGTTCGGTGAGGTGATTGAGGGGGATGGCGGTGCTGTTGGCGATGCGCTTTTGCTCGCGCTCGCGCGGGGCGCGGATGTCGAGAAGCAGGGGCGGCGCGGAGGATGAGAGGAGCTCGGCGGCGAAGGGGGCGGCGAGCCGCTCGGTCCTGGCGGTCAGATCCGGTCGCGATTCCAGGCTCTGCAATCCATCCTGCAAATATCCGACGACATGATCGAAGCCGATGCGGCCGAGGCGCAGGGCCGCCTCGGTCTCGCGGCCAGGGGTCGCGATGATGACGATGGGATTGGCGCGATCGAGCACGGTTCCGGCCCAGGTCGCGAACTGCCCGCCCAGGCCGATGTTGATGCTGCCCGCGAGGTGCGAGGCCGCGAACTCAGCGGGATCGCGGGTGTCGAGGACCTGGGCGCCGCCGGCCTGGAGCTGCAAAACCTTGTCGAGGTTGAGCGGGTTCATCTCCCGTGCCAGCGCCTCATCGAGCGTGGGCCGCTCCTGGCTGTTGAGGACGGCGTCGTAGTTGAAGTAAGCCGGTGCGTCGGGCTGGTCGGCGGTGACGACCTGGATAAACGCTTCCTTGCTCATGGGCTGAAGGGCGTAGTTGGATCGTCGCTGCTCGCCGAGGGTTGAAACGGTTTCCTTGCTCAGGGCTTTTCCGCAAAGGGAGCCGGCGCCGTGGGCGGGGTAGATGAGGCTCTCGTCGGGAAGATTCAACAGCTTTGTGTGGAGCGAATCAAAGAGCATTTCGCCAAGCTGCGTCGCCGACCAGCCGAGAGCTGCGCGGAGGTCGGGCCGGCCGACGTCGCCGATGAACAGCGTATCTCCTGTCAGCACGGCATGGGGCTTCTCATCGCCGGCATTCAGATCGTAAACCAGGATCGAAATCGACTCGGGCGTGTGGCCGGGTGTCTCCAGGATTTTCAGGCGGACCTTGCCGAATTCGAGAACGTCAGCATCTCGGAAAGGAGTGAAGCGATATCCCGCCTTGGCGGCAGCGCCCAGGCAGATCGCGGCGCCGCAGCGATAGCGCAGCTCCAAGTGCCCGGCAACGAAGTCGGCATGGAGATGCGTCAGGAATACGTACCTGATCGTCAGGCCATGGTCGGCGGCAAATTGAACGTACTGATCGGTGTCGCGCTGCGGGTCGACGACGACCGCTGTCCCTGTCTCCTCGTCACCGATGATGTACGAAGCGTGCGCCAGACACGGCAGATAGAACTGCTTGAGGATCACGGCACCAGCCCTTCCATGGGAGCCATCACTTGGGCTGAGGGACCATGCGAAGATAAGGCTTGGGCGCTTTCCACCCGCCGGGATATTTCTTTTTGGCCTCGTCGTCGGAAACCGCCGGGAGGATGACCACGTCGTCGCCCTGCTGCCAGTTGACCGGCGTCGCGACCTTGTGTCTGGCGGTGAGCTGCATCGAATCGAGCACGCGAACGATTTCATCGAAATTGCGGCCGGTGCTCATCGGGTAGCTGAGCATCAGCTTGATCTTCTTGTCCGGGCCGACGATGAAAACGGTGCGAACGGTGGCGTTGTCGGCGGGGGTGCGCCCTTCGCTGGTGTCGCCGGCCTCGGCAGGGAGCATGTCATACGCCTTGGCGACTTTGAGCTGAGGATCGCCGATCATCGGGAAGTTCACCTTGTGGCCCTGCGTCTCTTCGATGTCTTTGGCCCACTTCTGATGCTTGTCGACCGGATCGACGCTGAGCCCGATGATCTTGCAGTTGCGCTTCTCAAATTCCTTCTGAAGGCCGGCCATGTAGCCCAGCTCCGTTGTGCAGACGGGCGTGAAGTCCTTGGGGTGGGAGAAGAGGATCGCCCATCCGTCGCCCATCCATTCGTGGAAATTGATCGTGCCTTGCGAGGTCTCGGCGGTGAAGTTGGGAGCCGAGTCGTTGATGCGCAGCATGGTTTTCCTTCCGTTCGTAATGCAGGGTAAAGGTAAAGGCCCCGATTGTCATCCGTTCGTATCCGCGATTGTACGCCGTCGCTTGTCACGGGCAATTCAGAGCGGATGCCGCTTCGGGATCGAGGTAAAGCGTCGTTGAAGCGTGCTGCTGGAGAATGGACGCGGGCACATCGGGTGTGATTGGACCCGCAACTGCGCCTTTCACGGCCTGTGCTTTGCGCCGGTCGGGAACACTACAGATGATGTGCGCGGATTTGAGGATTTGGCGGCAGGACATTGAGATCGCCCGCCGGGGAACGTCGTCGAAGGTGCCAAACCATCCTTCGCCAAGCTGCTGCTGCCGGCAGGCGTCGTCCAGATCGACCAGCAGATACGGCTGATCCGTCTCGAAGTCGGCGGGAGGATCGTTGAAAGCGAGGTGGCCGTTCTCGCCAATCCCGACGAATGCCACGTCGATCGGATGCCGGCGGATCAGCTCGGCAAGGCGCTTGCATTCCGCATGGGGGTCAATCTCGGCGTCAATGTATTGAAACGCCTTGAGCGGCGCCGGCAGCAACCTGTGGAAGCGTTCCCAGAGATACCTGCGGAACGATGCCGGGTGGGTGATCGGCAGGCCGACGTATTCGTCCAGGTGAAACACGCTGACGCGATTCCAGGCGATGTTCGGCTCGCCGATCAGGGCCGCCAAAGTTGCGAACTGCGAGGCGCCGGTGGCGAGAATGATGTTGGCCGTCGGGGACTCTTCGAGTGCGGCGCGCAGCAGCGCCGCGCCGTCGCGAGCGGCCAGGCGGCCCAGTTCCTGCTTGTCCGGTGCGACGCTGATCTTCATATCAACTCTCCCGCCAGTTACCCGGTTGACGCTCCAGATTGAGCGGACTAACCTTGATCCTGTTCTACCACACTCTCGATCGCACGCACTCAAGAAGGAGCGAACCATGCCGTTTCAACTTCCCCCGTTGCCCTATCCATCCGACGCGATGGAGCCGTTCATTGACAAGATGACGATGGAAATCCATCACGGCAAGCACCACGGCGCTTACGTCACAAACCTCAACAAGGCGCTGGAGCAGGCGCCCGATCTTCAGAACAAGCCGGTCAACGAGCTGCTCAAGGACAACCTCAAGATCGTCCCCGAGGCGATCCGGACGGCGGTCCGCAATAACGGCGGGGGGCACTACAACCACTCGATGTTCTGGCTCCAGCTCGATCCCAAAAAACCCAATGGCAAACCCATCGGCAACTCCGCCAAGGCGATCGATTCGACCTTCGGCTCGTTCGAGAAGTTCAAGGAGCAGCTTAGCGCCGCCGGTATGGGGCGATTCGGGTCCGGGTGGGCGTGGTTGATCAAGAGCGCCGGCAAAATCGACATCGTTTCCACGCCCAATCAGGACAACCCGGTGATGGACAACAAGTATCCGATCCTCGGCGTGGATGTGTGGGAGCACGCATATTACCTGAAATACCAAAACCGCCGTGCCGACTATCTTGCCGCGTGGTGGAACCTGGTGAACTGGCAGGATGTCGAGAATCGGTTTAATAAGGGCAATGAATAGCGCCTCTGTTTAACGGCAAGTGAAACGTGAAACGTAAAACGTGATGAGCGGGCCATCCGTCACGTTTTACGTTTCACGTTTTTACTTGCATCGCGGCCGCGGCGTCTCAACCTTTCGCTTCGCGTCCTGACCCCTCCCTGACGAAAACCCAACAAATCCTTGCCCGCGCCGAATCTTTTTCGTACAAGCTTGAAATATGGGACGGCTCTTCCTGCACGACTGCATGCCCGGGGATTTCGTGGAAGACGTGTTTTGCGTCTCGGGCAAGCAGTTATCCGCCGCCTCCAACGGGTCGCAGTTCATCAAGGTGCAGGTGTCCGATCGCACCGATCAGATTCACGCGCGGTTGTGGAAAGCGACCCGCGAAATCTTCAACAGCATTCCCGACGCCGGCTTCATCGGCATCCGCGGGAAAATCGAGAACTACCAGAATAATCTCCAGCTCATCATCGAGGGCTTTTTTCCCGCCCGCGAGGGCAGCTTCGACATCGGCGATCTGCTTCCGCACACCGACAAAGACATCCCCACGATGTGCCGGAAGCTCTGCGAAATTCTGGGCAGCATTCAGAACCGGCATGTGGCCGCACTCATGCAGGCGTACATGGATGATGAGCGCCTGATGGCCAACCTGTGCAAGGCGCCCGCGGCCCAGAGTTTCCATCACGCGTTCATCGGCGGATTGCTCGAGCACACGCTCAACGCGATGGAAGTCGGCGACGCGATCGTGCGGTTTTATCCCGGCCTCAATCGCGACCTGGTCATCAGCGGCATCTTCCTGCACGACATCGCCAAGACCTGGGAGCTGAGCTACGACAGCGCATTTGGCTACACAGACGGCGGGCACCTGATTGGCCACATCGTCAAGTCAGCCCTCTGGGTGGAAGACAAGGCGAAAGAGGCCGAACAGATCGTCGGCGAAAAGATTCCGCGAGAGCTGATCGACGTGCTCCAGCACATCATTCTCAGCCATCACGGCCTCCCGGAATTCGGCGCCGCCAGGACGCCCGCGACTCCCGAGGCGATCGCCGTCCACCATATTGAAAACATGGACGCCAAGCTGATGACGGCCCTGTCCGTCACCAGAGGTGAGCGGAAGGACGGGGAAGGAAAATGGACGGAATACATCAAGTCGTTCGGGGGCCGGTTGTATCGGCCCGACGTTGCCCCTGCGGATACGGCGGGTGAAGAACTCGAGCCGCAAGGCGATGGTCAAACTGGCAGCGGACAGCCGGGCAATGGTCATGCTGGGGCGGCAGGGGAGGAAGCTCTGCCCGCGGAACGGTTGGTGATCAACAACCCGCTCTTTGAGTCAGCGCCCCCTCGCAAATAGCTCTCGTCGTACTTCGTAGACAATTGGGAACCCACTTTTCACCTCTTGAAAGGGAGGATCGGTCATGCATCGTTCGAAATGGATCGTCGGATTGGGCGCCGTCATTCTGGGCGCAGCACTGGTGACGGCTCAGCAGCAGAGCGGCTCGGCTTCCGGGCAGAGTGGAACCAGTTCGTCGCAGCAGCAGGCGGCGACGCCGCGTCGCGGCGGCCGGCTTAATCGGCCCTGGAACCAACTCTCGGACCTCAGCGATGATCAGAAAACCAAGATCATCGCGATTCACCGCAAGACCCTGGATGAAATCGCCGCCATTAACGCCAAGGAGCGGGAACAGGTCGTCGCTCTGCTCACGGAGGATCAGAAAAAGCAACTGGCAACGATCGACGCCCAGCCGCGCTCGCGGAGAGGCAGCACCACCCGCCCGGCGGCGGGCGCGGCGGGTAACTGACTCAATCGCGCTTCGATCGCGCGCGAACGGAGAGGCTTCCTGTGGCACGGGCTTCCAGCCCGTGCTGGCGATGCTCGAATTCCAAACCGCGGCGCGGCAAATCGTTCCAGGGATCGTGCCGCTAGCACGGGCTGGAAGCCCGCGCCATAGGAATCCGCTCGCTCCTATCAAAAGCACACGACCCTCCGGAAATCCAATCCGGCGGGTCGTGCTGGGCCAGGGAATGTGAACGGAGTGTCAGGCCAGTGCGAGCTTCAGCTTTCGTCGCAGGCTCAGGATCAGGGCTGCGGTGGCGAGGGCCATCCAGACGGCGGGGGGGGCGGGAACGGCGGCGGTCTGGTTGTTGCCACCGGGGTTCGTGGGCGGCGGGATAAGCACCGGGTCAAAGACCGGCTGGCCGAGCTGCGTTACCGAGCCGCCCGATTCGACGGTCGTGACCGCGCCGCTCATCACGGCGCCCGCCCGGTCGCCGCGATGATGCGCCAGTTTCTTGAAGGTCGCGACGACCTCCTGCCCGGTTTTCCCGGGAGTGAGAAAGTCGGCGACCGTTAACGAGGAGGCGGTGGGGCCGGAAACGTCGAAGACGAAATTCTCGCTGCGGCCGGCGGCAACGCCGTGCGAAGCGCCCGCGGCGGCGCTCCACTTTCCGTTGGTGCCGGCGCCGGCGTGGTACTTGCCGAAGGGGGAAGCGTTCACGATTCCCTTCTTGTTTCGCAGATCGCTAATGCCGGAACCGGCGGCCGCTTCGTATGCCGCGGTGGGCCCGGTGGCGTCCAGCGCGAGCGACGTGAGAAAGCCGCCGGTGGCGGTGGTGTTGTGCACGTCGATGGTCAGTTTGCCGGTCGTCGAATCGTACGTTGCCTTCCCGTCGAACGCGGCCAGATGATGGAGGCTCGTGTCGCTGGTGAAATCGACGGTGGTGACGCCCGCCGAGGCGGGCCGCACTCCCAGGGCAACCAACGCCGCAATCGCCAGAGCTCGCATGTTCATAACTGCACTCCTGAAGAAACTGCGGAAAGACGCCAACCCCGGCGGCGCGAACCGCCAGCGCTGTGGCCTGCACGAGTGCGGCCTCCGCGTCTTCCGCTGGTCTGTCTTTCGTGATTTGCGACGCTCGGGGGCCCCGTTGGAAGGGGCCGTGACGGCCGGCTGATCTGTTTTTGCTACTGGCGAGTGCTCAAATCGGCCGCCACTGAAATATACCCCCGCTTTTGCGGCAGGCAAAAAGGAACCGGATCGGATGCCCCTACGATCGGCGCAACCCGTGAAATCCGGCGACAATGCGCGAAATTCTGCGGCCTTTGACGGCCGGGGCAATGATTTTTCTCTTGCAACCGGGGTGACCCATTCTGGAAGTTGTCTTGCGACGGGAACTGCGGTTGGATACAGGTCCGCCATGCGAATTGGCATCTGCTCTTTCAGTTTTCACCGGCTGATGGCATCCGCAAAGGCGGATGTTTGCCGGTACATGGAGCTCTGCAAAGAATTGGGATGCACACAACTGGACCCATGGAGCGCGCACCTCTCGCCGCCAGAGGCGCCGGAAGCGGTATTGCGGGCGGGGAAAAACCCGAAAGACTCACACCGGCTTCTGGGCGACGTCGACTTTGCTTTCATCGATTACATTGGTGATCATGCAAAGCGGATCGGGCTTCCGTTCGGGACGATTGCGGTGGATGGCGCACACATTTATGAGCCGGCGGAGGATGCCCGGCAGGCCAACCGGCGCCGGGCCTACCGCTGGCTGGACGCCGCCGCCCGGCTGGGAGCGGCGCAGGTGCGAATCGACGCCGGCGGCCCGGAGGACATGCCGGACGACGTTTTCCGCGTGATTGCCGATGGTTACCGCGACCTGATCGCCCGCGCCAGGCCGCTGGGGACCGAGATTCTGATCGAGAATCACTGGGGACCCTCAGTTATTCCCGACAACACGATCCGGATACTGGAAGCTGTGCCGGGCCTGGGCTTACTGTATGACACGCGGAACTGGCGGCCGGACCGGAAGGACGAAGGCCGCCGCCGGGGTGTGGCTTATGCCCGGGCCACGCACATCAAAACCCGCCGCTGGGATGCCAACGGCGACGAACCAGACGAGGACATTCCCGGGGCCGTCCGACTCCTGCTCGAGGCCGGTTACAATGGCGCCTGGGGCATCGAAAGTGTCCCGGAAGACGGCGATGAGATCGCGGGTGCGCGCAAGACGATCGAGCTGATCCGCCGGACGTTGCCGGCAACAGCGCCTTGAGCGATCGGTAAGAGTTTTGAGAGCGAGTAGCGGCGTTTTTCTGGTAGACTGAATGATAATGCATGAACGTGCATCGGTTTGCGGTGTCCTCGTGGCACGGGCGTCCAGCCCGTGCGCGCGGGTTGCGGGACGAAAGGAACTATCGTTTTGCGGTCGTATCTCATTGAGCGCCGCCAGCACGGGCTGGAAGCCCGTGCCACGAGGCAGCCTGACCGCCGCTGCTTTGGTTGCGATCATCTTGATGGTTCATGCGTCTGCATCGGCGGCGACAAGCGACAACGCCCCGCTTCCTGACCGCATCGAGTTCAACCGCGACGTCCGGCCGATCCTGGCGGAGAACTGCTACTCCTGTCACGGCCCCGACGCCAGCCAGCGCAAAGCCGACCTGCGGCTCGATACCAAAGACGGTCTGTTCAACGCGATCAAAGACATCCACCCGATCGTTCCCCAGCATGCGGATCAAAGCGAGCTATATCGCAGGGTCACTACCGACAATTCCGACGACAGAATGCCCGAGCCCAAGAGTGGCCGGAGACTTCAGCCGCGGCAAATCGCGCTGATCAAGAAATGGATCGAGCAGGGCGCGTCGTGGCAGGGCCATTGGGCGTTTACCGCGCCAACGCGGCCGCCGCTCCCGAAGATGGAAGACGCGTCGTGGGTGCGGAACCCGATCGACGCTTTTGCGCTGGCCCGGATGGAGGCCGAAGGGCTGAAGCCGTCTCCTGAGGCGGACAAGGTGACGCTGATCCGCCGTGCCACGCTCGACCTGACCGGACTTCCGCCGACGCCCAAAGAGCTGGACGATTTCCTGGCCGACAACTCGCCCGATGCCTATGAGAAGCTCGTCGACCGCTTGCTGGCCGATCCGCATTACGGCGAGCGAATGGCGCTCGACTGGCTCGACGCGGCGCGTTTCGCCGACACGCACGGCTACCACATCGACGCCGGCCGCGACATGAGCCCCTGGCGCGACTGGGTGATCAAGGCATTCAATCAAAACAAGCCGTTCGATCGGTTTACGGTCGAGCAGCTTGCCGGCGATCTGCTTCCCAACGCCACCACCGACCAGAAAATCGCCAGCGGCTTCAACCGCAACAACATGGTCAACTTCGAGGGAGGCGCCATCCCCGAAGAATATCTCACCGCTTATCTGCTCGATCGTACCAACACCACCGCGACCGTCTTTCTGGGCCTGACGCTGAACTGCTGCCAGTGCCACGATCACAAGTACGATCCGTTTACGCAGAAGGATTACTACTCGCTGTACGCGTTCTTCAACAGCATTCCCGAGAATGGCCTGGACGGGCAGAAGGGCAATGCAGGCCCGCTGCTCTTGCTGCCCAGCCCGGCGCAGCAGAAGAAGTTGGATGAGTTTGCGTCTTCGATCGGGAAGCTCGACCAGCAGCTCGCCGCTCCCAACGCCGAGGCGGACCAGACCCAGGCGCAATGGGAGAAGGGCCTGATCGATGCAAAGGACACGCAGTGGACGACGGTCGAAGCTGCGGAATTGACGGCCGCCAGCGGCGCCGAATTCCGGCCGGAAGCGGACGGCTCCTACGTGGTGAGCGGTCCGGCCGCTCCGACCGATACGTATGCGATCCAATTCAAGCCCGGTCTTGAGCGGGTGACCGCGGTGCGGCTCGAGGCGCTGGGCGACGAGCACGGCGGGCCGGGTCGATCGGCCAACGGAAATTTCGTTCTGACCGCCGTGAGCCTTTCCGCGGGCGCTGAGGGAAAACTCAAAGCGATGCCGCTGCAATCGGCAACGGCGGACTTCAGCCAGGACAAGTTCGATGTGGCGACGCTGGTTGGCGGCAAACGCCGGTCGGGTGGTCGGGCGTCGGGCTGGGCGATCTATCCGGAAGTCGGCAAGCCGCACACGGCGGTCTTCGAGCTGCGGCGGCCCATCGTCACCGACGAAGCTCCCGTTGTGTCGGTGAAGCTGGAATTCAATTCACCGTTCTCGCAGCACCAGATCGGACGGCTGCGGATCTCGATTACGTCGCAGCACAGCCGCGAATCGCTTCCGCCGGACATCGCCAGGACTGTCGCCGTTTCCGCGGACCAGCGCGGAGACAAAGACCGATCCGCTCTTCGCTCCTGGTATCGGAGCCAGTTCATTCCCCAGTTTCAGGAGACAAGCCGGCAACTCCTGAAGCTGCGCAAAGACCGCGACGAACTTACGACGCACATCCCGAACACAATGGTCATGCAGGCGATGGCCAAGCCGCGGGAAACGCACATCCTGGTGCGCGGGCAATACGACAAGTTCGGCGATCAGGTCTTTCCGAACACGCCCGCGGCGCTGCCGCCGATGCCGGCCACTAAACCGCACGACCGGCTTGGTCTGGCGCAGTGGATCGTCGATCCGGCCAATCCGTTGATGGCCCGCGTGACGGTGAATCGGCTGTGGCAGAGCTTCCTGGGGGCGGGGCTCGTGAAAACGCCGGGCGACTTCGGCACGCAGGGGGACATGCCCAGCCATCCGGAGCTGTTGGACTGGCTTGCCTGCCAGTTCCGCGATGGAGATGCGAATACCGCGAAATGGGACGTGAAGGCGATGGTCCGGCTGATCGTGACTTCGTCAGCCTATCGTCAGTGCTCGCGGCTGACGCCGGAGCAGGTCGCGCGCGATCCGGACGACCGGTGGCTGGAACGCGGCCCGCGGTTCCGGCTCAACGCCGAGTTCATTCGCGACCAGGCGCTGGCGGTGAGCGGGCTGCTGAACGACCAGGTCGGCGGTGAAAGTGTCTTCCCGTATCAGCCGCCGGGCTTGTGGGAAGAACTGATGAGCCGGGCCGACGGCGCCAAATGGACGGCCCAGGTTTACACGCCCAGTCACGGGGAGGACCTGTATCGCCGTTCGATGTACACGTTCTGGAAACGAACCTCGCCACCCCCGGCCCTGACCACCTTTGACGCGCCGGACCGCGAGGTGTGTACGGTCAAGCGTTCGCGGACCAACACGCCGCTCCAGGCGCTGGTGCTGTGGAATGATCCGACCTACGTCGAGGCGTCGCGCAAGATGGCCGAGCGGGTGATGACCGAGGCTGGGCCGTCAGTCGAAGATCGAATCCAGTTCGCATTCAAGCTGGCAACTTCACGACCGGCGACTGAGCGCGAGCTGGCTGTGCTCCGTCATGTCTTCGACGCGCAGCTCGATGTCTACCGCAACGACAGCAAATCCGTCCAGAAGCTGCTGAGCGTCGGCGAGTCGCCGCGCAACCTCGAGCTCGACCCGCCGCGTCTGGCGGCCTGGACGATGGTGTGCAGCACCATTCTCAACCTCGACGAGACGGTCACGAGGGGATAGCGACAATCATCTGTGGCGATCTGTCTTTCTTCGCACGGAGTTCCACGTCAAAGCTTCGTACTATCCGATCTGCGCCAGCGCCAGCGTTTCTCCCAGTTGCTCGCGCAAAGCGGATCGGAGGTGCTGGTGGATTTGGTGGAGGAGCTTGGGGTCGTCGGTAAGCAGGGCGATGGCGTCTTCGCGGGCCTGCTGGAGGAGGCCCATTTCGCTGGTGATGTCGGCGAGCTTGAATTCGGGGAGGCCATGCTGGCGGGTGCCGAAGAATTCACCGGGGCCGCGGAGGGAAAGGTCCATCTCGGCGATCTCGAAGCCGTTGGTGGTATGGGTCATGGCGCGGAGGCGCGATTCGGTGAGTTCGGTGCCGCCGTCGGAGAGCAGGATACAGTGTGACGTGTGCGAGCCGCGACCGACGCGGCCGCGGAGCTGATGGAGCTGCGACAGCCCGAACCGCTCGGCGTTGTCGATCAGGATCACCGTCGCATTCGGCACGTCGATACCGACCTCGATCACCGTCGTCGCGATCAGCACGTCCATCTGGCGGTCGCGGAACGCCGTCATCGTCGACTGCTTCTCGTCGGTGGACATCTGGCCGTGCAGGACAGCCAGGCGCAGGCCCTGGAGCGGGCCCTTGGCGAGGCGATCGCTTTCCTTGAGGACGCTCTTGGCTTCGCCCATGCCGTCGTCGTCGATCTGGGGGAGCACGATGTACGCCTGACGCCCGGCACTGATCTCGCGGCGGATGAACTCGTACGCTTCCTGCGCCTGCTTCGAGCGGAGCCAGCGCGTCTTGATGGGCTGCCGGCCGGGCGGGAGCTGGTCGATCGTCGTGACGTCGAAATCGGCAAAGTACGACAGCGCCAGCGTCCGCGGGATCGGAGTTGCCGTCATCACCAGGTAGTGGGGCGAAAGCCCTTTGCCCTTGAGCACGCCGCGTTGGCGGACGCCCAGCTTGTGCTGCTCGTCGACGACGACCAGGCCGAGATTGGCGAACTCGACATCCTCCTGAATCAGCGCCTGGGTGCCGACGGCCAGGTGAATCTTTCCTTCGGCCAGATGCTTGAGCCGGGCCCCGCGGTTTTGCCGCTTGGTGCGGTTGGTGAACAGCTCGATGGAAACGCTCGAATCGCGGAGCAGGTTGCTGAGCGTGAGGTAATGCTGCTCGGCGAGGACTTCCGTGGGCGCGAGCAGCGCCGATTGGAGCTTGTTGGCGACGCCGACCAGCATCGCGTAGACGGCGACGGCGGTCTTGCCGCTGCCGACGTCGCCCTGGAGCAGGCGGTTCATCGGCCGGCCGGATTGAAGATCGCGGGCGATTTCCCAGACGGCGTTCTGCTGGGCCCGGGTCATCTCAAAAGGAAATCGCTTGCGGATGCGCTCATCGAGCAGCTTGTCGAGGCGCATGAGCGGCGCGGTAAGCCGGCCGTCGCGCAGGCGCTTGCTGATCTGGAGGCCGAGCTGCATGAGCATCAGCTCGTCGTAGACGATCCGCCGGCGGGCGGACATCGCGTGGCGAAGGTCCCTTGGCCGATGAATCGCGCGGTAGGCTTCGCGCCGGCCCACCAATCCGCGACGCTTGAGCAGGGATTCGTCGAACCATTCGTGGACATCGGGCAGGAGGGAATCGAGGTTTTCGCGCACCACGCGCTCGATCGCTTCGGACGGGAGCTTGAGCGTGGCGGGGTAGATGGCGCGGAACTTGGATTCGGTGATTCGCTGGGTGGAATCGTCGACGACTTCGTAGTGGGGGTTGGCCATCCGGGGGAAGTTGCGGAAGAACTCGATCTTTCCCTGCACTCGGATGTTCATGCCGGGATGCATGCGGGTGCGGAGCCAGGCGCCGTGGAACCAGGTGATGGCGAGCTTGCCGGTGCCGTCGTCGAGAGTGGCTTCGAAACGCGGGCGCGGGCGCCTGGGGATGTAATCGACGGCGCAGACGGTGCCGCGGACAGTCTGGATGGGGCCTTGCGTGAGCTGGGCGATGGGCAGTTCCGAGCTTTCGTACTGGTAGTCGCGGGGGAAATATTCGAGCAGGTCGCCGAGCTTGTGGACACCGAGATGTTTGAAGGCTTTGGCGCGGGTGGGGCCGATGCCGGGCAGGGTTTCGATCGCGCGCTCACGTGCGGGCGAAACGGGAATCGTGGGCGCGACAGAAGGCATGGGTTAATGCCTGGCGGCTCTCTTGTGACACGGGTTTTCAACCGTGCTGGCGACGCAAATCTTTGGTGATGCTGCTTAGGTGAACGAGATCCCTGATTTATTGACGCATTAAGCACGGCTTAAAAAGCCGTGTCACGGGGAAGCGGGTCACGGGAAACCCGCGCGCAAGTCACTTCTTCTCAGCCCAGCCTTCTTGGCCGATCAATTTGACGAAGCGGCAGGGGCAGATTTCGGTGGTCGGCAGCGCATCGCCCTGGCGGCGGATTTCGAGGAGCATTTGATCGTCGTCGGGGCCGGCGGGGAGGATGGCGATGCCGCCGTCCTTGAGCTGGCTCAGCAGCAGATGCCTGGGAATCTCAGGCGCTGCGGCGGTGATGATGATGCGGTCGAAGGGGGCTTCCTCGGGCCAGCCCAAGGTGCCGTCTCCATGTCGAAAATGCACGTTGCGAAGGCCAAGATCGAGAACGCGATCGAAGGCTTCATCGAGTAGCGGCTTGACGCGCTCGATCGAGAAGACCTGGCCCGCGAGCTTGGCGAGGATGGCGGTCTGGTAGCCGCTGCCGGTGCCCAGCTCCAGCACCTTGTGATTCGGATGCACATCGAGCCGGTGAGACATCAGCGCGACGATGTACGGCTCGCTGATCGTCTGCTCGTGCCCGATCGGCGCGGCACGGCCGGCATAGGCCTCGCGCTGCGATCCCTGGGGAAAAAACTTCTCCCGCGGCACCGCCCGAAGCGCCGCAATCACGCGCTCGTCCCGGATGCCGCGTTCGATCACCTGTTGCTGGATCATCCGCTCGAGCGGGCTTTGTTCAGTTAACTGATTCACGGCGCTATTGTACGCTAAATGTTCAGGGAAAGCTTCCAGCCTGCGGCGCGGGCGAGTTTGATTGTCCTCGAACCCAGATTTATCTTTGCCGCTATGCCTGCCGGCCGTCCCATCGTGACTCTGTTGACGGATTTCGGAACGCGGGACTACTACGTCGCAGCCATGAAGGCGGTTCTGGTCGGCGAATGTCCCGAGGTTCGGCTGATCGACATTACGCACCACGTGCCGCGGCACGACATCCTGTGCGCCTCGATCACGCTGGAGCGGGCGATCGACGGGTTTTTGCCGGGAACGGTTCATCTGGCCGTGGTCGATCCGGGAGTCGGCAGCGATCGGCGAATCCTGGACGTCGAGATCAATCGTCAGACGGTCGTCTGCCCCGACAATGGGTTGATCACCTGGGCGTGGCGAAGGATCGGCGGTGCGCGGGCGTACGAGCTGACCTGGCGGCCGGGGCAGAGCAGCACGACGTTCCACGGTCGCGACATCATGGCGCCTGCGGCAGGAATGTTGGCGCGGGGGGAGCCGGTCGAGAAGCTGGCGCGGCCCATTACTGATCCGATCCTGCTCGATCTTGCGCCGTCCACGGGTAACGGAGCCCGTGTCGTTCATGTCGACGTGTTCGGCAACGCGACGACGAACATGGACCATGAAACCGCGCAACGTTTCTCGGGAAAAAGTTTTCGGGTCGGCAATCATCGCATCGGCTCGTTGCGGCGGACGTATGTGGACGTCGCGCCGGGCACGCCGCTGGCGCTGATCGGGAGCAGCGGGTTGCTGGAAATCGCCGTCCGCGATGGTTCGGCGGAGGATCAACTGGGGTTGCGGGTCGGAGACGTGGTGTCGGTCGAATGATGGATTCCCAATCGCAAATTGCAAATCGCAAATCGCAAATCTCAACCGCGGAGTTGCGAAGGCTTGATAAGCAGCACATCTGGCACCCGTTCACGCCGATGCGGCAGTGGCTCGAATCCGATCCGCTGGTCTTTGTCGCCGGCGAGGGAATGCACCTGATCGATAGCGACGGCAACCGCTATCTCGACGGCATCAGCAGCCTCTGGTGCAACGTGCACGGCCATCGCGTCCGCGAAATCGACGACGCGATCCGTGCTCAACTCGACAACATTGCGCACAGCACGATGCTGGGATCGGCAAGCGAGCCCGCGATCCTGCTGGCCGGCCGCTTGATGAAAATCGTGCCTCCCGGTCTGACGAAGGTCTTTTACAGCGACGCCGGGGCGACGGCGACGGAGATTGCGTTCAAGCTGGCGGCGCAATACTGGTTCAACGTCGCCAAGCCACAGAAGAACGAGTTCGTCGGTTTCGCGGAAGCGTATCACGGCGATACCGTGGGCGCCATGTCGGTGGGGCGCATGCCGGCGTTTCACAAACCTTATTTTCCGATGCTGTTCAAGGTGCACTTTGCGCCGACGCCGTATGTGTATCGGCATCCGAGTTTGTCGGATCCTCAGGAAGTGGCGCGACAGTGTTTGAATGCGCTGGAATCGATCCTCATGGAGAACCACGAGCGGATCGCCGCGGTTTGCATTGAACCGATCGTGCAGGGCGCCGGGGGAATGATCGTTCAGCCGGAAGGCTTTTTGCGCGGCGTTCGCGAGCTTGCCACGCGCTATGACGTGCTGCTGATCGCGGACGAAGTGGCGACGGGGTTCGGACGGACCGGCAGGATGTTCGCGTGCGAGCACGAGGACGTTTCGCCGGATCTGATGTGCGTGGCCAAGGGAATCTCCGGCGGATATCTGCCGCTGGCGGCGACGTTCGCGACGCAAAAGATTTTCGACGCGTTTCTCGGCGATCCGTGGGAAGGGAAGACCTTTTATCACGGCCACACGTACACCGGGAATCCGCTGGCGTGTGCCGCGGCGATCGCGTCGCTCGATCTGTTCGAGAAGAACGAGCTGGTTCAAGCGGTTCAAACCAGGTCGATCGAGCTGACGCGGATGCTGGGGGAGCTGCACCAGCTCCCGTACGTGGGGGAGATTCGTCAGAAGGGATTCATGGTCGGGATCGAGCTGGTTGCGGACAAGGGGACGAAGAAGCCTTTCGATCCGAAACGCCGGGTGGGCGCGGAAGTGTGCATGAAGCTGCGATCGCACGGTGTGATCCTGCGGCCGCTGGGGGATGTGATCGTGATGATGCCGCCGCTGGCGATACAGATCGACGATTTGCGGAGGATCGTGGACGCGGTAAGAACGGAGTGTTCGGATCTGCGATGATACGAAGGCTGGGCGCGAATCGGCGCTTCCCTGTGACACGGCTTTTTAAGCCGTGCTGACGGCGTGGTGAGAGAATAAGCGCTCAATTGCGATTTCTCTCGTTTCGCACCGTTAGCACGGGTTGAAAACCTGTGTCACGTTTGAGCGTGCGCCGTCTTCCGGCGGCGACCAAAATGTTGAGATCCCCTCGCATTGAAACCCTCTTGACGAAAAACTCCTCCTGTTTTGACCTCATGCAGGGAAAGGGAGTGGTTGTTTGCGGACAATTGTGCCCTGATCGGGAGTGCGGCGCGTTAAGATCGCCCTCATGCGAGCAGTGTGGTTCCTTCCGGTCGCTTATCTTGCGGGGATTCACGGGTTTATTTACTTCGTGCCCTACCTGATTTTTGTGGCAACAGTTGCGGGGGTTTGCGCGTGGTTCAAGCGCGTGGCCGAGAGCCGTCGTGTTGCGGTCGTGACGATACCCGAGTCGTCAGAACTCGAACCGAGTCCCGCTTAATCGTTTGTCGATCTCTCCGAGCACGCGTTTCTCGTCCGCTTCGTCTTTGGCGACGAAGGTCACGCTGAACCGCACGTAGGCACCGGCGTCGTCCCAGGGGACGGTGCTGATCAGCTTTTCGGTGATGAGCCACTGGCTGAAGGATTCGGCTTTCTCGAAGGCGGTCCGTTGCCCGCTCGCGCCTGTCGCCGTTTTCGGCGCGCGAACGTAGAGGAAGAAAGAGCCTTTGGGTTTGCGCGCCGCCAAGCCGTGCTTGTTGAGCACCTCGACCAATCCGTCCATTCGTCGGGAATACTTGGCGGCGATCTTCTGGGTGATTTCCGGATGATCGAGCGACCAGGCGCAGGCCTGCTGGATCGCCAGGAACTGCCCGGAATCGGAGTTGTCCTTCACATCGGCGTAGGCCTTGACGATCAGGGGATTGCCGGCGACGAAGCCGAGCCGCCAGCCGGTCATATTGAATCCCTTGGACATGGAGTGCAGCTCCACTCCCACGTCCATCGCGCCGGGAGTGGCCAGGAACGAGAGCGGCTTGCCCTCGAACACCAGGGCCGCGTACGCGGCGTCGTGAAATACGATGAGGTTGTGCTTTTTGGCGAACGCGACGACGTCGGCAAAGAATTGCGGGGTGGCGCTCGCTCCCGTGGGGTTGTTGGGATAGTTGAGCACCAGCGTCTTGGCGCGTTTGAGCTTGTCGGCGGGGATGCAGGAAAGGTCGGGGAGGAAGTTGTTCGTTTCCAGGAGCGGGAGGTTGTGGACTTCGCCGCCGTAGTACCTGGAGTGCGTGCCGAAGACGGGGTAGCCCGGCGTGGTCATGAGGCTGAGGTCGCCCGGGTTGATGAAGCACGCGGGGAGCAGCGTGAGGGCGGCTTTGGAACCGATGGAGTGGACGACCTGGGTGGCGGCGTCGATGCCTTCGACGCCGCACACATTTTTCATCCAGCGGGCGGCGGCTTCTTTGTATATCGCGCCGCCGTTGTCGGCGTAGCCGCGGTTTTCCGCGTCGCGGGCGGCGGCGCATAGCGCGTCGATGCTTTCCGCGAACGCCGGCGCATCGGGTTCGCCCACGCCCATGTCGATCAGCTCGACTCCAGGATGGCCAGCAAGCGCCGCGCGCTTGGCCCGCTTGATCTTCTCGAATTTGTAGATCTCGGTGTCTTTGCCGTATTTCGCGCCGCCGATCCGGTCGGCGAAAAGGTTTTGGATGTAGGGGTCGGTCATGCGAGAGGGGATTTTAGGGGAGAGGGAGGTGGGGTCAACGAGCCGGGGTGCCGGGGTGAAACTCGAAACTCGAATGACGAATGACGAATCAAATTCGAATGATCGAAAAACCGAATGGCGAAACGAAGACCGCACAGGGGGGTCGTTTCGAGCTTCGCTCATACGGATTTCGAATTTGATTCGTCATTCGTCATTCGAGTTTCGTCATTCCGGCGGCTATTTCGTAATCGACACCGACGTCCGCGCCGGTTCGATTAACAGGTCGTGATCGAACGCGTTGCGCCCGGCGTCATAGAAGCGGGTGCGGAGGGTGAGGCGGCTGGTGTACCGGCAGACGATGTCCGGGAGCGGCGAGCCGGTGTGCACCGAGAGGTACAGGTCGTCGCCGCTGAAAGGATTCCCGTCCCGGTCGGAGAAGTAGACGCTGGAATCGGGATTGGTGTCCCATTCGATGCTGCCCAGCGTGTAGTGCAGCGTCACGCGCCCCTGGATCACAGTCTGGTGGAAAGTTCGGACGTCGTCGAAGCGGCGGCCTTCCTTGGCGAAGTCCGCCAGCATGTCGGCCAGCACGCCCTGGTTTTCGATGAACGTCGCCTCGGGCGTAGCTCCGAGCGTCCGAACATAGTCGACGAACCGGCTCTGGAACCCCGCGACGTTGCTGCCGAACGCCAGTTGAAATGCCCGCGGCGGCGACTCACCCTCGTGCAAAAGTCTCAGCATCTCCAGTAGTCGCCCGCGATAAAGATATTGCCCGCTGGAATTCTGGGCCATCACCAGGAAATGGACCATCGCCCAGCTCTGGTTGTACTGGCGGGCGCCCTCCTCCTTGTCGGCGGCGAGCCGTTTGGTCCATTGCTCATCCGTCATCGGCAGCAGGGTGGTGAATGGGAGCAGATGCTTGTCTTTGAAGTCGGCCTGGAGCCGCCGGACGCGACGCGGCGGGGCTTCGCCGAGCACCAGCTCATCGCCGTTCCACAACCCTTCCTCGAAGAACTGGGCCAGGCCTTCGTTGAGCCAGATTGGCAGATCGGTGCTGATGGCGTTGTACGCGAACTGGTGAAAGGCCTCGTGCTGAAGCGTCCGGCGAAGCTGCTGGCGGCCCTGACCCTCGAGAAACGCCGCCAGCAGGTTGTGGCCCGGCAAAAACAGCCCGCCGCTGTTTTTCATGCGCCCGCCGATCAGGGCGACGTAGTCGCGCTGGTTCTTGAAGAGGTAAACCTCAAGTCGTGGCAGCGAGGCGCTGCGATTGAACGCGGCAAGCCGCTGCGAATACTGGCCGTACATCGCTTCCATCCGCTCGCTCAGATCGCGGGCCAGGGCGTCGTCCACGTCGGTGTGGATGAGGTAATGCTGGGTGCAGATGTTGCGCGATTGGGCGCGGGCGGAGCCGCACAGAATCGTGAATAATGCCGCAAGAACGATGGCGGCGAAATGACGAAACGCGAATGATCCCGGCGCGCCGGGAACGATCAAATCCGAACGACGAATGACGGAATGACCAAACGACAAGCGTGCCGGTGACGTCGTTTCGTCATTGGTGCTTCGGGCATTCGAGTTTGATTCGTCATTCGTCATTCGAGTTTCGAGCTTGGTCTTAGTGTGCTATTTAATCGGGCTGAACGCCAGCCGCCCCTTCCGCACTACACTTTCTCGGACGCAGGGCTAATATCGGCACACTTTTAGCCCGGACAACATGGCAGAATCGACCACGCAATACGAGTCCGACCGCCGGCAGAAGCTTCAAAAGCTCAGGGAACTGGGGGTGGACCCGTTTGGGCATGCGACGCCGGGAATCCTTCCGCTGGGAGCGATCAAGGCGTCTTATCAGACGGAAATGGGCCACGACGGCGGGCCGGTGGTCAAAGGCGCCGGCCGGCTGATGCTCAAGCGCGACATGGGCAAACTGAGCTTCCTCACATTGCGGGACGAGAGCGGCGACCTTCAGGTTGCCATCGACAGACGCCGGGTGGACGAGAAGTCGTGGGAGATTCGCGGGCTGCTCGATCTGGGCGATCAGATCGTCGTGGAAGGGCCGCTCGGATCGACCAACAAGGGCGAGATCACCATCTGGGCGAGCAAAGTCGAGATGGCGTCCAAGGCGATGTTGCCGCCGCCGGCCAAGTGGGAGGGGCTCAGCGATGTCGAATTGCGGTATCGGCAGCGATACGTCGATTTGTGGGCCAACCCCGATGTGATGCGGCAATTGAAGCTGCGGATGCGGATCGTCGAGGAAATCCGGCAGTACATGGCCGACCGCGGCTACCTCGAAGTCGAAACGCCGATGATGCAAACGCTCGCGGGCGGCGCGGCGGCGCGGCCGTTCGAGACGCATCACAACGCACTGGACATCCCGCTTTACCTTCGCATCGCCCCCGAGCTATATCTCAAGCGCCTTCTGGTCGGCGGATTCACCAAAGTTTTCGAGCTGAACCGCAATTTCCGAAATGAAGGCATCAGCCCGCGCCATAACCCCGAATTCACCATGCTCGAAGCCTACGAGGCGTTCGGGAGCTGGGAAACGATGGCGGATCTGGTCGAGGGAATGGTTTGTCACATCGCGGAGACGTTGTTCGGCGGGCTCAAGATTGAGCACAAGAATGGAAGAACGATAAACCTCGCGCGCCCTTGGAGACGCGTGAGCATGGTCGATCTTGTGCGCGAACGCACCGGGTGGCGGTTTGATAAAGTCGGACTTCAGGACCTGGATCCTGACATCAAGTCGGTTTTACGTACGGGATCCAGGGACGCTGCATGGGCGTTCGTAGATACAGGACGGCTTGGCGACATCTTGAAGCTCGATGACATCTCTAGTGAAGCTGAGCGTGAAAAAGCGTGGCGACTACTAGAGTTTGCGACCGAACGCGCCTTGCACCGATTGGAACCGGCTCAGCAGGTGGTCGAAGTCTACGAAAAGCTGATCGAGCCGACCCTGATCGATCCCTGTTTCGTAACACATGTGCCGTCGGTGGTGATTCCGCTGGCGCGGGAGAACAAGGACGATCCGTTTTTTGCGGATGTGTACGAGCTGGCGATCAACGGGCAGGAGCTTTCGCCGGGGTACAGCGAGTTGAACGATCCGGACGTGCAGGAAAAGCATTTTCATCACCAGGTCGGCGACAAGGAGGAGCAGCAGAAGGTCGACGAGGATTTCCTGACTGCCCTCCGCTACGGCATGCCGCCGGCGGGGGGGATGGGGTTGGGCATCGATCGGTTGGTGATGATGCTGACCGGCGCCGAGAGCATTCGGGATGTGATTCTGTTTCCGCTGATGAAGCCGGCGTGATGTTTCCCTGTGACACGGGTTTTTAACGGTTTTTAACCCGTGCCGAGTGACAATCCGCTTTGGTTGATCTGAATGGCGAGGTTTCAGTGATTCGATAGCCGCCAGCACGGGTTGAAAACCCGTGTCACGAAGTTCAGCTTCGGTTGATCCGGCGTGGCGAGGTCTCTTAATCCGATAGCCGCCAGCACGGGTTGAAAACCCGTGTCACAGGCGTGTCACGTGCAGCTTCCGGTCTCGATGTACAAACTCCACCTCATCATCAAATACCTTCGCAAGCGGCGGATCGCCTGGTGGTCGCTCTTGGCCGTGACGCTCTGCACGACCATGGTGCTAGTCGTCATCAGCGTGATGGGCGGGTGGCTCACTATGTTCGAGCACTCGTTCCAGGGCCTGACCGGCGACATCGTCGTCGAATGCAAGGACGATTCGCTGGTCGGCTTCCCGTATTACCAGGAAATGATCGACAAGATGCTCGCCAGGCCGGGTATCGAGGCGGCGGTGCCGACCATTCACACCTTCGGCATCATCAATATCGGCAATATCGCGACAGCCGGGGTGCAGGTCATGGGCCTGCCCATCGACCAGATCGGCAAGGTCAACCGGTTCCCGGATTCGCTTTACCTCCAGCATACGAGCTACATCGACCGGGCGAAGGAAGCCAAAGACCCGGCGGAAAAGCAGAAGCTCCTGGAAGAGGCCCAGCAGCATGCCGAGCATCCGACGTTCCAGCTTCCGCTGTCGCCCCAGCGATATCGGGAGGCGATGAACTGGTCGCCGGGCAAGGGGACCGATCCTGCACGGCGGCCCGGGATGATCGTCGGCTCCGCAGTGGTGGGAATCCATCGCGATCCCACCGGCCAGACGGTGGGGCGCGAGCCGCTCATGTACGAAGTCCCCGTGAAGCTGACGACGATCGCCATCCGCCCCGGCGAATCCACCGTCGACCTCAAGGACAAGAGCGAAAGCGTGTACTGGATCGCCGACGACAGCCACACCGGGCTGTGGCAATACGACAATGCGTTCGTCTACGTGCCGTTCGATCAGTTGCAGAACGACCTGCTGATGACGGCGTCATCGTACACCGATGCCGTCACCGGCCGGCAGGTCGAGGAGCCGGCCCGGACCAGCGACATTCACGTGCGGGTCAAGCCGGGATTCGATCTTCAGGCGGCAAAGGAACAGGTGCAGCAGGTTGTCAACGGCGTGATGAACGAGCATCTCCGGACCGGCGGCCGATTCTGGCTGTCGCCGCAAGTCGAGACCTGGCGGGAAAAGCAGCGCGTCTGGATCGACGCCATCAGCAACGAAAAACTGCTCACCGTCATCCTCTTCTCCATTATCAGCGTCGTGGCGATTTTTCTGGTCTTCTGCATCTTCTACATGATCGTGATGGAGAAGACCAAGGACATCGGGATCATCAAGAGTGTCGGCGCCACCTCCACGGGCGTGGCAGGGATTTTCCTGGGATACGGGCTGGCGATCGGGCTGGTGGGCAGTTTGCTCGGGCTGTTGTGCAGCTACCTCATCGTCCACTACATCAACGAGCTTCACGCCGAGCTGGGAAAGCTGTTCGGCATCCAGATCTGGAACCCCGAGGTCTATCTGTTCGACAAAATCCCCAATACGATGAGCTGGCGCGACATCGGGATCATCGTGCCGATCGCCGTGGTCAGCTCGGTGCTGGGCGCGCTGCTGCCGGCGATCCGGGCCGCGAGGATGCATCCGGTCGAGTCGTTGAGGTGGGAGTGAGATTTGTCATTTGTCACTGGTCACTTGTCATTCGTTACAAATGACCAATGACAAATGACCAGTGACTAAGCCAATGTCCCAAGCCGTCCGACAACCCGAGTTGCTTGCCGTCGAGAAAGACCGGCCGATTCTGCGCGCCCAGGCGATCAAGCGGACGTTTCGCATGGGGCAGGAGGTCACGGTCGTCCTCAAGCATGTGGACCTGACGCTGCGCAAAGGCGAATTCGTCGCCATCGAGGGCCGGTCGGGGTCCGGCAAGAGCACGCTGCTGCACATCCTCGGAACGCTGGATGAAGCCGATTCAGGGACGATTGAATTCAACGGCCAGGATTTGAGCCGTCTGACCGGTGGCGAACGCAGCCAGATTCGCAACACCCAATTCGGCTTCGTCTTCCAGTTCTATCACCTGTTGCCGGAACTGAACGTGACGGAAAACACGCTGCTGGCGCCGATGATCGAGTATTCCTGGCTGGGGTTCCGCAAACGCCAACACCAGCTCAAGGAGCGGGCCAAAGAGATCCTCTCAGAGCTGGGCCTCGAACATCGTTTGCGGCACAAGGTGACAGTCCTGAGCGGCGGCGAACGCCAGCGGGTTGCCATCGCCCGCGCTCTAATGAACTCGCCGCAAATCCTGTTTGCCGACGAGCCGACGGGGAACCTCGACGCCGAGACGGGCCGCCAGATCATGGGCGTTCTGGAAAAGCTGCACCGCGAGCAGGGCCAGACGATCGTGCTCGTGACCCACGATCGCTCGCTCGCCCGTCAGGCCGATCGCGTTCTGGTCCTGCGCGATGGAAAGCTGGAGAAGCCGGGCGAATCCAATAACGCTGAATCTCCGGCTACGCTGAATTACCGGTAATGGATAAGATGTCACTTGTCATTTGTCACTGGTCACTTGTCATTGGCTGAGGCACGTTCGGTGACTTGGCGATCAACAAGTGACAAATGACCAATGACAAGTGAGCGGAGGAGTTTTCATGCCATCCAAAATCTGGCTCGACGGTCGGCTCGTCGACAAGGCCGACGCCAAAGTAAGTGTGTACGATCACGGCCTGCTTTACGGCGATGGTGTATTCGAGGGAATCCGCGCCTACAGCGGGCGAATCTTCGAATGTGATGCCCACCTCGATCGTCTCTACCAGTCGGCGCGGGCGATCCGGCTCAGCATTCCCTTCTCCCGCGAGCAGCTCCGCTCGGCGATGGAAGAGACAATCAAAGCCAA
Source organism: Tepidisphaeraceae bacterium (assembly GCA_035483795.1). Taxonomy (GTDB): domain Bacteria; phylum Planctomycetota; class Phycisphaerae; order Tepidisphaerales; family Tepidisphaeraceae; genus DASXMX01. The sequence continues at coordinate 4,846 of DATHPP010000092.1, read as the reverse complement.
CGGCTTCACCGATTGCTACATCCGCCTGGTCGTCACACGCGGCGTCGGGCATCTGGGGCTCAGCCCCACGCGCTGCGAGAAGCCGTGTGTCTTTGCCATCGCGGATTTGCTCGAACTGTATCCCCGCGAAATGTACGAAAACGGAATGGCGGTCGTTGTTTCCTCGGTGATCCGCAATCATCCCAATGCGCTGTCCCCGCGACTCAAAAGCCTGAATTATTTGAACAATATTCTGGCCAAGATCGAGGCGATCGATGCCGGCGTTCCCGAAGCGATCATGCTGAATCACGAGGGCAACGTCGCCGAGTGCACCGCCGACAACATCTTCATCGTCCGCGATGGCCAGGTGCAAACCCCCCAGACCGCCGACGGGATTCTCGAAGGGGTAACCCGGCGGGTGATGTTCGAGCTGTGCCTGGCCGCCGGCATCCCGCTGGCGGAAAAGATCTTGCAGCGGCACGACTTATACATCGCCGACGAATGCTTCCTGACCGGCACCGGGGCCGAAGTCATCCCCGTGACCAAAATCGACGGCCGGGTGATCGGGACGGGCAAGCCAGGTCCGATCACGCGGAAACTGATCGATGCCTTTCACCGCCGGGTTCGCGAAGGATGACGCCGGGGCGTCGCCCGTCACTTGTCATTGGCCATTTGTCACTGGCAATCTTCACAGGCTCTGAGGGCACCAGTGACGAGTGACAAGTGACCAGGGCAATGTTTGTCGTATTATTGCTGTAGGTGGTGGTGGGCCGCCAATGGACGCCAACCCATTTAATCTTTGGCAAGATTCCGCATCGATTGACAATTTCCCCGCTACCGCTAGAGTTTTTCGCCTTTGGCATTGTTTACGGAGGCTTTTTATGGCATTGCCCGAGTACGAGGCGCTCAAGCAACTGGTTAACGAGGTCGAGGATGACCTGAACAAAGCGGTGGGCGGCAACAAGGCCGCAGGCACCCGTGTCCGCAAAAAGATGCAGGAAATCAAGGCCGAGGCCCAGAAGATCCGCCAGCGGATTCTGGAAAACCGCGAGACCGAGCCCGCTCCCGGCAACGCGACGCCGCAATCCTGACGCAGACCCAAGGTCGGCGGCGGGAACGGTCCTTCACCGCTTCCGCCGCGTCCCCATCGACCGCACGTCTCGAGGGTTCTCCGCGCTGCCCGGCCTTTTCTCGCATGCCCCCGCAATTTCTCTTCGATATTTCCGGGATCGATCTCAACCGCGTCCTGTTTGACGCGGAGCATATCCGCTTGCGCAACCCCCAACGCGGCCCGCTGGCGCAGCTGGACGCCATCGTTCACGTCGACCGTGAAAAGGGACAAATCATTGGCTATAAAGATCTTACGGAGCATGAATTCTGGATCCCGTATCACATTCCCGGTCGTCCGCTCATGCCCGGCGTACTGATGATCGAATCGGGGGCGCAGCTGGCGGGCTTCTACTACGCGGAAATCGAGAAGTGGGAAGGATTTATCGGCTTCAGCGGCGTCGACGACGTCCGCTTTCGCGCCCCCATTCCCCCGGGCAAACGGTTCTATCTGCTGGCAAAGGTGGGTTGGGTACGTCATGGCCGGTTCTGTTCCAAAGTCCAGGGGCTGGTCGACGGAGCACTGGTATTTGAAGCGACGATATTGGGGATGAGGATCTAATGAGTCGCCGGAAGCGGAAATCCGAAACTCGAATGACGAATGACGAATCAATTCCGAATGAACGAAATACGAATGACGAAACCAAGACCTCCCCGTGGAGCAGTTTCGAGCGTCGGTCTTTCGTATTTCGAATTTGATTCGTCATTCGTCATTCGGATTTCGTCATTCGTGGTTTACGTGTGATCCGGCAAGTCATCGGCACCGACTGGAGCATCCTGGTCGAACCCGACTTCAAACGGCGTGTCGACTGCGGGGATGTCGTCCTCTTCAAACCCGGCCGCACGATCTACGCTTCAGTCTTCAACACCAACAACGCCGAGGCGGAAGTCGCGATTGAGAAGATGCTCGAGGGTCGCCCCGGCATTCCCGTGCAGATGTTCGACCGCCAGGAGCCGGGCCTTGCGGGGCATGCGTATCTGCTGCCCGAAGGCAACGGCGGTCGCGGGTACTGGGGTCTGAACACCTGGACCGCCGCCAAAGGCTCCGTCGCCTGCGTCACGATTTACTTCGACGACTTCAATGACCTGAACTGGGCGATCGGCCTCTGGAAGAGTGTCCGGCCCAGAGAAGGCAAGCTGGATTTGAACTAGCGATCAGGGCGACTACACTCGCTCAGAACGGATGTGGCACAGCCGCCCTCGGCTGTGTTCCGCCGAAGGCGGAAGGAAGGCTTCGACTTGTCGGTCGAACACAGCCGAGGGCGGCTGTGCCACAACACCCTGTCCCGGAGGGAGAGGGAGTAAGCGGCAACGAGGACCCATGGCTTCGGTGAAACTCCCCGACGGCAGCATCAAGGACATCCCCGACGGCGGCACGGTCGGCCAACTGGCCGACGCGATCGGCAGGCGGCTCGGACAAGCCGCGATCGTCGGCAAGGTGGACGGCAAGCTCGTCGACCTCTCCCACCCCCTGACCGGGGCGCACGAGGTCCAGATCATCACCGACCGCGACCCCGAGGGTCTCATGGTCATGCGCCACAGCACGGCGCATGTGCTCGCCCAGGCGCTTCGCCATCTCTACGGCACCGGCGTTCAGTACACCATCGGCCCCGTCATCGAAAACGGCTTCTTCTACGATTTCGAGTTCCCCAATGGCTTCTCGCAGGAAGACTTGCCCAAGGTCGAGGCCGAGATGCAGAAGATCATCGATCAGAAGCTGCCGTTCAAGCGCGACGAGCTTCCGCCGCCGCGGGCCAAAGAGCGCCTGCATCAGGAAAACCAGCGCTTCAAGGACGAGATCATCGATGAGTTGGCCACTGCCGGCGAAACCACCGTCTCGACTTACCAGCAGGGCGATTTTCTGGACCTGTGCCGCGGCCCGCACGTGCCGAACACCGGGAAGATCAAGGCATTCAAGCTGCTCAGCGTCGCCGGGGCATACTGGCGCGGCGATGAGAAACGCGAGCAGCTCACCCGCATCTACGGGACTTCGTTTTTTGACAAGAAAGAGCTGGATGCCCACCTCAAGCAGCTCGAGGAAGCCAAGGAACGCGATCACCGCGTGATCGGCCAGAAGCTGGGGCTGTTCACCATCGACGACCAGGTCGGCCCGGGGCTCATCCTCTGGAAGCCCAAAGGGGCGATGGTGCGAACGATCCTCCAGAACTTTTTGCAGGAGGAGCTGTTCCGCCGGGGATACCAGATGGTCTATACGCCGCACATCGGCAAGGTCGATCTCTATAAGACCAGCGGCCACTATCCCTATTACAAGGAGAGCCAGTTCCCCCTGGTCCGCTTCCTCAAGGAAGGCGCCCAGGCCCTTCTGGATGCGCTGGAGGAAGCCAAAACCTCAGGCGAGCCCTTACCGCCCGAACGCGAAAAGGAACTGGTCGCCAAAGCGGGGCTTGAAAAAGGCTATCCCTGGGACGTTTCCGACCTGACCCGTCGTCACGCGATCGTCTGGCAGTTGGCCCTGAGCGGCGAAGATTACCTGCTCAAGCCGATGAACTGCCCGCATCACATCAAAATTTACGCCAGCGAGCCGCGAAGCTACCGCGATCTGCCGCTGCGACTGGCCGAGTTCGGCACCGTCTACCGCTTCGAGCAGTCCGGCGAGCTTTCGGGCATGACCCGCGTCCGCGGCTTCACCCAGGATGACGCCCACATCTTCTGCACCCACGAGCAGGTCAAAGGCGAGTTCCGCGCCACCGTCGAGCTCGTCCAGTTTGTCTTTCACGCGCTCGGCTTCAAGGACGTGCAAATCCGCCTCAGCAAGCACGACCCCAACAGCCCTAAGTTCGCCGGCAACAAGGAGGTATGGCTCCAGGCAGAGCAGGAAATCCGTGAGGTGCTCACCGACATGAAGATGGATTTCGTCGAGGCGGCGGGCGAAGCCGCGTTCTACGGTCCCAAGGTCGATTTCCTCGTCCGCGACGTCATCGGGCGCAAGTGGCAGCTCGGCACCGTCCAGCTCGATTACGTTCTGCCAGAACGCTTCCAGATCACTTACACAGGTTCAGACAACCGGCCCCATCGCCCGGTCATGATCCACCGCGCCCCCTTCGGCAGCATGGAACGGTTCATGGGCATCCTGATCGAGCACTTCGGCGGGTCGTTCCCGCTCTGGCTCGCTCCAGTTCAGGTGGCGGTCTTGCCGATCAGCGAGAAGTTCAACGAGTACGCCGGCCAGGTCATCGCGGCCCTCAGGCAGGACAACCTGCGGGTCGAGGCAAATCTGGGCGCCGACAAGATTGGCGCCAAAATCCGCGATGCCAGCCTCCAGAAGATCCCCTATCAGTTGATCGTCGGGGAAAAAGAGGCCCAGGCCGGGGAAGTCAGCGTCCGCGCCCTGGGCGCGGGCGATGTGGGCAAGATGACCGTCAGCGAGTTCATACAGCGTTGCCAGCAGGAGATCGCCACCCACGGCGTCGCCCACGCCGTTGCCGCCCAATCATGATCCGACCCCCGTCCCTGCATAAAGGTCCCGTAAGACCCGCCTTAGCGGCAGCATTTCGCATTTTTCACTGTCAAATCCCGAATCGTAAATCTACAATTGGGTCTACGCTTTCGGATTCGCGCGTGTGCCCGACCGGAAGCAGTAACAACACAGGAGACGTACGCCATTTCTACACATTTTCGCCACAATGAGCAGATCCGCATTTCGCCGGTCCGGCTCATCAACGACAAGGAAGAGCAGGTTGGGGTTGTGTCCACTTCGGACGCCCTTCGCATGGCCCGAGAGGCCGGCCTCGATCTGGTC
>DATHPP010000091.1:0-9522 GCA_035483795.1 Tepidisphaeraceae bacterium | reverse complement strand
GCGCCGGGAAATCGACGCTGGGCAAGGTGCTGGCGGGGATTCATCGGCCGGACTCGGGGTCTGTCAGCATCGATGGAATTGCCCGCAGCTTTTCTTCGCCGGCGGATGCGATCGCGGCGGGGGTCGGGATGGTCCACCAGGAGCTGGCCTTCTGCCCCGATTTGAGCGTCGCCGAGAACCTTTCGATGGGGCGGTACCCGCGCCGGCTGGGCGTTTTTGTCGACCCGGCGGCCATGAAGCGACGGGCCGTCGAGCTGCTCGGCGGCATCGGCGCCGATCTCGACGTCGAACGCCCTATGCGACAGCTTTCGACGGCACAGGAACAGCTGGTCCAAATCGCATCCGCAGTCGGCACGGGAGCGAACATTCTTGTTTTCGACGAGCCGACCAGCTCACTGTCCGAGCCGGAGGCGAGGCAGCTATTCCGGCTGATTGAAGAACTGAAAAGCCGCGGCGTGACGATCGTGTACGTCTCGCATCGCATGCCCGAAGTGCTCCGGCTGTGCGACCGGATCACGGTCTTGCGGGACGGGAAATACGTCGGCACGCTCGACCGCTCCGAGGCGACGCAGGACAAGGTCGTGCAGATGATGATCGGCCGGTCGGTCAAGGATTATTTTCCGCAGCACATGCATGCCGCGCCGGGCGATGAATTGCTATCGGTGCGCGGGCTCAATTCACCCGGAAAGTTCCACGACATCTCATTTTCCGTGCGGCGAGGGGAGATCGTCGGATTTGCCGGGCTGGTGGGCGCGGGGCGAAGCGAGATTGCCAGGGCGATTTTCGGGCTCGACCCCGAGGCGCAGGGGCGCATCGAGTTTGACGGACGGCCTTTGTCGATCGGCGATACCAAGGAGGCGATGCGCCGCGGCATCGGCATGGTGCCGGAGGACCGCAAGCGGCAGGGATTGATTCTCCAGGCGGGCGGGCGATTCAATTTTTCGCTGCCGTTCCTGAGCCGGTTCAGCCGCGCCGGTTTCATTGCCGGCGCTCGCGAGCGCGAAGCGGCGGCGCAGAGTTTCGCGCAGCTTCGCGTGAAGACCCCGTCGCTGGATGCCCCCGTCGCGCAGCTCAGCGGCGGCAATCAGCAGAAAGTCTCTGTCGCCAAATGGCTGGGGCGGCAGATCAAGCTGCTGATCGCCGACGAACCGACCCGCGGCGTCGACGTCGGCGCCAAGGCCGCACTCCACGAGCTGCTGGACGAATTGGCGCAACGCGGCGTGGCGATCCTGCTCATCTCCTCCGAACTCCCTGAGGTGCTGAACCTTTCCACCCGCACCCTCGTGTTGCGAGAGGGGCGGCTAATTGGCGAAGTTGCTCGCGCTGATGCAACGCAAGAGAGAGTGATGCGAATGATGGCAGGTGCTTCTCCTGCTCCCTCTGGCTCCGGGAGAGCGGGAAATCTCAGTTCGACTTAGCGGTTTTCCCCCACGGCGCCGCGAGCTCTTCGACGATCGCCCGGGCCAGCTTTTCGATATTGTCTTGTTGTCCGACGTAGGGGTCTTCACCCAGCGTCGGGTAATACGGGGCGGACTGCTGGAAGCTTCGCCGGTCGGTGAGAATCTGGCCGTTGCGCAGGTCTTTCCAGGTAAAGTTCACGATGATCAGGCTGAGCTGCTCCTGCGGAAGGGCGTTGGAGGGGCTGCGGCTGAGCAGATTGGTTCCGGAATAAACGATCGTCCCCTCCAGAATCGTGTCGGCGCGATCGCGGGGCGCGACCTTGTAGGGCGTGTGCGCCTCCAGATCGCTGATCACGGCCTTGGTCAGAGACAACTCCAGACCGCGGTCGTAGGTGATGTTGGTAAAAATGGGCACGGCCACGGTTGAGACGTTCTGGCGATAGATTCCGTTGGACGCGTGGGCGACTTGTGGCGCGAAACTGTTGCCGTTGTCGGACCAGGTGTAGCCGCATCCCGCCGCCAGCAGCAGCGGGACGGAAATAAACCACTTCAGATAGTCGAGTCTCATGGCTTCTTCTGGTTGCTGCCCGGCGGTGGAAGCGTCTCCGGCGGCGCCGCCGGGAGCGGCTGCGCCGCCGCCTCCGGGTTGCTCGGCGGCGGGGGCGCCTGGCGCAAGGCCCACGCCGGCATTCGGGAGAGCTCGCGCTGGCTCATCTTCGCTTCAGTTGAGTTGGGATAAGTTTGAATGACGTAGCGGTACATGAAGACCGCGCCACCGGGCCGGCCCGTATTACGGTAGAATTCGGCGACCAGATACGCCTTTTTGGCCATGTCGGCGTCGATGTGGTCGATCCACTGCGGCACGTTCGACTCGGCGGCAAGCTCAGGGTACTGAACCTCAATCGCCTTGAACTGCGAACGTGCGTTGATCAGCGGCGTGGCATCGAATCGCGGGCCGCGAAACTGCGCCAGGTTCGAAAACGCCTGCCGGAGCTTGGCTTGTGGAATATCCGCGCTTCGCGGATAGGCCCGGATGTACGACTCGTAAGCGTCAGCGGCCAGGTCGAATTCCGAGTCGTTGAAATAGTAATCCGCGGTGCGTTTGAGCGCCTTTTCAGCGATCGGCGAACCGGGAGAACGCTCCTGAATGCGGAAGAGCATCTCGATGGCTTCGTCGGTCCTGCCGAGGATCGACATTCCCAGGAACGTGTCCTTGTACCCATTGAGATAGGCGTCGGCGATGTCGTACTGAAATTCCAGGGCCGGAAAGAAGAGCTTGCTTTCGGGATGGTTGTCCAGCAGTTCGTCCAAGTGATAAAAGGCGCGGATGCGATCGCCGTTCTCGTAGTAAACCTCGGCCAGCAGGTAGATCGCGCGGTCGCGGTCGGGAGCATGCGGGTGCGTGTTAAGCCATGGAACGAGCAGGTCATGTGCGGCTTGCCAGCGATTTGCCTGCAAAAGGGCCTGTGCCCGGTCCAGTGTTGGGTTTGGGGTGAGCGGTTGCGTCTGTTGAGTGGAAGGCCCGGCGACTTGCGGGGTACTAAGAGCGGTAGAGGTGACAAAAAGCGATGTCAGCAGGACTGCGCATCCAGAGCGCCCACTGCGGCGCCAATTGGGGCGCGGTGGGTTTTCCCTGAAGATGCAGCCCAAGCCCATGTGAGGGCGATTCTAATTGGCACGGGCTGCGATGCAACACGATGTGGCGGATCGAGTAACATCGGTAACTGCACTACGAATCGAACATCCGTCCATCGGTTAAGTATTCTTAGCATAAGCGAGGCCAAGATTTGAACGACATTATCGCGATTCTTTCGCGGGACGGGCTGTTTGACGACCAGGCCGCCAGCTGCGTGCGGGCGGCCCTGGCCGAAGGCAAATCGCTGGACGAAGCGCTGCGCACATCGGGAAACGGCAACGGGACGCCGGCCATTCCCGAGGACAAGCTGCTGCGCCACCTGGCCGACTATTTTCACGTCCCGTTCGTCGATCTGGATAAGGTATCTCCCTCGAAGGAATTGCTTGTCAAGTTCCCGGTGCGGCTGCTGTTGACGCACGGGTTGCTCCCGCTCAGCGAGGAGCCGGATGGTTCGGTGACGGTGGCGACGAGCCGCATCTTTGACACGAGCGGCCTGGACGAGCTGCGCCTCAGTTCCGGCCTCGAGGTTCGTCCGGCGCTGGCGCCGGCCAGCGAGATCGATCGCGCCGCCAAGAAGTTCCTGGGCGTCGGGGCCGACACGCTCCAGTCCATGGGCGTGAACGAGGAAGAGTTCACGGTCATCGAGACCAACGAGGACGATCTCGACCTGACCAGCGCCACCGCCGCGGCCCAGGACGCCTCGATCATCAAGTTCGTCAACCAGCTCATGGCCGAGGCGCTGGACCTGCGTGCGACCGACGTTCACGTCGAGCCGTTCGAGAACCAGCTTCGCGTGCGCTATCGCGTGGACGGCGTGCTCCAGGAAGCCAACATTCCGCCGCAGGTCCGCAAGTTCCACGCGGCAATCGTCTCGCGCCTGAAGATTCTCAGTCACCTCGACATCGCCGAGAAGCGCGTTCCGCAGGACGGCCGCATCCGTCTGAAAGTCGCTGGCCGCGAGATCGACCTCCGCGTCTCGGTCATCCCGATGATTCACGGCGAAGCCGTCGTGCTTCGTATTCTCGACCGTGGCGACGCGCTTCTCGGCCTCGAGCACCTGGGTTTCTCCAAACGCGACGGCAAGGCCTGGGAACAGGTCATCAACCTCCCACACGGAATTATTCTCGTCACCGGGCCGACCGGCTCCGGTAAGACGACGACGCTTTACGCCGCTCTATCCAAGATCAATACTGTCGATCAGAAGATCGTCACCATCGAAGACCCGGTCGAATACCAGTTGCGCGGGATCAACCAGATCCAGGTGAACACCAAGGCAAACCTGACCTTCGGCGCCGGTCTCCGCGCCATTCTGCGTCACGACCCCGACGTCATCCTGATCGGTGAAATCCGCGACCGCGAGACAGCGGAAATCGCCGTGCAGTCCTCGCTCACCGGCCACCTCGTCTTCAGCACCCTGCACACCAACGACGCCCCCGGCTCGATCACGCGTCTGATTGATATGGGAATCGAACCGTATCTGGTCGCCTCCACACTCGAGATGGTGGTGGCGCAGCGGCTGGTGCGCGTGATCTGTAAGCACTGCAAGGAACCCGCCCCGCAGGCGGAACTGGATGCGATGATCGCCTCCGGCGTCACCGACCCGCCGCAGGTAGTGTATCGCGGCAAGGGTTGCCGAAATTGTCTGGGCACCGGGTATCGCGGACGTCAGGGTGTGTTCGAGCTGATGCCGATCAGCGAAGACATTCGCGATCTCACCATCGAACGCGCCTCTTCGGGTAAGATTCGCGAGGTTGCCATTCGGCAGGGGATGAACAGCCTCCGCGGCGACGGCTGGCGCCTCGTCAGTGAAGGCCGCACCACCGTCGAGGAAGTCCTCCGCCTGACCAAGGACGAAACCCTCAGCGCGGGGGCGGAAGCGCTCGGCATGAACATGTAAAATCGTCGTTGGTCACTGGTCATTTGTCACTTGCGGATTTGGCCTCAGAAATGACCAACGACAAATGACCAATGACAAGTGACCAATGACAAGTGACCAATGACAAGCAATTGGAAGCCGCCACGCGGGCCGCGGTACTAACGATTCAGCGATGACGACCTTTGCATACACGGCGATCGGAACCAAGGGCGAAAAGACCGCAGGGACGCTGTCGGCCGACAGCAAATCTGCGGCGGTCGCCCAGGTCATGCAAAAAGGGCTGCACCCGCTGAGCGTAATCGAACAGAGCGGCAAGGCCGCGGCCAAGGCCCAGGCCGCGGCACCGAGGCCCGGGCGCGTGCCCATGAAGGCCGTCGAATCCTTCACCCGCGAGCTGGCCAATTTACTCAGCGGCGGCGTCCCGCTCTCCCGCGCCCTTAGCCTGCTCAAGCGCGAGGCCAGCAGCCCCGCCGTCCGGTATCAATGGGGCGCACTTCATGACGACGTGGTGGGCGGCACCGCCCTGGCCGACGCCATGGCCAAGTACCCCAAAAGCTTCTCCCCCGTCTACGTCGCTATGGTCCGGGCCGGCGAGGCGGGCGGGTTCCTCGACGTCGTCCTCGCCCAGATCGCCGACTTCCGCACCCGCGAGGCCGACCTCAAAGGCAAGGTCAAGGCCGCCCTGGTCTACCCCAGCGTGCTGGCCTGCCTCGCCGTTATCGTCCTGATCTTTCTGCTCACGTTCTTCATCCCCAAGTTCTCCAAAATGTTCGAGGACTTCGGCGGAACGCTTCCGGCCCTTACCCGCTTCATCATCTCCCTCAGCGACGTGCTCAAGCACTATGGCCTGTACCTGGCCGGCGCCTTCGTCGCGCTGTTCGTCCTCCTTCGTCGCGGGATCAAGAGCGACACCGGACGCCGCCGCTTCGAGCAGACTCTGTTGAGCATCCCGCTGCTGGGACGGGTCATCGCGCATTTCGCCCTGATCCGTTTTTGCCGCATGCTCGGGACGCTGGTCGGTTCCGGGGTTCCTCTGGTCGCCTCTTTGAAGGTTGCCCGCGAAGCCATCGGAAATCAGACCCTGGCCGACGCTGTCTCCAAGGGCATCGAAGAGGTCCAGCGCGGCCAGTCGCTGTCCAAGGCGCTGGGCGAAACTGAACGGCTGTTCCCCGCCTCGGTGGTTGAAACGATTGCCGTCGCGGAGGAAACCGGACGATTGGACAAGGAGTTGGTGCGTGTCGCCAGCTCATTTGAAAGCGATCTGGATCGGCAGCTCCGCATCCTTGTCGCGGTATTGGAACCCGTCCTGCTGTTCATCATGGCCGGCGTGATCGGAACAGTGGTGGTGGGAATGCTCCTGCCGATCTTCAGCATTCAGGATTTGATCAAGTAGTCCAAACTAGTAGTCCACTGGGAGTCATTATGAATCACTCAACTGCGCGTCAAAACCGAAAGAGTGGCTTTACCCTCGTCGAGCTGATGCTCGTCATGTTGATCCTGGCGATCCTGGCGGCGGTGGTGGTGCCCAGAATTGCCGGCCGCGGCGAAGACGCCAAGAAAGCCGCGGCCAAGGCCGACATCACCAACATCAGCAGCGCGCTCGATTCCTTCGAGGTCGAGTGCGGCCGCTATCCGACTTCCGACGAAGGCTTGCAAGCCCTGGTGATGCAGCCCGGAAACGTGCCGCAAGGGTCCTGGAAAGGTCCGTACGTGAAACTCGTGCCAAAGGACCCGTGGGGAAATCCCTACGTCTACGTCGCCCCCGGGCAGCACAGCAAGGATTACGACCTCTACACGACCCAGGGCGCCAAGGACTCAACCGGAAACGAAATCAACAACTGGGGCGGTGCCAGCGGGACGGCCGCCAACTAGGGATTCCATGCGTCACCGTGCGTTCACCCTGCTCGAGCTGATCCTGGTAATGGCGATCATTACCATCATCATCGGTATGGCGGTCCCGAGGCTGCATGGTTTTGCCCGGGGCCGCCGTACCGCGCAATGTGCCGAGCAGATCGTCGCCCTGACGCACTACGCACGATCGCAGGCGATCACCCAGGGCGTCCCTTACCGTATGAATCTCGACTCGGGCAAGGGGACGTACTGGTTGACCAGGCAGCAGGATGACGGGCAATTTGGCCAGTTGACAAGCAACTTTGGGCTTCAGTTTGAGGCGCCCGACAGCACCCGCTTGAGTTGGAACGCTCCCATGCAGCAGGACGGTCAATACATCCAGTTCCAGCCCAATGGCCGCGTCGACCCGGCACAGATCCAGGTCCTCAGCTCCGATGGCGAGACCTACGTCATCGGCTGCCTCTCGGCGACGGAAATGTATAAGGTCCTCACCCCCCAGGAACAGCAGTGGGCCCAGCAGCAGCAACAACAGCAACAGCAGCCGCGATGAAAAACAGGTCACCATCCTCAAAATCGTCAGGCGTCGGCGCTCGTGGCTTCACGCTCATCGAGGTGCTGGCGGCCATGGTTTTGATCGCCATCGTGCTTCCGGTGGCGATGAAGGGGATTTCCCTGGCGGCGCGGGCGGCGTCGATCGCGAAGCATCGCACCGTCGCCGCCCAGCTTGGCTCCTCCAAGCTCCAGGAGATCGTCGCCACCGGGCAGTGGGAGAGTTCGAGCAATCTCGCTGGAGATTTTTCCCTCGAAGGACCCGAATACCAGGATTACACCTGGACGGCGCAGGTCCAGCAATGGAATCAACGCGGTGTCAATCAGCAGGACATCCAGCCCCAAACGCTCAGTGAGCTGGATCTCAAGGTGATCTGGAAGAGTCGGGGGCAGGAACAGTTTCTCACCTTCTCGACGCTGGTGTATTCCAACGCCCCGCAGGGTCCGGGCGCGCAGCCCGCCACCAACACCAATCCCAAGCGCGGACCGTCGATGGGCAACGTCACGGGAGGAACGTGATGGACAATAAAAGCGCCCATCTCAGCCAATATGGTCGTGCAGGATTTCCACTCCAACTGAGTCGTTTTGATCCTGAGAAGATAGCATGGCGTAGCAGTGCAGGCTTTCGATTAAAAGTGCCGCCGGTGCCCTCACCGGCGGAATCTGGCGGCGCGCGAAGACCGCCGGTGAGGGCACCGGCGGCACCAGAATGCCTGCACCACAATCGACGCAGCGGCTTCACTCTGCTTGAGCTTCTCATCGCCCTGGTGATCTCCGGCATCCTGGCGTTCTCCATTTTCAGCAGCCTCTACATCGCCTTCAAAACGCAGGAAAACACCAAGGCTGATATTGCCCCGATCGGGTCGGTCGACATGGCCTGGGACCTGATCCGCACCGATCTTCAGGCGGCCCAGCCGCCCAACCCGACCGCCTCGCCCCTGCCCACCCAGCCGCCCGCTTCCAACGGCGTGCTCGTCGGGCCCTTCGAGGGCAACCAGAACGGCTCGGCCGCGGGAGTGGGCGACACACTCAACTTTTTCACCAACGGCTACGCCCCCCAGCACCAGACCGGCAACGGGGAGATCAAACAGGTCGTGCTCACCACCGAAGCCCGGCCCGATGGGATCTGCCTTGTCCGGCAGGTCATTCCCAACCTGCTGTCCGAGCAGAACCCCACGCCCGACGAGGAAGTCATCTGCCGCAACGTCACCATGTTCACGCTCGAGTATTACGACGGCGAGCAGTGGCAGACCTCATGGGACTCCACGCAATACAACAACTCCCTTCCCGCCGCCGTCGAAGTGACGCTCGAATTCCATCCCCCCGGCGCCACCGACCCCCGGCAGATCGTCCACCAGCGACGGGTCTTCGCCCTCTCTTGTGTCACCCAGGAAACCACTGCCACCGGAAGCGCGGCGGGCGGCGGCAGCGGTGGCGGCAGCAAGGGCAGCGGGAGCGGAGGTAACTCAAAGACTGGCGGCGGAGCCACCGGTGGTGGTGGCGGCGGCCGGGCAGGAGGTGGCGGATGAGGATTCACCACGAAACCGGCTTCAGACGCGGCTCCATCCTCATCACCGCCATGTGGGTGATGGTGATTCTCGGCGCGCTGGTGATCGTATTCGCCCGATCGATGCGGGTGGAGCTGGCTGCCGCGGCTAACCGCGCCTCCGCCAACCAGGCCGACGCCGTCGAGCTCGGCGCCGAACAATACGTCATGGGCATGGTCGACAACATCGATGGCGAAGCCGACTACGTCCTCAGCCTCCCGGGCGAGGCCCTCACCCTCGGCGATCCCACCACCGGCGCAACCGCCTATTTTTGGCTCCTCCGCCCTTCGGCCAACGAAAACACCTACGAGTTCGGCATCACCGACGAAGCCTCCAAGCTCAATCTCAACACCGCCAGCCAGGCCGCGGTGATTCAGCTTCCCGGGATCACCAGCGAATTTGCCGACAGCATCATCGACTGGATCGACGCCGATTCGAACGTCACCAACGGCGACGGCGCCGAGAGCGACTACTACGGATCTCTCCCCGAGCCGTACCTGGCCAAGAACCAGGCGATGGAAACGCCCGGCGAGCTTCAGCTTGTCAAAGGGTTCGATCCGAGCCTCATGTGGGGCATCGACCGCAATCGCAACGGTGTCGTCGAGCCGGGCGAGACGGCGCAGGGCTCGATGTCGATGAACTCGAACGGCGTCAGCTCCAACC
>DATHPP010000090.1:0-4284 GCA_035483795.1 Tepidisphaeraceae bacterium | reverse complement strand
GCCGAGCCTGGGCGGAGGACAGGGCGGCAATGGTGCCTTTGGCGGCAATGGCGGCGCGGGTGGGCAGGGAGGTGACGGAAACGCTGGTGCCGCGGGCGGCGCAGGCGGGGGCGCGATCGAGATCTACGCTTACGGAAGCATCACCGTCGCCGGCTCGATTCATGCCGACGGTTCGCCCGGCGGCGCGGGGACGATTACCGACGACCATGGCGGTGGCGCCGGGCCAACGTCGGGCGGGTTCGGCGGCGCCGGACAAGCCGGTGCAACTTCTCCCGGTCTCAATGCCGGCACCGGCGGGCAAGGCGGCGATGGCGGCGCAGGTGGAGGAGGCGCCGACGGCGGATACAGCGGCGCCGGCGGAAATGGCGGCGGCGGCGCGGGTGGGACCGTCGAGCTGATCGGATCCGTGCTCACCGGAAGTGGCGTCATCACCGCCGCGGGCGGCGCCGGGGGCTACAACGGGAACTTCGCTTCCACCGGCGCCGCCGGCGGCAATGGACGGCTTCTCGAATCCGCCAACGACATGAGCGGATTCTCTCCGGCGCAGACCGGAACGGTTGGCTTCGCCGGTACGACGCCGATGCGCGCCGATCCGTACGTGAACACCGATGCGAACTCGCCTTTCATTCCCGACCTGAGCGGAGGCGCCGAGGCGTTCGGACTATCGACCCTGCCGGTGTCGAGTTTTGCGGGTCTTCAAGCCAACGCGCCGCAGTTCGCCGGTTTGGCGCTGGTGCGCGAGCACCTCGGCGGGCAATTCGGCCCGAACTTCGCCGGCTACGATGCGCTGTTTCTGGTCAACGTTTCGCAGTTTTCGCTCTCGTCGGTTCAGCTTGGCGCCGGCGCGGTCAATTACCTGTCGCCGCTGAAACTCGAGGGCTTCGCTAACGACCCGGCGTTCGGGGGACTGGGCCCGCAGGTGATCCAACAGTTGGCCGCCGGCTCGGTCTATGAAACCTTGATCCCGAGTTCGACGACCAACTTCAATTTGTCGTTCCAGCTGAATGGGCAGACGACGTCGGCATCGACGGCGACGCTCGCCGCCGGAGTACCGTACTACGCGCAGTACACGCCCTTGCCGACGAGGGCCTTCGTCGTGCAATCCCTGCTTGGCTCCACGACCGGGGTGTCGCAGACTTCTCCATATTACTCGATATTTGACGCGATAAACGACGCGAGCAAGCCCTACGCCGGTCAGAGCATTGTCTCATTTGCGACCAACGTCGTCGGCACAATCCAGATTACCCAACCCGGCGCATTCCCGCTGATGGGTAACGTGACGATACAGGGACCGGGCGCGGGACTGCTCGCGATCGACGCCACATATAACGGCGGTGGAGAGGTGTTTCAGGTGCGATCCGGCGGGTTTGTCTCGATAACCGCCCTGACCATCGAGAATGCATCGTACGCCGGTTCCTATCCCGTGGGCGGCGCCATCTCGGTTGCGCCGAGTTCGACGTTGATGTTGAAGAACGATTTGTTCACCCACAACACCGCCCAGACCGGCGAGAGCCCTGGCAGCGGCCAGGGCGGCGCTGTGGGAAACAACGGCACGCTGCTGGTCGATCATTGCACGTTCGCGAATAACCAGGCGGGTATTTTCGGCGGGGCGATTTACAACGCGGGAACGCTGACGCTCACCGACAGCACGCTGGCCGGCAATTCGGCGGGGGACGCCGGTCATCCGGGATCGGGCGGCGCCGTCTATAACGCAACCGGCGCCACCGCCACGCTGGTCAACGATACGATCAGCGGAAATTCGCTGGTCTCCGGGCGCAGCGGTGCGGGATTGTTCGATGGAGCCGGAATATTGTCGATTGGAAATTGCATCGTTGCCGGAAACGGCGCGGATGTTTTCGGCCCGGTCACGTCGGCTGGACACAATCTCGTCGGCAACGGGGACGGCGGAATCTCGGGCAACTGGCTCGCCTCGGATTCCGTGGGCACGACTTCCGCTCCGCTCAATCCGCTTCTCGGGCCGCTGGGCTTGTATGGCGGCCCGCTTCCCACCTTCCCGTTGCTCGCGCAGAGCGGCGCGCTTGATCATGGCGACAACACGCTGGCGAGCACCGTTGGCCTGACGACGGATGAGCGCGATATGGCCCGCGTTTTCAACACGACCGTCGACATCGGCGCGTACGAGGCGCAGCCGGGCGATCCGCCGGCCAATCTCTCGGCGCAAGGGGGCGTCGGGCAGGTCGTCCTGACCTGGTCGGTGCCGATCAGCGCCGACGCCATCGCACCCTCGAGTTTCGATGTCTATCGCGGCACCACCGCCGGCGGCGAGGCCGCGACGCCAATCGCCACGGGCATTACCACCGGCATGTTCACCGACACGAGCGTCGCCGCCGGCACGAGCTATTTCTATGAGGTCACCGCGATCGCCAACGGCACACAGACGGCGCTCAGCAATGAGGCCACCGCTACGACCGCTTCTCCTGTCGTCAACGTTGGCGGCAACGCCCCCATCTATTTAAGTCGAGACGCCAACAGCGTGAACATCGATTGGTCGGACGGCAGCGGTCACGGCGGCTACGTGCCTGCCAACGCTGCCGGTGGACTGACGATCAACGGCGATGCCGGTAATGATTCCCTGGTCTTCAACTTTTCGACTGGCGATCCTCTTCCCGCCACGCTCCATCTCAACGGCACGTTCACGATGCAGGGCCTCTCGAATACGAATCCTTTTGCGGGCACGACGCTGGACATCGGCCGCAGCACGCTCTACATCAGTTACGCCAACAATCCTGCCCTCGACCCGATAGCGGCCATCAGAATGTACTTGCACAACGGGTACAACAACGGTGGGTGGAATGGCGTGCCGTCCAACTCGACCGGCGTGATCACTTCACTGGCGGCGCAGAACAATCCGAAGCACAACACGGTCATCGGCTACGCCGACTGGAACGACGGACAGGGCATCAACGCCACGCCCAACACGATCGAGCTGAAATACACGCTCGTCGGCGATGCCAATCTGGACGGGACCGTGAACAGCGCCGACCTCCAGGTGCTATTGGCGAACCTCAACCGGACCGGCGCCTGGGACCAGGCGGACTTCAACTATGACGGGAATGTGAACAGCGCCGATCTTCAGGCTTTGCTGAGCACGTTGAACACGAACCTGGGCAACCAGGCGGCGCCGGCTGCGGGAGTCGTCACAATCGCTCAGGCGACGCAGTCGAGCCAGAGTCTGGCGGCGATCGTCACTCCTGCGGTCGTGCCGACCAACTCGGCCAGAACTCTTTCGCCGATAGCGGGCGGGAAGCATCACCGAAAACATCGCTGACGTTGATTTACCGCTTTTTAAATCGCGGCGGGCAATGCCCGCCGGTTTCTTTCTGTGGCGCTGCGCGCCCAGTTGGGCGCCATCAGGAGATGGAGATTCCTGAAAATCCTGACGCTCGCGCCCGTCGGATATCGCCTGGTCAGGGTACGCGAGCCTGCGGCTCCGCGAATGTGGAGGAAAAACGATGTGTCATTCAAGAAAGCATTCTTCGGCCCGGCCAGGTCGTTCTTCGAGCGGCAAATTGCTCCCGAGCTTCGAGATTCTGGAGCGGCGGACGCTGCTCAGCACCGTCACGCTGAACAGCGACGCGCTGACGATTTCGGGGCCGTTCGCGGCGGGGACAATCTACGGGGTTCCATACACGTCGGCGCTGGTGAGCAACGTGGCGGTGTTCAAGATCGCCGGGGACCTGGACGTGCCCGGCGGGGACAGCGTGGTCGGGGTGGGGCATTACCCGGTGGAGCTGATCGTCGGCAACGACGTGAACATCGCGGCGGGGGCGACGCTCAACTTTTCCGGGTCGGGAACGGCGCCCGGCGCCGGGGGCGGGGCCGGCGGGACCAATGGGGTGGGCGGCGCGTCCGGCGCCGGGGGCCTGCACACCGCCGGTGGAGTCGGTGGAGCGAACGGCGTGGGGGGCTCCTTCAACGGGGGCGCAAGCGGCGGCGATCGTGGCGGCGCTGCCGGCGCCACTTCCGTCGCCGACGGGCAGCCCGGGTCCAACGGCGATCCGGGAACCGCGGGATTGATTGCTTTCGGCACGATCAGCGGCGCCGGCCAGCTCGGCGCCGCGGGCGAGGGCGAAGGCGGTGGAACGCTGGTCGCGAGCAACGGATCAGGCGAAGGGGGCATCGCCGGTGGTCCCGGCGGCCAGGGCACATATGCCGACGGTGGCAACGGTGGCGACGGATTTGCCGGAGCCGACGGGGCGGCAGGCGGGGCGGGCGGACTGGGATTTCCCGGACAGCCGGGCACCGGCGGCATGAACGTCGGGA
>DATHPP010000089.1:0-35679 GCA_035483795.1 Tepidisphaeraceae bacterium | reverse complement strand
CACCGTCTTCACTGCCGAGCCGACCACCGACTTGCAGGGCAACCCCCGGGTCAACGTAAACAGCCTGTCGGCCGGGGGCGTGGGAGGCCGCAACGGGGTCGCTGCGGGCGGACGGTCGGGCGGCGGAGGCCGCACCGTCGCTACCGGGGGCGGCGGCAATTCCGCCGCCGCCAACCAGCTCCAGCAGCTCCTGCAAAAGTCCATGTCTGCCTCCAAGGCCCAGGCCGCCGCCACCGCCGCCCAGACTCGCGGGCCCTTCACCAGCATTTTTGATTTCGCCCTCAAGGCGAATCTGACCTCCCAGGACATTCGACCCGTCGCTGATGAGTTGAGTTTCGTGACCGGTGCGGCCACGTCTGTCACAGGGCTAATCGACGTGGCGACGGCGCCGCGCGAGGTGCTGCTGACGCTGCCGAACATCCAGCCTTCGGACGTGGACACGCTGATCGCCGAGCGGCAGACCACTGACACGAGCAGCATCGCCTGGGTGAGCGATGCGCTCCCGATGGCGACCGCCGCCAAGATCGGGCAGTACATCACGAACCGGTCGTTTTTCTATTCCGCCGAGATCGTCGCCGTCAGCCCGGACGGGCGGGCGTTCAAGCGGGTCTTCATTGTGGTTGACGCCCGGCTCAGCCCGGCGAAAATTGTCTACCGCCAGGACAAGACCCAGTACGGCTGGCCGTTGCCGGAACAGGTTCGCGAGTCGTTGCGGCATGGGCTCGGTCCCGGGCCCAGCATCCAGGGGTCGATCGCTTCGGGCGGCGGTAGCAGCTTTGGGCCGATGGGCGGCGGCAGATAAGGTCTGAATGAAATCACCGCGTCACAACAAGGTTCTGGGAATCGCCGTCGGCGAGCGTTCGATGCTCGTCGCGGAGGTTCACGCCGCCTCGGGCAGTCCGCAGGTCGTCAAGACCGGCGAATTCCGCTACCCCGACGGCGTCGGCCTGAAGGACCCGGCGGCGCTGGGAGCGGCGCTGGCACAGTTCCTCAAAGACGGCCCCTTTAACAGCCGGCTGGCCAATTTCGGGCTGCCCGCCAAATGGGTCCTCTCCAAGCACAAGGACGTTCCGGCCGTTGACGAGCAGTTGATGGCCGACACGCTCCGGCTCACCGCCCCCAACGAATTTTCCTCCGAGCTGGGCGACCTGGTGTACGACTTTGCCGGCGGCACGCCCAGCGGCGGGGGGACCGCCTCCGTTCTGCTCGTCGCCGTCCCCAAACGATACGTCGACCAGATTTCGCAACTGGCCGAGGCGGCGCGGGTACGGGTGCTGATGATCACGCCGTTCTCCACCACGGTTGCCGCCTCCACCAAATCGACGCGCGACGGGCTTCAGCTTCTGCTGGGTCCATCCGGCCTGGAGTTCGCCGCGCAGCTGAACGGGCATCCCAAGGTGCTGCGGTACGTGGGCGCCTCCGCGGAAGCGGCGCCGACCCTCCTGGGCGAGCTGCGCCGCGCGGCATTTCAGCCCGGCGAGCAATCCCGCCGCGAAATGATCGTCTGGAACGACACCGGCGCCGACGAATCCCCGATCCAGTCGATCGGACAGACCCTCGACCTTTCCCTCCGCGACGGCCAGCTCGATGACCTGGGCGTGCAGGTGGCGCCGGGCTCGATGAACGGCCGCGACTTTGCAACCCCGATCTCCCTTGCCGTTTCGGGGGTCGCGCCGGGCGATCGTCTCATCGACTTTGCCGACTCGCGTCTCAAGCCGCCCCCGGAGAAGCGGATCGATCGCCGGACCGTCCTGGCGATTGCCGCCGCCGTGATGGTCGTGTTTGGCGGGATCTGGTGGTACCTCAGCCTCCAGCATCGCCAGACCGCCCTCGATGCCTTGGTCCAGGCCAACACCGACAAAAAAGATTGGCGCGATCGCGCCAACAAGGACGTCAAAAAGATCGAGATTGCCCGGAAATGGCATGCCGAGAAGCCGCAGTTTGTCGCCTGCCTCAACGACCTGACCGCGGTCGCGCCCCAGACCAGCGACCTGTATGCAACCGTCTTGCAGCTCCATTCCGACATGAAGGGCGAGCTTCAGGGCAAGGCGACCAACGTCAACGTCATCAACCTGCTTCCCGACAAACTCAACCAGAGCAAGAAGTTTTCCGGCGCCAAGATCGTGCAGACCGAGCGGCACGAAAACCGCGGCCAGACGGAAATCACCTTCGTCATCGACTTCAACTACGTCGCCCAGTAGCGGCCGGAGCGCAAAGTGGTCTTGTCACAACGCGAAAGATACGTGGCGATCGGCTTCGGCGTCGTCGTCGTCCTGGCCATCCTCAACTGGGTGGTCCTCAGCCCGCTGCTGGAGTGGAGCGACACGATCAAGAAGCAGACCGACGCCGCGCAGCAAATTCAATCGGACGACGCCAGGCTCAGTCATAAGCTCGTCCAGCTCACCAAGGTCTGGAACGACATGATGAAAAACGGCCTCAAGACCGACGTCTCCGAGGCGCAGAGCCAGTTGAGCCACGCTGTTTCCGAGTGGGCGGCGCAATCCGGCGTCAACATCACCTCGACCCACAGCGAAGCCCCGACGCTGGTGGACCAGAGATCCGGGTTCACCCAGGTCATCTTCCAGGTGACCGGTACCGGAACGACCAGCGGCGTCGCCAAGCTGCTCTACCAGATCGAGAGCGCCAAAATCCCCATTCGCATCGACAACCTGCGGATCGGCAGCAAGAAGGACGGCGCCGACGACCTGGAAATCCAGTTGAATGTCTCGACGTTGACCATGCCGACGACGCCGGCCAGACCCACCGTCGCTTCGACGCCCCCCATTTGAAGCCCCCCATTTGAAGCCCAACCGCGCGGGAATATGATCTGTCCTATGATCCGCGCCCTTTTTGCTGTTCCGCTGGCGGCGGCTGTTTGCGGGTGCGTCACCACCAAATTGACGCCCGACCGGCCCAACACCTACCCGACGCCGATCACGAAGACTAATACCGCCGGCGGCGGCATGAGCGCTGCCGACAAGAGCACTTATTTCGATGTCGACAGTTGTGCTGACCGCCTCCACACCATCGAGGGGCAGATCATTCTCTACTATGCGCGATATCACCGGCTTCCGGCGACGCTGGAGGAGCTGCGGCCTTTTGCCGATCCCGGTGAAGATGTCTCCTACGCCTGTCCGGTGTCTCACCAGACCTACGTGTACGTTCCAACCGGGCTGGTATTCGGCTCTGACCCCCGGCGGCTGATCGTTTTCGACGCCACGCCGGCCCACAACGGCACGCGCTGGGGAATCCTCTTTTCTCCTGCCAAAGGCCGTCAGCCCCTTACCACGACCGTCATTCCCATTCCCGAATCGTCGATGAAGGGGTTTGTCCCCGCCCCTCCGATCGCCCAGCCAGTAACGACCATGCCTTCCGTGCAAACCCCCCAGCAGTAAGTCCATTGCTGGAAAGCCTGCACCGCCATGCGCTATCATGCTCTTTGATTCTCGATCAGGTGAAAAATGACACAGACGCTCAATCCGCCGATGGGACAGAAGGGACAGGTTTCACAACTCAACCAGGAGCAGGTCAACCGCTACAAACGCCACCTGATTCTCCCTGAGGTCGGCCCCGAAGGGCAAAAGAAGCTGCTAAATGCAAAAGTCCTGTGCATCGGCGCGGGCGGACTGGGCTGCCCGATCAGCCTCTATCTTGCCGCGGCGGGCGTCGGAACCATCGGCCTGGCCGATATCGACGTCGTCAGCCCGAGCAACCTTCAGCGCCAAATCCTCTTTGGCACAAACGACATCGGCGAAGACAAGGTCAAGGCCGCCGCCCGGCGTCTCAAAGACCTCAACCCCGACGTCAAACTCATCGAGCACAAGACCATCGTCAACAGCTCCAACGTCATGGACCTCATCCGCGACTATGAGGTCATTATCGACGGCACCGACAATTTCCCCACCCGATATTGCGTCAACGACGCCTGCGTCCTTCAGAAGAAGCCCAACGTCTACGGCTCGATCTTCCGTTTCGAGGGCATGGTCACCGTCTTCGCCCCGCACCTGAAAAACCCCGACACCGGAGAACGCGGCCCCTGCTACCGCTGCATGTACCCCGAGCCTCCCGATCCCGGCTCGGTCCCCAGCTGCGCTGAGGGCGGCGTGCTGGGCGTCATCTGCGGCACCATCGGCAGCCTCCAGGCCAACGAAACCATCAAGCTGATCCTCGGCCTCGGCCGCCCGGCGATCGGTCGCCTGCTCACTTACAGCTCGGTCGATCTGGAATTCCGCACCTACAAGATCCGCCGTGATCCCAACTGCCCTGTGTGCGGCGATCATCCCACCATCACCGCGCCGGTCGATTACGAGCAGTTCTGCGGCGTCCCTATCCTCGACCCCAAATCCCTCGAGGAAACCAAACAGGAAGCCCACCGCGCCAAGAGCGGTAATGGACAGGCCGCCGCTCCCGCCTCGAACCTCGACGCCCGCGGCTTGCCGCCCGGCTATCTCTTCAAGCCCGATTGGGAAATCACGCCGCGCGAGGTGAAGTCGATGCTGGACAAACGCGAGAGTTTCTACTTCGTCGATTGCCGTCTGCCCAACGAGTACCAGATCACCCACATCGAAGGCGCCGAGCTGATCCCGCTCCAGCAAATGGCCCAGCACCGCGCCCAGCTCGAGCAGCACCGCAACGACAGAATCGTCGTCCACTGCAAGAGCGGCGGCCGCTCCATGCAGTTCACCCAGGCCCTCCGCCAGGCCGGCTTCAAAGACGTAAAGAGCATGGCCGGTGGAATCCTCCTCTGGAACAAGGACATGAACCCGGGCGGACCGCAATATTAGTCGCGGGGCAGCAGACACAAAGCATGCAGATTCGCGTCCCGGGCTCGGATCTTCGTGGCACGGGTTTTCAACCCGTGGACGGATCAAGCCGTTGAGCCGGCGCCGGTTTTGGTGTGGGAAAACCGACCTGCCTTGCCGAGATTTTTTGCCCGGTAGGCGGGGAGTTGTTCGCGCTGTGGAACCTGGCTTTCCCACACCAACGCTGTCTTGTGTCTTGGATCCCCCTCGTCCACGGCTTACAAAGCCGTGCCACGAAGCGCGGGAATCAGAGCTTTTCGCTGCATGGAGAATCCTCCCGGTATTTTGGCAGATCCGTCCTTATCAGCGTCCAGCTAATTCCTCCAATCCCCGCTGCGCCTCAGCGAACCCGGGATCGAGCGACAGCGCCGCCTGATAAAACGCCCGCGCGCCCTCCGTCTGCCCCTGGAGGGCCAGGATCGCCCCCATCCGGTAATGGGCCGCGGGCAACTGCGGCGCCGCCGCGAGCGCCGCCCGGCACAGTTGCACTCCCTCCGCTGTCCGCCCCAGTTGTGCCAGCGTCAGTCCCAGGTTGCTCGATACGTACGGATCGTTGGGCATCAATTGAAGCGCCGCGCGAAATTCTTTTTCCGCCTCGTCGAACTGCCCGATCCGCCGGAAGACCTCGCCCAGGTTCGTGCGGTATAGCGCCGATCGCGGCTCCAGCTCGATTGCCCGGCGCATCAGCTTGACGCCCACCATCGGCACGTCGAGGCACGCCGCCACCACCCCCAGCCGGGCCAGCGCCTCTGCGTTGTCGGGCTCGCGCTCCAGCACGTGCGTGTAAATCACCCGCGCCTCGCGATATTTTTCCGCCTTGAGCAGTTGATAACCCCTGACCAGGCACTCGGAGATCGGTTGGTCGCGCGGGATCGAGAATTGGTGGACGGCAAACCCCTCGGCCGCCGCGGCCTCGACGCCCGCTTGCCCCTCGCGATTGAAGGCTCGCGCGAGAATCTTGTAATGGTTGCTGAACGCGTAGCCCGAAGGGTTTTGCCACAGGTTGGTCGCGATGTGATGGTTGGACAGCGCGATCTTCTGCTCCAGCGCCCGCCGCCGCTCGTTCTCTTGCGGCGACATCGGCGCCGTCTCGAGGCTCAGCCGCTGCGGAACCAGCAGAAGCTGTACGTACGGTTCGCCTCTGCGAAAGATCTGCCGCTTGCCCGGCAGCGGCGCCTTGAACACCACGAAAAATTTCTTGGGCCACCATTCACCCTGCACGTGCCCGACCACCGCGACTGGCGCCTCACCCGTGCGGTCGGTGAAAAACCGCGGGTGCGGCTCGGTCCGCACCACGTATCCCGCCGGCGGCGCCAGGTCCACCCCCGTGTTGAACAGATAAAAGTGCGACGCCTCCTTGGGAAAAAACGTCACGAATTCCCCGCCCGTCAGCCGGCTCTGTGGCTCGCGGGAAAAATCCCAGTCGAAGCGAATCTTCCCGTCCTCGTTGACCACGTGGCATTCGGTCTCGTACGGATAAACCAGCTCCAATCCGTAAGTCGCGCCTTCCGTGAACGGCAGGCAGTGCCAAGGCTGCGGCTCGGACCCATCCTCCATTTTGTCGCCGGCCCCGCTCCAACCCGGTATCTTCATCCGGATCGCCTGCGGCGCGGTCGATTTGTCAAACGTGATGTACTTGAGTTCGAGCTTGTCCATCAACGAAAACCGATTCTACCGGCATCGACAGTCTTCATCACCCCGGAGAGCCGGGCTCTCCTCAACCCGGTCGGCCATCAGATGACATTGGACGAAACCTTCCAAACCGCCGCCCGCCATCACGCCACCGGGCAATTGGCCCAGGCCGAGGCGCTCTATCGCGAGATTCTGGCCCAGGCGCCCAATCACGCCGAAACATTTCATCGCCTTGGAGTGCTGTTCTTCCAGACGTCCCGCCCGGACGAAGCCAGCCGGTTTCTCGCCCGAGCGATTCAGCTCGATCCAAATCAGGCCAATTATTACAGCAACCTGGGCGTGGTCCTGGCCGACCGCAAGCAGTACCCGCAGGCCGCTGAGGTCCTGCACAAAGCGCTATCGCTTCGCCCCGATCTTCCCGACACCCACAACAATCTCGCCAATGTGCTCAATGAGCTGGGCCGGACTCACGAAGCAGTCTCGTCCTACCAGAGGGCAATTTCCCTCCGCCCCGATTACGTCGAAGCCCACTACAACTTGGGAAACGTGCTGCTCAAGCTCGGACAAACCAAAGATTCGATTGCGGCACAGCAGCGGGCGATCTCCTTTCGGCCCGCTTACGCCGAAGCCCACTGTAGCCTGGCCGCCGCGCTGCGCGACGATGGGCAGATCGAACAAGCGATCGCCCAATACCGCAAAGCCATCGAGCTCCGCCCCGACATGGGCGAGGCCCACAACGGCCTGGGCGCGATCCTTCAGGAAACCGGCGAACTCGAGGAGGCCCTGGCCTTCTACCGCCGGGCCGCGACGCTGACCTCGGACCCGCGGGTCATCGACAACCTCCTGGTGCTGCTCCATCTCGATCCCGCCAACGACGCCCAGGCCATTTTCGAGCATCATGCAGGCTGGAACCGTGATTATGCCCGTGCCTTCGCGCCGCGGACGCCCAGTTTCGGCGATCCCGATGCCCAGCGCCGGCTCCGGATCGGCTACGTCTCGGCGAATTTCAACAACCACCCGGTCGGCCGATTCCTCACGCCGCTGCTCACGAATCACGATGGCAACCGCTTCGAGATCTTCTGCTATTCCGATACCCAGCAGGCCGACGCCACGACCAATCGCCTCCGCTCCTCCTGCGACCACTGGCACGACACGCGACTGCTCAGCGACGAGCAACTCGCGCAGCTCATCGCGCGCAACCGCATCGACATCCTCGTCGACCTGGGAATGCATACGAAGGGCAACCGGATTTTCGTCTTCGCCCGCAAACCCGCGCCCGTGCAGGCGACGTACCTGGCCTTCTGTAGCACGACCGGCCTGGAAACGATCGACTACCGCCTCAGCGATCCCTTCCTCGACCCGGACGACCGGGAGGGCGAGGCTCCCGCCGAGCCGCAGTTTCCCAATCCGCAGGCCCCGGCTCGGCAGGAGCCTCGCCCTCCCGATCTGAGCTTGCGATTGGGCTGGCAGCAGCCGTTCTATTCCGAGCGAACGGTTCGATTGCGCAGCTACTGGTGCTACCCGCCGCCACAGGAAGCGGGGGAACCCGGTCCTTTGCCCGCAACTCAGGCCGGCCACATCACTTTTGGCTGCCTGAACAACTTCAGCAAAATCAGCCGCCCGGCCCTGGAGATGTGGCTGGAGATTCTCCGCTCCGCCCCCAACTCGCGCCTCATGCTCAACGCCCCCGAAGGCAATCACCGCCAGCGTGCCCGCGCCCGCGCCACCGACGCGGGCATCGACGCCGAGCGCCTGGAGTTCGTCCCCCACGTCCCCATGCCCGAGTATTTCCGACGGTATCAGCAGATCGACATCGCCCTCGACCCCACACCCTATTGCGGCGGCACGACGACCTGCGATGCCCTGTGGATGGGCGTCCCGCTCGTGACCCTCCCCGGCCAAACCGCCGTCTCCCGCGGCGGCGCCAGCATCCTCTCCACCCTCGGCCTGCCCGAGCTGATCGCCCAAAGCCGCGACGACTACATCCGCATCGCCGCCGACCTCGCCCACGACCTCCCGCGCCTCTCGTCCCTCCGCGCAACGCTCCGCCCGAGCATGCAATCCTCACCGCTGATGGACGCCCCCGCCTTCGCCCGCGATGTCGAGGCCGCGTACCGCCGGATGCGGCAAACGTGGTGCGAGGGCCAACATGGATGACTGGGTGCGGGGAGCCCTGGCTGCTTCCCTGGCGTGGTCGCGTTCAGCGACCATGTCCCGTTTGGTCCGGGTCAAAAAAGCCATGGTCGCTGAAGCGAGTACGCCAGCGCTGTAGTCATCTGCCATACGCATTCCAGAAATAGTAAGCGCTCAGCGCCACACCGATCCCGAGGATGATCATCCGCAGTTGATCGGCCTTCACCTTTCGCGCCGCCACCATCCCCAGAAACCCACCAGCAATCGACGCCACCGCCATCAGGCCGGCGATCTTCCAGTCGATCACGCGACGTGCGGAAAACGCCGCGCCGTAGAGGACGAAGATCACTGCCGATATCCCGTTGATCATCGCCGCCAGCAGCACCTTCAAGCCGTTCATCTGGTGAATGTCGTCCAGGCCGGCAAACGAAAGGCCGGCGAGCATCAGCACACCGATGCCGGCGCCGAAGTAGCCGCCGTACACCGCGACCGCGAACTGCACGGAGCCGACGAAAATCGTCCATTTGAGCGAGCGGTCCCCGTGCTTGCGTCCGGCCCAGCGGGCGATCGGCTTGCTGAATGCGAAGATTCCCGTCGCGAACGCCAGCAGCCACGGGATCACCAGCCGGAACGCGCTTTCCTTCGTCTCGATCAGTAGCCACGACCCCAGCGCTCCGCCGACCAGGCTGATGATCGAAAATGCAATCACCATTCCGCGCGGCAGCCGGTGGAATTCGTCCTTCGCCGCCGCCACCGACGCCGCCGCCCCGGGCCACAGCCCGATCGTGCTGGTCATGTTCGCGACTTTTTCCGAAAGCTTGGCGATCCCGGTGAGCGCGGGGAATGTGAGGAACGTGCCGCCCCCCGCGATCGCGTTGACCGCCGCCGCAGTGAAAGAGACCAGCGAGACCAGCAGAAGGGTCATGGACGAGAGATTCGGATCGATGTTCGAGTTTCCTCCGCCACCGTCGCGATTCTACCCGCTCGCCGTCCTTCGGCTATGATGTTGCAACAGGAGTGAAAGGAAACCGAATGTCGCAGTCAGGCAATAGCTCCGCCGGTCCCGATCTGTTGTATGCGGTGCTGGGCGGCTTTCTCGGCGCCGGCAAGACCGCCGCCACCCTGCGCCTGGCCGAGCACCTCAGCGCTCAAAAGAAGCGGGTTGCCCTGATCACCAATGACCAGGGCGTCGATCTGGTGGACACGGCCCGCGTCCGCGCCGCGGGATTCGCCGCCCGCGAGATCACCGGCGGCTGCTTCTGCTGCAAATTCGATTCGCTGCTCGACGCCTCCCGCGACCTGATCGACCAGACGGCCCCCGATGCGCTCATCGCCGAGCCTGTCGGCAGTTGCACCGACCTCAAAGCCACTGTCATCCTCCCACTTCGCAAAATGTACGGCCACCTGTGCCGCGTCGCGCCTCTTTCCGTGCTGGTGGACCCGCGGCGCTGCGCCCGCGTGCTCGGCCTGGAACATGCCGGCCGGCACTTCTCCGACAAAGTCGTTTACGTCTATCGGAAACAGTTGGAGGAAGCCGACATCCTGATCGTCAACAAGATCGACACGATCGATCGCGAGGCCCGCGGCCGGCTCGTCGCCGCCCTCAAACAGGAATTCCCCGGCGCCAAGGTCCTGGAAGTTTCCTGCATCACCGGCGAAGGCTTGCCCGCCTGGTTCGATCTCATCACGATGCGCCAACCCGACGTCGCCGGTTCGATGGAAGTCGACTACGACATCTATGCCGATGGCGAAGCCCGGCTCGGCTGGTTCAACGCCCGTGTGAGCCTCACTGCCGCATCCGAGTTCGACGGCAATGCCCTGCTGGCCCGCCTTGCCGCCGACGTGCGCGACCGGCTCGCCGCCGGCGGCATCGAGATCGCCCATCTCAAGATGGTCCTCGTTCCCGATCCCGGCGCCGACATCGCCTCGATCAGCCTCACACGAACCGATGCCAATCCCGATCCGGTGAACCGCCTCACCGCGCCGTTGGATCGCGGCACGTTGATCGTCAATCTCCGCGCCGAAGCCGATCCCGACGTTCTCCGCGCCTGCGTGTCTCAGGAGATCGGCTCGATACCGGATGTGCGGAGCGAAATCACGGTCGTCGCCGCCTTCCGTCCCGGCCGGCCGGTCCCCACGCATCGCATCGCCGACGCCGCATCGGCGTAGCAGCCATGCGACTTCTGGCTCGTAGTAGCGGGCACACTCCCGTGTGCCGTTGCATTTCCCCCCTCTCGCTCCGGGAGAGGGCCGGGGTGAGGGCCGCAGGCGAGGTGCCTCTGACAGCCCCTCACCCCAACCCTCTCCCGAAGAGAGAGGGGGAAACGCGCGCGCTGTGGCGAAAGGCGATTTCAACGGGATGACCGCGGGATCGAAGCGTGCGACGTGTTTGCGGTCGCGCCGCCCGCATCCACAAACCCGGCCAGCGCATAAATCAGCCCCGCATTCCAGTTGATGGCGATCTCGTTGACGCGGTAGTTGTCCTGGCGGTCCTGCCAGTCGTTGGCCCGCGGCCAGCCGCCGCCCACGAGATAGCCGGGCCACGCGCCGATGTGGGCCGCTCCCGATCGGCGGTCGTGCGGATGCAGCGGCGGGTCGTTCCCCAAGCCCGTCACGAACGACCGGCCGTAATAGTTCCGCCCGAACAGGTAACCCAATGCGTCCAGCGACGCGTCGGTGTACTTGCGACCGTGAGTCAACAGGCTCGCGATCTGGAGTGTCTGGACCTGCTGGGCCACGTCGCCATTGCATCCCCAGTAGTAGACGGTGCCCAGCGGCCGGGCGTAGCCGTGGGTGTCGCGCGTCTTGATGATTTGATCCGCGACGTCGATCAGGTTCTTTCGCACATCTTCGAGCAGCTTCGCATCGCGTCCCGCCCGGCTCGAAAGCAGATAAGTGTACATTCCCAAGTTGTCAACATCGCCCCATCCGCACGAGCGATCCACTTTTCGCGCGGAAGCGCGGGCGCGGCCTTCAAAATCCGCGAGGAAGCGGGCATCGCCGGTGGTCTGCCACATTTCCGCCGCCGCCCACAACCGGCGGCTGGAATCGTTGGCTTGATACGCGCCGGTCGAGAACCCGGTCAGGTCCGCCGGGTGGTTCTGCGGATGGGCCGCGAGGTACTCGTAACTCCGTCTTGCCGCCTCGAGACACTTTCGGGCGAACGGCTTGTCGTAAGGCTGGTAAATCCGCCCCGCCATGGCCATCACCGCTGCCAGGTCCGCCGTGGCCGCGCTGCTCCAGGGCGTGAAATATCGCGGCGTCGTCTCTTTCTCCGGCAGGATGAATCCGCCGAACTTCTCCGTGCTGATCTTGTGGTACACCCGGCCATCGTCCATCTGCATCCTCAGGAGCCATTCCAGCTCCCATCGCACTTCGTTCAAAAAATCCGGCGTGCCGTTCCCGGACTCCGGGACCTGGAGCTTCACGTCCCCGACCCGCGGCGCGAACTGCTCCCACGCCTGAAGCATCACGCCGACGGTGAAGCCGGCGTTGACAACGTACTTGTTGTAGTCCCCGGCGTCGTGCCATCCATGGCTACCCATCTTTTTCACGTGGCCGCCCCCGACGAAATCCAGGTACGCGTCATCGAGATGGCACGCGTCATGGGTGTAGATTTTCCCGTTGTATTCCGCCCGCACCGCAGTCCCGCACCGCCAGAGATACATGCCCAGCATGGCCGTGCGATATGGCGGCAGGTAAATATCCTTCCCCACGCGAAATCCCGACGAGCGCCCCACCCCCGCAACCTCCAGCCGATAAACGCCCGGCTCCGACAGCCTGGAGAAATCCGCGGTCCACAGGCGCTCGTTCGTGTCGGGATTGACGACCGGCGCCCCCGTCCTCCCCTCCAACACCTTTGTGCCGTCCGACACACGCACGACCGCAAACCCCGAGCACTCGCTGGCGACGCTCGCCCGCTTTGGCTGATCGGGAAGGAACCCGATTGTGTTGAGCCGGATCTGCGAATCTGCCGCGTGGACGACCGCCGAGAACCCAATCACAAGTCCGCTGATCAATCGTGAGATGTGACGCTCACAGGTCGACATCGTAGACTCCTTATCATGGCGCTCCTCACGAAGGCCGAATTGCTGTCTGCACTCACTCGATTGGGAGAACTGGCCAACGCGCAAGGCGGGCAAATCGAACTGATCATTTTCGGCGGCGCACTGATGGTGCTACAATTTGGTACTCGCGAATCAACGCGAGACGTTGATGCGATTATTCTTTCTCCGCCGGATTTGTCGAGCGTTCGCGCTATCGCCAAAGCTGTAGCGGATGAGCGCGGCTGGCCTGAGGATTGGATCAATGACGCGGTCAAGGGTTTCGTGATGAGCGTCAAGCCAGAATCTGACTTGTGGGAGGAAGCCCATGGCGCTGATTGACGAGATCGCCGAGGCCGCGCGCGACGCCGATGCGATGCGGCTCCGCAGCCTCACCCAGGACTACCTCACTAGCGGAGCTGCGGTCGCCGACCTGGCAATGCCCTCATCCAGCGATATCACGTTACGCGCCATTGCGGCATCACTGGCGGAATTGTTCGCAGAGCGCCGTCACGAGCCGCCTCCTCCGTGGGCGCAGGCCATTGGACCGGCGCCGTCCCCGATATACCTCGTCCGGGCCGCTAAGTCTCTGAGGCGCTTGCGGGCCCTGTGCGAGAAAGCATCGCCGTCGCCCCTGCGCCGCAGAAACCTGTTTGCACCGCCGACGTTTCTTGAGTTCGCTTAACGTGGCGGTTGAAGCTGTGGATTAAATGTCTTCGCCTTTCTCCGTGCCCTCGGTGCCTCCGTGGTGAACCCAGTGGCGCGTTCACTCCGCTTTGCTTATTTGCCCGGTCTGCCCCGTCGGGTTTGCCATCTCGCTCAGCTCCCAGCCGCCGCCCATGGCTTTGTAGAGGGCGACCAGGTCGGAGGCGATCTGAGCGTCGCTCTGGGCTAGGGAATCCTGGGCGCCGTAGAGCGAGCGCTCGGCTTCGAGCACGGTCAGGAAATCGACCACGCCCTGGCGGTATTGCTGCGTCGCCAGGTCGACGGACTGGTGGTTGGCGGCGACGGCGTCGGCCAGCGACTGCCGTCGCGTCTGCTCCCGCGAATACGCCACCAGCGCATCCTCCACGTCCTCCAGCGCCTGGAGCACGGTCTGCTCGTAGGTCGTCAGCGCCTGGCCCTGGCTCTCGTTGAACACCTGAATGTTGGCGCGAATCCGGCCGGCGGTGAAGATCGGCCAACTGATCGCCGGGCCGATCGACCAGTACCGGCTGTTCCAGTCGCCGATGTGGCTGAACTTGCTGGCGTCGAAGCCGAACGTGCCGATCAGCGTGAACTTTGGATATAGGTCGGCGGTGGCCACGCCGACGCGCGCGGTCGCGGCGGCAAGCTGCCGCTCGGCACGCCGGATATCCGGACGACGCCGCAGCAAATCCGTCGGCAGTCCCACGGGCACGACCTCCGGCGGGCCGGGAATCGCCCGCACTTTCATCAGCTCCTCGTCCAGCGCCGATGGGTTCTGACCCATCAGCACGCTCAGCCGGTGAATCGACTGATGGGCCAGCGCATCCAGCGTCGGAATCTCCGCGGCGGTGGTCGCCACCTGCGCCGCCGCTCGCGAAACGTCCAGCTGCGTCGTCACGCCGGCGTTGAACCGGTCCTGCGTCAGCGCCAGAACCTGTTTCTGTGAATTGAGGTTTTCCTGGGCGATCTGGATCTGCTTCTGGTATTGCCGCAGCTCGACGTAATTCCGCGCGACCTCGGAAAGCAGCGTGACGTAAACGCTGCGGCGGTCTTCGACCGACGCCTCGAGGTCGCCGTTGGCGGCCTCGACGCTTCGGCGGATGCCGCCAAACACGTCGATTTCCCACGAAGCGTCGAAGCCGGCCTGGTAAATGTTGGTTTCCACGCCCGGCAGCCCGCCGCCTCCGAGGGGGCTGAGCTGGAACGTGCTCGTCCCCGTGCTCCCCGACGAATTCTGACCCGATTGCGGCGCCTGCTTGCCGGCTTTGGTTCCGGGCGGCAGCAGGTTGAATTTCACATTGCTCGACCCCCGGGCGCCGAAATACCCGGCGCCGCTGTTCACTTCCGGATACAACCCCGACCCGGCGATCACCCGCGACCACCGCGCCTGGCGGACGCGCGACTCGGCCTGGCGGAGGTCGAGGTTCGACGCCGCCGCCCGCTGGATCAGCGCCGTCAGCTCCGGATCGTGAAACGTCGCCCACCATTCCGTGATTTCCACCGCCTTGGCGTTGGTCACGCTCGGCTGTGTCGTCGCCGGACTCGGAAGCTCGCTGAACGACTTGCCCGGATCAAATTTCGGCGGTTTGTAATTCGGACCGACCGTGCATCCGACCAGACTAATCGCAATCAAAACACCGAGAGGGCTGCGCTTCATGGCCGCAGTTATATGCGCCGCGCGAAAGATTGACGACTTGGCTTATTCGGATGGCAAGGCGATACGCATTCCGTCTTTTTGAGCTCATTGTGCGTGATGATCGACTTAGAGCCGGAACGTGTCGCTCCGGCAGCTTCACGTCTCGCGGGTCGCCAGGGGAGGCACCGCCCGTCTTAAAATGCGCACCTCGCCCGAGCTTCAGGTTCTTTCAGTCAATTTTAAAATTTTACGCTTGAAATTAGGTTATTGTATGGATATTCTGACAAATACCTAACAGAAGGAGGTTCTCATGTCGTCCGATCCTGTTGCTGTTGCGGTCAAGAGCATCAAGCCCGTTCCTGAGGGGCTGACCTTTGAACAGTTGATGGCGGAGCTTTCCGTGGGCCAGCACCACGCCTTGGATGCCTTATGCGAGGGCGAATCGCAGGAGGCCGCCGCGCAAAGGGCCGGTGTCAAACGCCTCACCATCTATCGCTGGATGCACTTCAATCCATTCTTTCGGGCCGCGTACAACATTTGGCAAAAGCAGTCCGCGGAGTCTGTGCGGGGACGGCTCCTGAAAGTTGCTGATGGCGCCCTGGCGACGGTCGCCAAGGCCGTGGCGGAAGGAGATCGCAAGCTTTCGTATAATATGCTGAAGGACCTTGGCCTGCTGGAGACAATCAAAGACGTGCCCACTGAGCCGGGGGTCATTCGGCAGCAGATGGAATTGGAGTGTCGCCAGCAATCCAGGAAAGTGACGGCGCAGGCACTGAAGGAGTTGTTCGAGGAAGCGGGGCTCTCCCCGCGCCAGCAGCGACAACTCGTCTCGGAACTGGTGGAACCAGAACCGCTCCCGCCGACCAGCGCCTGAGTGCGATGTAACATGCCGAGGGCGCCATGTATCATTTCGCTCCGTTTTATCGTCTCGATTGCAAGTCTCGTTTATTAAGGGAGTTAAAATGTAAATGGAGCACCATAAATGTAGCGCTTTGATACAAAATGTAGCGCTTCTTGAGTTTTTGGGCGAAATGATACATCGGCGATGCGATCACCGTTACAAGCGGCATTCGAGGTGAATTTCGACGGCCTGGTCGGGCCGACGCACAACTACGCGGGATTGTCGTTTGGAAATGTGGCGTCGCAGAAGCACGCCCTGAGCGTCTCCGAACCGAGATCGGCGGCGCTTCAGGGGTTGGCCAAGGCGAAGTTCCTCGCCGGCTTGGGCCTCAAGCAGGGCGTGCTTCCGCCACACCCGCGACCAGACCTGCGCACCCTCCGACGCCTCGGGTTTACCGGCAGCGATGCGCAGATCATCGAACAGGCGCACCGCGCCGACCCGCGATTGCTCGCGGCGGTCTACAGCGCCTCTAGCATGTGGGCGGCCAACGCCGCCACGGTTTCGCCCAGCCCCGACACCGCCGACGGCCAGGTGCATTTCACACCCGCGAACCTGGTGACGCAGTTCCACCGCTCGCTGGAACCGCCCGCGACCGCCGCCATTCTCAAAGCCATTTTTCCGGACGCCTCGGCCTTCGCGCATCACGACCCATTGCCCAGCGCCCCGTATCTCGGCGACGAGGGCGCGGCCAACCACACGCGGCTCTGCCGCTCGCATTCCCAGCGCGCGATCGAGATTTTTGTCTACGGGCGATCGAACACCTCCGATCTGCCGGCGCGATTCCCCGCGCGCCAGACAATCGAGGCATCGAGCGCCATCGCCCGGCTGCATCAGCTCGACCGCGCCGCGACGGTTTTCCTTCGGCAGTCCCCGCGGGCGATCGACGCCGGCGCGTTTCACAACGATGTCGTCGCCGTCGGGAATGAGAACATCCTGCTCTATCACGCCGGGGCATACGAGCAGCCCGCACCGGCGATGGAACAGATTCGCCGCGCCTTGGACGGACAACTTCACCTGATCGAGATTCCCGAGGAGCGCGTTTCGCTGAAGGACGCGGTCGAGACGTACCTGTTCAACAGCCAGCTCGTCACGCTGCCGGACGGGACGATGTCGCTAATCGCGCCGGTGGAGTGCCGGGAACGCCAGAACGTTGCGGATTGCATCGACGAACTTGTCGCCGCCGAGAATCCGATCTGCTCGGTCCACTATCTCGACGTCCGCCAAAGCATGAGAAACGGTGGCGGCCCCGCGTGCCTGCGGCTGCGCATCGTGCTGACCGAACCGCAGCTTGCACTGGTTCATCCGGGCGTGATGCTCACCGATTCGCTTTACGCGGCACTCGTGCAGTGCATTTCCAGGCATTATCGCGAGTCGATCCGCCCCGAAGACCTGGCCGATCCGAAGCTGCTGGTCGAGTCGCGCGACGTGCTGGACGAGCTGACGCGCATCCTCGATCTCGGTTCGCTCTACGACTTTCAGCGGTGAGGGAAAAAGGAACGGACCGAAGGGGAGCCACCGCCTCCGGTCCGTCATGAAGTTCCAACACTCACAAGATAATAGCAGTTTATCACCGGTCAATACAACTGGAAAGAGAAAATGCGCCGTGGCAAGTGCAACTCACTCGGGAGGGCGAGGCATCTCATTTAGCCGCCCGCTTCGTGCCGCCGGTGCCCTCACCGGCGGTCTTTGCCGCGCCGGCGGATTCCGCCGGTGAGGGCACCGGCGGCACGAAGCGCGCCAGCTCGCGCACCAACGGCGCGATCGCGTCCCACGTCTTCCGGTCGCGCGCCGCAAACAGCAGATTGGTTCTGAGCCAATCGATCGGATTGCCGACGTCGTGGCGCGTTCCGCGGAGCACGACGCCGTGCACCGGCTCGCGCGACGCCAGCAGCTTCAGCGCGTCGGTGAGCTGGATCTCTCCGCCCTTGCCCGGCGTCGTCTGCTCCAGGCATTTGAAGATCCGCGGTGTAAGCACGTACCGCGCTGCGATCGCAAACCGACTGGGCGCATCCGGCGGCGAAGGCTTCTCGACGAATTGGTCGAGGTGCAGCACGCCGTCGCGCACCGGCGTTCCGCCCACGATGCCGTACCGGCTTACCTTCTCGATCGGCACCTCCTCAAGTCCGATAACGCTGGTTCCAAACTCGCGATGCGCCTCGACAAGCTGTGGGGCCGGCGGCTCGCCGCTGAAAATCGCGTCGCCCAAAAGACAGAGGAACGGCTCGTCGCCGACGTGCTTTTTTGCCTGGAGAACCGCGTCGCCCAGCCCGCGCTGCTCGGCTTGGCGCGTGCTGTGAATCCTGAGCTGCGAAGCGAGCTTCTGGATTGATTGAAGCAACGCTTCCTGCCCGGCGGCATTAAGCCGCTGTTCCAGCTCCGGGCTGCGGCCGAAATGGTCTTCGATGGCTTGTTTTCCGCGGGAAATGACCAGCAAAACGTCGCTGATTCCCGCCGCCGCGGCTTCCTCGACGACATACTGAATCACCGGCCGATCCACGACTGGCAGTATCTCCTTGGGCACCGCCTTGGCCGCGGGAAGCATCCGCGTGCCAAGCCCTGCGGCCGGAATCACCGCTTTGCGAATGGTCATGAGTCGTTTGTGGCACAATCGCCCCCCGACTGTGTTCGACTGAAGGTCGAAGTGAGATCGGGAAAATGCCTTCCGCCTTCGGCGGAACACAGTCGAGGGCGACTGTGCCACATAAAGGTTTACTGCTCGACGATAATCGGCCGAATGACGCTGCACCGCAACGTCGCCAGGGCGTCGACAAGCTGCTGGTAATGCCGGCCGTCGCGATACAAGCCGACGATGGCGCCACCGCTGCCGGCGAACGTGGCGCTGGCGCCGGTCTTTCGCGCCGCCTCGACCATCCGCAGGTTTTCCGGGGCGATGTTCATGATCGATCGCCGCAGGTCGAAGCCTTCGTCGATATTCTTGCCCAGCGCGCCAAGGTCCCCGGCCACCAGCGCCTCGCGGCCGTGGTCGGTCAGGTCGCGGTATTTTTTCATCGCCTCGACGACCGCCGGGTCGCCCCGGTTAAACAGCTCGCGCAGGTTGCGGTGCGGGATGTCGCTGATCTGGGCCCGCCCCGGATCGAACGCCACATACAGCGGCGGCAGTTTTCCGGGATGCAGTTGCTCGTAAATCCCATACCCGCGGCTTTCCATGAGCTGCTGCTGGAAATCCATGTAGACGATGCCTTCGTAGTTCTGCACGACGCGGTCCTGCATTCCGCAGTTAATCCCCAGCTCCTCGAACTCGACGGACCACGCCAGCGTCGGCAGCTCCTCCAGCGGGATCGCGATCTCGTGAAACCGCATGAGCGCCCGGATCATCGCCACGACGATCGCGCTGCTTCCCGCCAGCCCGACCAGCCGAGGGATGTCGGTGTCGAAGCTGACCGTATAGCTGCGATCGGCCAGCTCGATGTCACGTTTGTCGCAGTAATCGTGAAAACGCTTGATCGCGGCCTTGATCAACCGCATGCCCCCGTAGTAGCCATGCAGGCGTTGGTCTTTGAGGAAGGCGTTGACGCTGTCGAAGCTGGCCAGATCGCCGTGCGTGGGCAGGATTTCAAAATGCGGGCTTTCCCATAACCGGACCGTCGCCCGGAAGTTGCGGAGCGTGAACGCGATCGTCTTGCCGAAGTACCCATCGGACGGATTGCCGACGAGCCCCGCGCGGGCGAAGGCATGGGAGATGATGATCATGACCAGGTTGCCGGCAACAGCTCAAGCACGCAAAACGTTTGACAACAGGAGCGCATTGTGGTTCAGGCTTTCCAGCCTGCAACAGCTCATTCGCGAACGGACCGATCATAGCGATCGACCCTGAGCTTGCCATGGTAGCCGCGCGACCCATTGCGGCGGTAATATGCCGCGATGGACCCTAAGCCCCGGCCAAATCGCCAGCGATACCTCCGAACGCTCCGCGCGATGACGCCTTCTCAGCGGGCGCAAAAGTTCTTCGAGCTCTCGGAGACATCGAAGCAGCTGTTCATACACGGGCTGCGAAAGCGTTTTCCGAATCTCTCGGAACCCGATTTTCATTCGCTCCTGCTCGATCGGCTCGCCAAATGTCACAACAGGAATTACTGAGAAAGGTCGTTGGGGTTCTGGAGGCGTCGGGCATGGACTACATGCTCACCGGTTCAATGGCCTCCAGCCTTCAGGGGGAGCCGCGGGCCTCTCACGATTTGGATCTGGTGGTTGCGCTGACGCCAGTGGGCGTGGATGCTCTGGTTCAAGCGTTCCCCGCGCCGCGGTATTACCTTGACCGTCAATCGATCGAGTCGACACTTCAGTCGACGGGGCCACATCGTCAATTTAACTTGTTGGATGTCGATGAGGGCGACAAGGTGGATTTCTGGCTACTGTCTGAGGAGCCATTCGATCAATCGCGATTTTCCCGAAAATACACCGACGAAATCAACGGGCTTCGCGTGAAGATTTCGCGGCCGGAGGATACGATCCTCATGAAGCTGCTGTGGGCACAGATGTCCGGCGGCAGTGAAAAGCAATTCGGCGATGCACTTAGTGTCTATGAACTTCAGCACGCCCAACTCGATCTGACCTATCTGGAGCGATGGGCGCGAACTTTGGGCGTTAATCCGTTGTGGCACCAGCTAAAAAGCCGGGCGAAGGTTGTGTGATCTTTCGGCGGACGCGGTGTGCACTTCTTGAGGAGGTCCTATGCGGAGCATTCATGCTGTTGGCCTGATGTGCGGGCTGATTTGCGCCGGCGCACTTCGAGCCGCTGCGACAGACATCGACTTCCAACCCCTCTCCGCCCAGGCGGTTCGCGTGAACGAAGCGATGGAGTTTCTTGGCTCGCCTCTGGCTCCGGACGATCACCAGGCGCTCCTGGCCGCGGCGCATGGGACGGACGCGGCCAGGGGCGTCGCCGAGATTCAGCGCGTGCTGGACAAATATTGCCTGCTGATGGTCGACATCAACCCCGAGAGCCGGGTGAAGCTCGAGCGCGGGCCGGCGGAGGCGGAGCTCGTCGAGCAGGGCTGGCGCACCTTCCTCATCAAAGTCACCAACGAGGCCGGCGTCACCGCCCGCTTCAACGTCCAGAGTCCCAACGCGCTGCCGCTGCCCAACTCCCCGCCCGATCAGGTCGTGCAGCGGTGGATGGAGATTCTTCCGTACACCGCCCAGCCGATGTCGCCGCGGCTCTCGGGGCTCGGCGTCGAATACCGCATCGTCTCGATCTTCAGCAAAGACCCCGGCAAGC
This sequence comes from Tepidisphaeraceae bacterium, assembly GCA_035483795.1. Lineage (GTDB taxonomy): Bacteria > Planctomycetota > Phycisphaerae > Tepidisphaerales > Tepidisphaeraceae > DASXMX01. Next base: position 14,606 of record DATHPP010000089.1, on the reverse strand, counting down.
GCGAAGCGAAGATCGCCTGCAACGTCGGCCAGGGCTCGCAGGACCTGGGCTTCCGTAACGACGCCGACATCCTCTTCACCGCCAAGCCCGCGGTGAACCTCAAGCTCGAGGTGCGCGACGAGAACGGGAAACCCTGCGAAGCGGGCTTCATCATTCGCGACACGGCGGGACGGGTCTATCCGCCGCAGGCAAAACGCCTCGCGCCCGATCTGGCGTTTCATCCGCAGGTTTACCGCGCGGATGGGGAATCGGTGACGCTGCCCGCCGGGCGATACAGCGTCGAGGTCTCGCGGGGGCCGGAGTATCTCCTCCAGGATCGCGAGATCACCGTGGCCGACGCGGCGGGTCAGTCGCAGCATTTCGATCTCAAGCGGTGGATCGACCCGTCGCTGGCCGGCTGGTATTCGGGCGATCACCACATCCACGCCGCCGGCTGCGCTCACTACGCCAACCCGACCCAGGGCGTGTTGCCATCCGACATGATGACCAACGTCCTGGGCGAGGACCTCAAGGTCGGCTGCAATCTCACCTGGGGCCCGTGCTTCGATTATCAGAAGCAATTCTTCACCGGCCAGATCGACAAGGTCTCACAGTATCCCTACCTGCTCCGCTACGATATCGAAGTCTCCGGCTTCGGCTCGCACCAGTCCGGGCACCTCGTGCTGCTTCGCCTGAAACAGGAAATCTACCCCGGCGGGGATTCCGACAAGCACTGGCCCACCCTCTGCCTCAACACCCTCCGCTGGGCCAAGGCCCAGGGCGCCGTCGTCGGCCCCGCCCATTCGGGTTGGGGATTGCAGGTGAAGGGGACGGCGTTGCCAACGTATGAGGTCCCACCTTATGACGGCATCGGCGCCGACGAGTACGTCGTCGACGTCACGCACACCGTCGCCGGCCCCGACGGCAAGCAGTCGCCGGCCGACGATTTCATGTCGACGATTGATACCCCATACACCTGGGAACTGAACATGTGGTATCACACCCTCAACTGCGGCTACCGCACCCGCATCAGCGGGGAAACCGACTTTCCCTGCATCTACGGCCAGCGCGTCGGCATGGGCCGCTCCTACGTCAAGATGGACGGCAAGCTCGAATTTGACCAGTGGTGCGAAGAGATTCGCAACGGCCGCAACTACGTCTCCGACGGCTGCAGCCATTTGATGGACCTCCATGTAAACGACGTGGCCATGGGCGAGAACGGCAGCGAGCTGCGCCTGGACAAGCCCGCGACGGTGCACCTCACCGCCCGCGTCGCGGCCCGCCTGAACGAAACGCCCGACCCGAAGATCAGCAAACTCCGCCCCGATCAGCAGCCCTACTGGAGCCTGGAACGCGCCCGCATGGCAGATTCGCGAAACGTGCCCCTCGAAGTGATCGTGAACGGCTACCCCGTCGCCCGCCAGGAGTTCCTGGCCGACGGGACGCAGTGCGACGTCGCTTTCGACGTGAAAATCGACCGCAGCAGTTGGGTGGCCCTGCGCATCCTGCCCTCATCTCACACCAATCCGGTATTCGTCCTGGTCGACGGCAAACCCATCCGCGCCAGCCGTCGCAGCGCACAGTGGTGTCTGAAAGGCATCGACCAGTGCTGGTCCCAGAAAAAGCGTTTCATCGCCCCGGCGGAAATGAACGACGCCGTCGCCGCTTACGACCACGCCCGCGAGGCGTATCGCAAGATCCTCGCGGAATCGGACGTGGATTGAATGGGAGACGAATGAATTACAACAGAGACACAGAGGGCACAGAGAGAACAAAGAAAAAACCCGGAGATGATCCGCAGATTTCACAGATTCCGCAGATTCTAAGAGCACCAAATCTGCGGAATCTGTGGATCATCGCCCTGGTCTTTCGGTGTGCTCGGAACGCAGTAGCAGCACCTCAAATCCCCGTCGCTGCTGCTCGCGACGCATAGCCGCTCGCATGATCAGGAATACGATCAGCCAGATCACCATCGCCCAGAAGTCCAGTATCAGCAGGAATTGAACAATCCGCGAGAAATCAACGTCGACCCACCGCCGGCTGTGTCGCCAGACGATCAACTCGAAGCCCTCGATCCGGACCGGAAACGAGCCGATGTGGCGGGTCTGGCACCAGATGCCGGGGGAAAAAGCGACAGGCGGCGCCAAGACAATCGGCGTCGCATAAGCGATGCGAACGACAGCCTGCCTAGTCATGAACGTTCTCATGAAGCGTACATTCTAACGCCTTGGCTTAGTGAGACATGGCGAAACTCATTTTCCCGTGGCTTGCCCTGATTATTCAATCCGCTTCCCGTTTCATTCGAGAGGCAATGTCCTGGCTGGTGTGGTACACGCGGGCGACGTAGAGCGGCGACGATGCCGGATCGTAAATGAGAAAGACGTTGTATACGCGATAGAATCGAAGCGGCTTGTCCGTAAGGTCAGGACGGAAGTGTCCGAGCGTGGGCTGATCGATTAGACGCTGAATGGCGTCATGCATCTGGCCGAGAATCCGATCGGCCAGGCGCGTGCCTCCGTTCGTGGCGTAATAATCCCAGAGCTTTCCAAAGGCAGACTCGGCCTGGCGAGATAGAACGAAATTCATTTACCTTGGGCGTTGCGGGATTTCTCGGCGATGCGAGCGAAGACTTCCTCTCCGTCCACGACGCCCTGCCGATTATTCCAGGCGTCGTCCAAATCGCGGCGAAGTTGAGACGCGTCCATGCCCGCGGCGGTGAGCAAATCCGAAGCATCGTCGGTTCGGCTGAGCCGTTCGAGAATTGCCTCTTCGACCGAGGCATGCCGGCCGGCCTTGACCTCCGCGAGAAGCCGCTCCAACACGGTCCTAGGCAGGGTAAGTTGAACGGTCATAGCTTCATTATATCGCTCAATCCGCAATCCAGGCGAATCTGTGGATTGCACACGCCATCAGAGCCGGGGCGTGTCGCCCCGGTTCGGGCCAACGGCCCGAATCCTCGCACCTTCGGTGCGACCGGACCGACACGGTCCGACTCCAACCGCGCTTCCAGTTTGCGGTAAAGGCAGGTGCGCGTTGCAATCAGCAGTCCGTATTCAGCGATCCGCAATCCGCAATGACGCTACTGCGGCGGCTCGATGCGGACGGTGTCTTCGCGGTCGCCGCGGTGGACTTCGAGGACCATGGCTTCGCGGGGTTTGTCCTTGCGGATTTGCTTGTAGTCTTTCTCGAACTGCTCGATGTCGGTGACGGGCTCGTTGTCGAGTTTGGTGATGACGTCGCCCATTTTGAGCCCGCCGGACTGGGCGGCGGCCTGGCGACGCAACAGCGCCACCAGCACGCCCTTCTGGTCGGGCGGCATCTTCAGGACGTAGATGTCCTGGAAGACCAGCTCGCGGACGACGAAGCCCAGGTCCTCGGCGTAATAGCGTTTGGCGAGGTTGGCCCGCTTGGGCTGCTCGGCGAGCGTGATCTCGATGCTCTTGAGCGGCTGGTCCTTTTCTCGCATGACCGAGACGGTGATTGCGTCGCCGGGGTGATGGCGGAGCAGGCGGCGGCTGAGGATGCCGGGCAGCTCGGCGGGCTCGTCGCCGCGTTCCAGCGCCTTGCCGTCGAGCTTGACGATGATGTCCCCGGGCTTGATGCCGGCCTTGTCGGCGGGGGCGTTGGGGACGACGTCGCCCACCTGGATCGCCGGCTGGTTGCCCAGTCCGAGCACGTCGGCCAGGTCCTTATTGACACCGCTCATCGCGGCAAGGCCCATCCAGGGGAGCGGAATGGGATGCCCGGGCGTCGGCGGCTCCCGGAGGCCCAGCAGGAAATCGCTGGCCGGCACATAGAGCCGCGGCGGGTTGGCGATCATCGCCAACTGCTCGCTGCGCGGGTCGTTGAGCAGGGGATTCTGGCCGATCGAGGAGACCATGCCGATGGCTTTGCCGTCGGCGTTGAGGACCGGGGAACCGAGCGCCGCAAGTCCGCCGCCGGTCACCAATACCTGCGGGATTTCCCCGCGCAGCGTGGCAGAGACCACGGCTTCGGTGAAATAGGTTTTGTAGTTGGCCCCTTTGGGCAGCATGCCGACCGAGTAGACGGGATCGCCGATGTCGACATGCATCTCTTCGAATTCGAGGGGCTTCCAGTGCTGCGGCTCTTTGGTCTTGAGGAAGGCGGTGCCAGTGCGTTCGTCGCGGCCCTGGAAGACGGCGTCGATCTCCTGCGGCTCGCCGTCCTCGTGCGGAACCAGGATCTTGAACTCCTTCATCTGGCTGTCGGGGAACTGCTCGGGGAACATGGTCATCGGCGCGACGACCAGCCCGTCGGCGCTGACGATAATGCCGGCGCCGGTCAGCTCGTGGCGCTGAAGCTCATCCTGAAAAACATATTGGACCGCCACCAGCGAGGGGCTGACCTGGTTGTAGAGCTTCTGCGCCGCTTCCGGCGCGATCGCCGCCGAAGCCGAGGCCGCGATCGCCAGGAGCGGAAGGATCAGGAATTGGTTTCTTCTCAACATGTGGTCTCCGGAATCGAACAGGTTGGTTTAACCACAGAGGTCACAGGGAAATGCCTGAAAATCGAAGGGTGCGCCTCTGTGCTCTCTGTGGTCTCTGTGGTTAGTCACTCTTCAGCGTAATTCACTTTGAGCACGGCGGATTGCCGTCCGCGGCCGCGTTGGATCTGGAGCAGGACAGCTTTCTGTTTTTTGTCGGTGGATTGTTTGTAGAGCTTGTCGAAGGCTTCGAGGTCTTCGACGCGGTTGCCGTTGACGGCGCGGATGACGTCGCCGGGCTGGAGCTCGGCCTTGGCGGCGGGGTAGCCGGGGCTCAGGGTGGTGACGACGACGCCGGTCGCATCATCCAGCTGCGCCTCGTTGGCGTAGGTGCGGGTCATGTCGCGGACGGAAAGGCCCCAGGTTTTGAACTCGCGCTCCTCGCCGACCGCGCCCTGAAGCTTCTGCGTTTTGGCGGTGAGGTGGAGGATTTCCTTGCCGCGCTGGAGCGTGAGGGAAACTTCGCTGCCGATCGGCAGGTCGGAGATCATTTTGCGGACCGGGGCCAGTTCTTCGGGGAAGCGGACGTTGGTGTGCTGGTCGTTGACCATGAGCAGGAGGTCCTGCGGCCGGGCGCCCGCTTTGGCGGCGGGGGAGTTGCGGTCGACGCTGTTCACCAGCACGCCCTTGTCGATGTCCACCGAGAAGAAGGTCTCGAGATCTTGCATGGGCTTCAAATCAACTCCCAGGTCGGAGCGGTCGACGTGGCCCTTGTGATCCGCCGAGGCGGTGGCGAGGATCTTGTCGATGACCTCTTTGGCCAGGTCGATGGGGATGGCGAAGTTGAGGTTTTGTCCGCCGCCGCGGGTGTTGATGCCGACGACTTTACCGGTCATGTCGACGAGCGGCCCGCCGCTGTTTCCGGGATTGATCGGCGTGTCCATCTGGATCCAGTTGGAGAACTCGCCGGTCTCGTATTCGTCGATCCGCATCCGCTCGGGGTAGAAGGTGCGCTCGTTGTTGGAGACGACGCCCAGCGTCATGGTGCGGGCCAGGCCGAAGGGCGTGCCGACGGCCATGACGTCCTGTCCCGGAATGAGGTTCCTGCTCTCGCCCAGTTCGCCGTGGCGGAAGGTGATTTTCTTATCCTTGATCTCATCCATGTTCATCTGGACGACGGCCAGGTCCGTCCAATGATCGTCACCGATCAGCTTGGCCCGGACGCGTTCCTTGCTGTAGAGCGTCACGAATATTTCTGCGGCCCGGCCGGCGACGTGAAAGTTGGTGAGGATGCGGCCGTCGTCGTCGATGATGACGCCCGAGCCGATCCCGCGTTGCACGGTGCGTTTTCCCTCGGCATAGATTTCCTGGGCGACGTCGAGCCGGACAACGGCGGGAAAAATCTTGGCGGTGACGTCGACGACCGCCTGCGGCGTGGCCGCGGGAAAGGGCGACGACTCCGACGAGCCGCCCGGGCCGTGGGCGGCCAGCGCCTGTCCGCAAAGAAGCAAAGTAATGGTGAGCAATTGTGGCACAGCCCAGGGGACTGGCAAACTCCATCGGGAGGGCGAGGCTCCTGCCGAGCCGAAGCCTGCCGACGCGGAAGAATTCGGCTCGGCGAGAGCCTCGCCCTCCCAGTCAAGAACACAGCCGGGGACGGCTATGCCACACAGAAGATTGTGCACAGCCTGTGGAAGGAGCGACGGTTTCGCGTGCTTGGGCATCGGTTCCCGTGGTTGAGGCCTTACGATCTACCCCTTGAATAGATTCGAGGGTTCGGTGCGTTGGCGTGGTCGCTTCAGCGACCATGTCCTTCGTCGTAGAGACATGGTCGCTGAAGCGACCACGCCAATGTGGCACATCATAAGGACTTGTCATGGGTTTTGCCTCCGGGTCGGTTTCATTTCGCAGATTTTCGGTTCTGGGCAAGTCGCCGGCGGCGCCCGATGAATCGCTGCTTGCAAAACTTGCAGAGAACGCACTGCGGCCGGGGGAAATCGGCATGCCGGAGGAAATCGAGTACGGCTGGTCGGGCGGAAGGCACGTGCTGGACGCACAGTTCTCCTTCGAGCACAACGTCTTTGCGGATGCCATCTCATTTGCGATGCGCGTGGACACCAACAAAGTTCCCTCTGAGCTGAAAAAGGCCTGGCAGCTCATGGAAGAAGACGCGGCGGCGGCGCAGAATCCATCGGGGTTCATCAGCAAGAACCAGAAGCGGGAGGTCCGCGAGTCGATCCGCCGCAAGGCTGACGACGAATTGCGCTCGGGCCAATTCCGGCGGAGCAAGCTGGTGCCGGTGCTGTGGGATTTGCCGGCACAAATGATTTATTCGCCGGCCAGTATCTCGAATTTCGAGAAGCTTGCCGAGCTGTTCGAGCGGACTTTCGGGCTGGAGCTGAGCCCACTGTCGTCGGGCAAGCTGGCGCTGGCCAACATGGAGTCCATGGGCCGCCGTCGTGATTACGAAGACGCCCGGCCGACGCGATTCGTTCACGGGCCGACCGGAGAGGGCGAATACCCCGAATATCCATGGGTTGCCAAGGGTCCGGAGCCCAAGGATTTCCTCGGCAACGAATTCCTCCTCTGGCTCTGGCACGAGGCCGATCATCGCGGCGGGGCCCTCAAGACGGAGGCCGATCCGATCACCGTCTACATCGACCGGGCCCTGGACGTCGACTGCGCCTATGGCCAGACGGGCCGCGATTTTCTCCGCGGCGACGGCCCCTCCCGCATGCCCGAAGCCCGCGACGCCCTGCGCAGCGGCAAGCTTCCGCGCAAAGCCGGGCTGGTGATCGACGCCTTCAGGCAGCAGTACACGCTCACGCTCAACGCCGAATCCCTTGCGATGTCCGGCGTGAAGCTCCCCGACGTCGAAGACGCCGAGTCCGCCCGCGTGCTCCTCGAGGAGCGCATCGCCCTGATCCGCGATCTGGGCAGAGCGATTGATGCGCTGTTCGAATCCTTCCTCAGGGTCCGCGCCAGCTCCGCCTGGGAAGGCCAGGTCGGCGGCATCCGCAAGTGGATCCTGGAGCCGGTGAAGAAAACCGTCGCAGCGTGACGTCCAGACACGGAGACACGGAGACAAGGAGACACGGAGATAAGGAGAAGGGCGCTCGATGTCTCATCTCCTTGTCTCCCGGTCTCCTTGTCTCCTTGTCTTCCGCCCTCGTCCGATAACCACGCAACCGCGCCCGGCGGTTCAGTCCCCATCCTTCCTTGCCGATGCACGTGACAGGACTTCACCAGAGTCCGTGCGCGGTAGAGGCATTGGGGCTTTCCCAGGGCCTCGAAGCGCGGGAGTGGAGCGGGATTGGACCACACTCTAGCGGAGGTTGCGCGATGAGCTTTATTCGATTGGCAATGGTGACCTCGGGCATTGTGGCGCTGTGCGCCGGCTGCACGAGCTGGAATGTCGAGGTCGGCGCCAAGAACGGCGCTCTCTCGGCGTATCAGTCCAAGGAAGGCGCCGTGAACACGCCGGCCTTCGCGTTGGGCGACGTGGTCGCGATGGACACGGAAACCCACAAGGCCTGGAAAATCGGCTCGATCGAAGTGGCCCCGACGGATATCGCGATCGGCCAGACCGCGGATCAGGCCACCGAGCCGTTCCAGTCCGGCTTCGACCTGGCCTTCTCGCAGAAGGTTTCCAACACGATGCAGGACTCGGTGGACGAAATCGTCCGCGGACAGACGGAGCTGCATGTCGAGAACTACTTCGCGCGCAGCATCAAGAAGCCCGAGTCGTTCGTCGTCGGAAACTGGCAGCTTGCCAAAGCGGTTCTGAAGGCCAGCGCCCAGAATCCGCAGGCCAAGTTCTTCCTGGTCTCCGGCGTCACCTCGGCCGACAAAGTTTATCTGACCTTCAACGGCGGCCCCGACAGCACCGCCAAGGTCGGCCAGTACACCTTCCGCGTCAGCTATCCGCAGAACGAGGAGCTTGCGAAGCTGGCCGAGGACACCCCGGCGTTTTTCAAGACCACGCCGCTCAAGGTCCAGATCAGCGAGACCGGGCATCAGACGGTCGCCGTCGACCAGAACTTCGACGAGAAGCTGCCGGACTACAAGTTCGACAACGCTGTGGCATCGGTGTCGGAATAGCATCGATTGCTGATTGCTAATTGCTGAATGCTGATTGAAAGCCATGGACGCTTTCATTCAGCATTCAGCATTTTCTTTCCAATCAGCAATCCGAAATCAGCAATCAGCAATGGTGGCATTGGTTTTCGGACTCAACATTATCGCGCCCGGATGCCGAAAAACCAGATGGTTAGAAGCCCGGAGGTCAATTTAGGATGTCGACGACGAACCTGACAGGGATGTGGCCGTGGCTGTTACGACGCCAGCAGATCGCGCGGGAGGTTTCGCCCAGGTTGGCGAGCGAGTTGAAGCCGATGCGGCGCTGGTATCGCGTCAAGGTCGACATGGATCGTCTCCGCTCGCACCTGGCGCCCGAGTCGCGGCAACGGGTGGACGAGCGAAGCCTCCGCCGGTGGCTCCGCCAATCCGGTTTCGTGGAGCGTGGAGATTGGTGGGTGGTTCACGAGACGGGACTGGGGCAATTGGCGCCGTCTGAAGTAGCGGAAGTGCAACCGATCGAAGTGTGACGTTCAAAACCTGATTGAAGAAAACTTGGGAGCTCGCGATGTGAACCAAGCGTCGCGGGCTTCTTTTTTTGGTCGTCGTGAAGGGCAAGCGGACCGGCGAGATTTTCGCGGTTTTCACGTGGATGTTTCAGTGGGAATCGTCGGTGGGCTTCACGTCGATCCAGCCCTGGGTGCCCCCGGGGAGCGGATGCTGCGGAGTGAGCTTGAGGCTGTGGGCGTCGACCGTCTTCTGAATGGCATTGGGCGCGGTGTAGATGGCGATCTGGATCTGCTGGTCCCACAGCTTGGCCTGGCGGGAGCGGATCTGGTCGTGCAGTTCGGCGGTCTGATGGCTCAGCTCCAGGTGCTGCTGACGTAGCTGCAAAAGCAGCAAGCCGGTCGTGGCGATGGCGAATAGACAAATGAGAAGCTTAAGCATTGTGGAACAAAGCTTAAAGATGCGAATCGCAAAGCGTAGAAGTCGTTCCTTCAAATCCTCCGCATTCACGCGATCACCTCGGAATCCGTCAATCAGCAATCAGCATTCAGCAATCAGCAATGCGTTTAGTTGCTGGTGGCCACAGTCTTTGCCGGCAGCTTGAGCCGCATGTTCACGCGGACGTCGTCGGATTTGAGGGCGTTGAGTTCTTTGATTTCGGTCCAGCGGGTGCCGCTGCCGAGCTGCTCGGCGGCGATCTTCCAGAGGTTGTCGTTCTCCTTGACGGTATACCAGGTCACGCCGGGCGGAGTCGCCACCGGCGCGGGATTTTGCACGACCACCGGCCTGGGCTCGTCGGCAACCGGCTGCTGTGGGGCGGGCGCCGCGGCCTTTGGAGCTGCCGAGGCGTCCGCCGTGGGAATCTCATAGGTTCGACCGGCAAACACTTTCGACCCATCCGCGCCGACCGAAGGATTAGCGTTGATGATGGCCTGGCGGTTGGCCTTTGTATTTCCGCCCATATATTTGGCGGCGAGCTTGGAGACGGTGTCGCCCTCCTCGGCCTTGATCTGGCGGATGTTGCTGGCCACCGGCGGGGCGGGCTGGGGCTGGATCGTCGGGCCGGGCGAAATGCCGACCGGCGCACCGCCGGGCACCTCCAGGTCTTCATGCTGATCGCGGGCGGCGCGGACCAGATCGCCGGGAACACCAGCGGGCGGCGCGACATTCGACTGCTCGTTGTTGGACGCTACCTGAGAGTTGTCCGATCCGGTGTTGACCGGCGACTGCGCGACCGGCGGCTCGGGCTGGGGATTGACGGCGTTCCGTGCCGGAAGCTGAACGCTCGATGCGTCCTTGCCCGGGGAGATTTCGATCAGCGTCTGACCTCCCGCGCCGGTAGTCTGCCGTGCCTGCGCATCGGTTTGTGTCGGGATCGGGTTCTGCGGGACCACGCGCTGCGGCGCGACGACGTAGTCCTTGCCGGCGGGTTGCCGCGAGTCCGGCGCGCTCACGCTTCTCTCGACGTTGTCAAACGCGCTGGTCGTGTCGGCGCGGACCGGGTCGGTGCTGCTGTTGATGTGATCCGAAAGCAGGATGCCGATCACGATGATGAATGCCAGCCCCACCAGCAGCCCGATCTTGGTTTCGCGTGTCATTTGCCGACTCCGGAGGCCATTGCTGACTGCTGATTGCGGATTGCTGATTTGAAGAGGCGTCTCCGCTAATCAGCAATCAGCAATCAGCAATCAGCAATACGCCGTTCTGCAACTCGCAATTTCGCGGACCGCGATCGCGGGTTCTGGGCAAGCTCATACTCGGAGGGGGTGAGGGGCTTTTTGGTGATGACCTCGAGCATCCCGGCCCGCTCCGCGGCGACAAACGCCTGCTTGACCTGACGATCTTCCGTCGATTGAAAACTGATCACCGCGAGCCGGCCCCCCGACTTCAAGAGCCGCGGCGCCTGCCCGAGCAGACGCCTGAGGTTTTCGACTTCATGGTTCACTTCCATCCGAAGCGCCATGAACGTCCTGGTGGCGGGATCAATCTTCGACGGGGCTCCGCCCCGCGACGGGATCGCCGAGCGCACCAGCTCGGCAAGTCGATCCGTAGTCATGATCGGCGATAAATGACGGGCCTGTACAATCTTTCTGGAGATTCGCCGCGAATAACGCTCGTCGGCGTTTTTGTATAGGACGTTGGCCAGGTCGTCTTCGCGCAGCTTGTTGACCAGATCGGCGGCGGTCGTCGTCGTCCGCGGGTCGATCCGCATGTCCAGCGGCATCGGCGTGGCAAACGAAAGTCCGTAACGCTCGTCGAAGAGTTGATTGGTGCTCAAGCCCAGGTCGGCCAGGATCGCGTCAGCGTTTTGCACGCCGGCCAATTCCAGCACGTCCGATAATTCCGCGAAGTTGGCTTGAAAGAACCGAGTGCGGCAGGGGATGTCCGCGAGGCGCGAGCGGGCGAACTCCAGGTTTCGCGGATCGGCGTCGAGGGCCAGAAGCTGGCCTTCGGGACCGAGCCGGCGGGCGATCGCCTGGGCATGTCCGCCCCGGCCTGTCGTGCAATCCACCACCGTCAAACCGGCGCGGATCTGGAGCAGCTCGATCGTCTCATTCAGGAGCACCGGATCATGTCCGGCGTGCGGGAGTGCGTTTGTGCTTGTACCGTGGTGCGGTACTTTCATCACAACAATCTACTTGCATTGTTCGTTATCTTGTGGATAATGTGTGGGTTCGGCGGATGTTTGCCGACAGGTGTTTGCCGACAGGCGGGGGGGACTCTGACGCTTCTCCGCTTGGATAGCCCGAGCCCCTCAAGCGATTCGCGCTTTTGCGCGATCGCAACCCGGACGAGCGGCCGATAGACGACAGGTACTGCTTGCGGCGGAAACGATACGGCAGAGCCGGGCCTCCGGCCCCCTCGAAAAATCCCAGGTTCGAGGGTCAATCCTCCGTGAGACAGCTCCACGGTATCGCGTGAATGTCGTGCATGTCGTTCGCCTCGGGGTCCAGTCCGCGGCTTAGCGACACACCGACGGATAACAGAGGGGCGCCGCCAGACAACTAGCAGGTGGCTCGCCTCTGCCTTCAAAAACACCGCTCGACCGGCCGCTGTTCGTTCCCGGAGGCGTTTCCAAACGCCTGGTTCCGGAAAGCGATCAGCGGTCGGCTCGCGGCACGGAGGTTGCCGTGAAAGGGCTCACAACCCGAACGCCCTCACATGGCAGCGCTCCGACCGAACCGGGCTCGCGCCCGGCCGCACACGACTGCCGCCCACCTCGTGCGGGCGATCACAACCGCGGCCCACTTTTCCACCTGGCGTCCTTGCCGGGGCGAAACCGTGGGGTGAAAGCGCGGAGCGTCCCTGCTCGCGGCAATCACGGGTCGGCCGTGCGATTCAACATACCTGAGTTTTTTGGAAACCATCCTTCCCTGGAACTGGTCCCTACCTCGTCGCCGCTCATGCGGCAACTTGTGTCGCTTTGCGATCCCTGCTACTCGCCCACCCGCACGAACTGCTTCATCCCTGTCCACTGGCGGGAGGCGGTGGTGACTGCCTTGCCTGCTTTGCGCGGATCACCACTTCCGCGCTTCGAGCCAAAAGCTCCTCGCGGCGTGCTTCCCAATCCTGCTTGTTCCAAATTTCCAGATGATCCCTCGCGCCGATCACCGTCACTTCTCGATCCAGCCCGCTTCTTCGAAGCGTTTTCACCGGGATCTGGAGTCTTCCCTGTGCGTCCCAGGCGATCTTGTCGGCCAAGGCGTAATTCATGTGATCGTAATCGAGTTGCTCCTGGCCCGGCATCAGATCGCTTTGTGCCTGCGAAACGATCTGCTCGTAATACTTTTCCGGGTACAGCCACGGCTTCCGGTTCAACCCGAGCACCAGATAGAAGGCATTTCCATCCCGTTCCGGGTCCAAGTTCTTACGGACCGCCGCCGGAATCGGGAGCCTGCTCTTCTCGTCGATGCTCAACTCATGTTCGCCGATCAGCAGCGGATGTCCCAAGGGCTTCTGCTCCCTACGGCGTTCATGGGCTTTTGCTCCCTGCGGCACCCATGACGTGGGGATTTCTACCACATCCCTCCACTTTTGCAATCATCAAAATCTTGATTAACTGAATTTCTTTTGCTGAGTCTGCCGATAGCCCAGTTTTTAGCGGAAAAACGCGGGTTGCTGGGTACAAATGCCCAGAACCGCGGCGTTTGCGGTGGAGGAGCGGTGAATAAGCTGGCGCAAGCGCGCTCTTTGCGGCATCGACTTCGCTGTGAGGCGTCAGATATTCGCTAATGTCGAGTTTGCCGCAAGACTTGCGCTCGGGTGAGGGCGCAGAGAATCGCCAGCAAAAAAAGGCCCGGAAGCAGCCACCCGCCGCGCCATGGAAAGCGCGGGTCTACGAGAGCCGGCCACAGCGGCCCGTAAGCGGCGGGCATGCTTGCTGTAACGGACCCCAAGTCCTGCCCCAGATACCACAGGAGCGGCCCGCCCGCGGAAAACGCCGCCGCGATCCCGGCGGCCACCATCCTCCACTTCGCCCCACCCAGGGCCTTCATCCACGCAGAAAGACAAATCAGCCACGCTGCCAGATACCCGGCCAAGGGAAGTGCATCCCCCAGCGACCACGCAGCCAGAACCGCTGCAACCAGCAGCAACGTCCCGCCCGAACAAAGCGCCGCCAGCCCCATCTGCCAATCCGCCAGAAGGACCGGCGACAACAGCGCCGCGCTCATGAACTGCACGACAATCAGAACTCGAACGGCCCCAAACTCGGGTGGCTGCGGAAACTGGGCCGCCAGCGGCACGCGCCACGCCGAAAGCGCGATCGCCCCCAATTGCAGAATCGACCACATCAAAAGCGGCCCAGGCGCCAGCCCCGGTGCCATCCCCTTTACTGGGACTGCTGGCTCTGGCGGCTTTTCTTCCCGGTGGGCGGCGGGGGGGCCGTCTCCTCCTCGCTCGGATACGTCACCTTGTCGAACCGGATGTCCAGACACTGGTGCTTCCCGTCCACCCGCCCAAATTCGTCATAAATCAGCCGCAGATAGTTCAGCTTACGCGCCGTGTTCACCTCGATAAAGGAGTCCACGTCGTCGTCGCTGGGCGGCCGGCCCCACCAGACCTTGGTGTGGAACTTGGTCTCCAATACGATTCGCGGGTCTTTCGGATCGATGCGCCCGCGAAAGTTGGCCACGTTCACCCGGAGAATCTGCCCGGTGAAGGGCTTGTCGAAGAGGTAATTCACCATCTTCAGCCCCGCCAGAAGATCGTCGCCCGGCCATTGATCCCCGGGAATGTGCGGCACCGCATGCTCGACTCCCTCGATCACGCGAATGCGGGTCTTCCCATCGGGCCCGAACTGGATGCTCGGCACATCCTGTTCGGTGAAGCGGTCCGAGAGCCGCACGCCTTTCTCATCGACGAGCCAGTAAAACGCGCCGTATTTCACCAGCGCCACCGGCGCGCGGTATTCGCAATCGACTTCCAGGGTATCGGCCGGCCTGCGCGTGTAAGCGCGGCGCACGCTTCGCACTTTCCGCACCCAGGGGTTTCGCCCCAGCATCTCCGCCGTGTCGACCAGCAACTGGTGATCGAACGCCGAGTGCGCCCCGATGGGCCGGGCGATCGCCGCGATCTGCTCGACCAGGAAATCGTTCAT
>DATHPP010000088.1:0-15464 GCA_035483795.1 Tepidisphaeraceae bacterium | reverse complement strand
ACATCGCCGGTACCCACATTATCAACAACATCATCACTAACCAGGTCACCGGAATATACCTGTCCAACAACTCCAGTACCGACGCGGCAGTGATCCAGTTCAACTCCATCACCAACAACAATCAGCCCGGCGACAACGGCGGCCGCGCCATCTACACCGATCAGTCCGTCTTCGGCACTTCCCTCACCAACGTCACCATCGACTCCAACTATTTCTACGGGAACACTGGCAGCCAGGGAACCACCGGCTTCGAGGCCGCCGTCGCCGTCGAGCCCAGCACCACCGGCCTCGCCTCCAACATCAACGTCACCAACAACATCATCGACAACAACGGCAAGGCCGTCCTCTTCTTCAACACCAACAACATCACCTTCAGCGGCAACTACGTCACCGAAAGCCAGGATCAATGGAGCGGCAGCGTGCGCTTCGAGGGCGGCGACACCAACGTCACCATCAGCAACAACACCATCTACGACAACACCGGACCGGGAGTCGCCGTCGATTCCAAGGGCACTCCCGCTCCCGACTCCGGCTTTGTCCTGAGCGGCAACAACTTCTACGGCAACTCCAGCGTCTGGGGCGGCTCCAAAATCTCCGTTATCGTCAACGCCAACGCCTATAGCGGCGCGTTCACCGCAACTAACAACTGGTGGGGCAGCTCGACCGGTCCCAGCGGAGACGGCTCCGGGAGCGGCGACGCCATCTGGGGCAACGGCATGGCCGTCACCGCACAGCAGTGGCAGACCGCATCGGGCGGCAGCGCCACGTTCTCCCCCTGGAGCACCACCCCCAACGGCACCGAAGACGCTCCATACCGCGGCGCACCGTTCGGCGCCGGCGCTCCATTCCAGGCCGCAGATTTCAATCACGGGGGCAATGGAATCGGCTATTCCACCAGCGCCACCTCCAACGCCGCCGGCCAGTATCGCCCCGGCGAAGACATCAGCATCGAAAACACAACCGATACCGGCCCCGGCTCCTTCGACGTCACCGGCACCGCCGCCGGCCAGTGGATGGACTACACCATCAACGTCGCCACCACCGGCTCCTACAACCTCTCCTTCCGCGTCGCTACCAGCCAGACGACGGGCGGAACGTTCCATGTCATGAACGGCGCCGCCAACCTGACCGGCACGATGACCGTCCCAGGCACCGGCGGCAATCAGACCTGGCAAACGATCACCAGCTCGACCGTCACGCTTAACTCCGGAACCCAGACGCTGCGACTGATGTTCGACACCAACGGAAGCGGCGGGTCGATCGGCAATTTCCACTGGCTCGAATTCGCCTCCGCCGCCGGCACGCCCGCCGCCCCCAGCGGCCTGACCGCCACCGCCTTCTCCAGTTCCCAGATCAATCTGAGCTGGACCAACAATGCCACCAATCAGACCGGTTTCGAGATCGACCGCTCCCTCAACGGCACCAGCTTCTCGATGCTGACCAACGTCGCTGGCACCGTCACGACCTACAGCGACATGAACCTCAACGCCAACACCAGCTACTGGTATCGCGTCGAGGCCACCAACGCCGCCGGCAAGTCCCCCAGCTCCAACGTCGCTAGCGCCGTCACCGGGCTGTTGACGCCGGCCTTCTCCAATCTGTCCTCCCCCACGATTACGTATGGGGCTGCAACCACGACGCTTTCCGGCACCATCAGCGCCGGAACTTCGATTCCCACCGGCAACGTCAAAATCACGATCAACGGCGCGTTCGTCAACGCGGCCATCAACGCCACCACCGGCGCCTTCTCCACCAGCTTCGACACCCACGCGCTCCCCGTCTCCGGCTCCCCCTACACGATCACCTACAGCTATGCCGCCAATGGCAGCTTCAACGGTGTGACCGACACCAGCAAAACCCTCACCATCACCCCGAAGGCCCTGACCGTCACCGCCACCGGCGTCAACAAGGTCTACGACGGAACCACCACCGCCTCGGCAACTCTTGCGGACAGCCCCATCAACGGCGACGTCGTCACCGCCTCCTTCACCAGTGCCGCGTTCTCCGACCAAAACGTGGGCAACGGCAAAACGGTTACGGTGAGCGGCATCGCCCTTTCCGGCGCCGGCGCGGGCAACTACACCCCCGCTTCGACCACCGCTTCGACGACCGCCAACATCACAGCCAAAAACCTCACCGTGAGCGGCGTCACGGCAAGCAACAAGCCCTACGACGGCACCACCGCCGCCACGCTCAATTTCGGAAGCGCCGCCCTGGTCGGCGTCGTCACCGGCGACACGGTGACCCTGAACACCGCGAGTGCGACCGGGACCTTCGCCTCCAAAGTTGTCGCCAATAACGTCACGGTCACCGTCGCCGGGCTCGCGCTCTCCGGCGCGCAGGCAACCAACTACACCCTGACCCAGCCGACTACGACCGCCAACATCACCGCCAAAGCGTTGACCGTCAGCGGCGTCACCGCCAACAACAAAACCTACGACGGGAATACCACCGCCGCCCTGGTCCTCACCGGCGCCGCGCTGGTCGGAGTCGTCACCGGCGACACCGTCACCCTCAGCACCACCGGCGCCACAGGAGCCTTCTCATCCAAGAACGTCGCCAACGGAATCACCGTCAACGTCACTGGAATGACCATCTCCGGCGCGTCCGCATCAAACTACACGCTCACGCAGCCGGCCCCCACCGCCAACATTGCGGCCAAGGCCCTCACCGTTACCGGCGTCACCGCCAACAATAAACCCTATGACGCAACAACCACCGCAACCCTCAACCTCGGCAGCGCCGCGCTGGTCGGCGTCGTCAGCGGCGACACCGTCACGTTGAACACCACGGGCGCGACCGGCGCGTTCGCATCCAAGGACGCCGCCACGGGAATCACCGTTACCGTCAGCGGCCTGGCCCTCGCCGGCGCCCAGGCCGGCAACTACACGGTTACGCCCCCGACCACCACCGCCAACATCACACCGATCTCCCTCACCGTCACCGCGACCGGCATCAACAAGGTTTACGACGGCACGACCACCGCCACCATCACGCCATCCGACAACCGGCTCACCGGCGACCAGCTCACCGAGTCCTACACCGCCAACTTCTCCGACAAGAACGTCGCCAACGGCAAAACTGTCAGCGTCACCGGCATCAGCATCAGCGGCGCCAATGCCCAGGACTACAGCCTGGCCAACACCACCGCCTCGACAACAGCCAATATCACCCCGCGCGCTCTGACCATCACCGCCACGGGCGTCAACAAGGTCTACGACGCCACTACCAACGCGACCGTCACCCTTACCGACAACCGCATCACCGGCGACCAGTTCACCGACAGCTACATTGTCGCCACCTTCTCCAACAAAAACGTGGGCACCAATAAGGCCATCAATGTCGGGGGCGTCACGATCCTCGGCGCCGATGCCGCTAACTACACCTTCGGCTCGACGGCCAGCGCCACCGCCAACATCACGCCGCTGACCCTGACCGTTACCGCCACCGGCATCAATAAAGTCTACGACGCCACCACGACCGCCGCGGTCACGCTTTCCGACAATCACCTGGCCGGCGACAACGTCACCGACAACAACACCGCCGCCAGCTTCTCCGACAAGAACGTCGGCGCCGGCAAGACGGTCACCGTTTCCGGCATCACCCTCACCGGAACCGACGCCGCAAACTACGCCCCGAACACGACGGCCACGACCACCGCCAACATCACCCCGCGGAGCCTGACCGTCACCGCCACCGGCATCAACAAGATTTACGACGGCGCCACGACTGCCACGGTCACCCTCGCCGACAACCGCATCACCGGTGACAACCTGACTGACAACTTCGCCGCCGCCAGCTTTGCCGACAAGAACGTCGCCAATGGCAAGACGGTCAGCGTCAGCGGCATTACCATCACCGGGACCGACGCCGGCAACTACACCGCCACCAACACCACCGCCTCGACCACCGCCAACATCACCCCCCTGGCCCTGACCGTCTCCGCCACGGGCATCAATAAAATCTACGACGCCACGACCGCCGCCAACGTCACGCTCTCCGATAACCGGATCACCGGGGACCAGCTCTCCGACAACTTCACCGCGGCAGCTTTCTCGAACAAGAACGTCGCCAACGGCAAGACCGTCAGCATCTCCGGAATCACCGTCACCGGCACGGATTCCGCTAACTACACCTTCAACACCACGGCCACGACCATCGCCAACATCACGCCCCGCACTCTGCTGGTGACCGCGACCGGTGTGAACAAGGTCTACGACGGCGCCACGACCGCCACCGTTACGCTTTCCGACAATCACCTGGCCGGCGACACCGTCACCGACAACGACACGGCCGCCACCTTCTCCGACAAGAACGTCGGCACGGGCAAGACCGTCAGCGTCTCCGGAATCAGCCTCACCGGCGCCGACGCCGGCAACTACACGGCCAACACCACCGCCTTGACCGTCGCCAACATCACTCCCCGGAACCTGACCATCACCGCCACCGGCGTGAACAAAGTGTACGACGGCACGACGACTGCCAGCGTCACCCTTTCCGACAATCGCGTCACCGGCGACAGCCTCACCGACAACTTCACCGCCGCCAGCTACGCCGACAAGAACGTCGCCAATGGCAAGACCGTCAGCATCTCCGGAATCACCGTTAGCGGCACTGACGCCGGCAACTACACCGCCACCAATACCACCGCCTCCGCCACCGCCAACATCACGCCCCTGGCCCTGACGGTCAGCGCCACCGGCGTGAACAAGGTCTACGACGCCACCACCGCCGCCAGCGTCACCCTCGCCGACAACCGCGTCACCGGCGATCAGCTTTCGGACAACTACACCACCGCCACTTTCTCCGACAAGAACGTCGCCAACGGCAAGACTGTCGGCGTCTCTGGAATCACCGTCAGCGGCACAGATTCGGGGAACTACACCTTCAACACCACCGCCACGACGACCGCCAACATCACCCCGCGCTCGCTCACTGTCACTGCCACCGGCGTCAATAAGGTCTACGACGGAACCACTGTCGCCACCGTCATGCTTTCCGACAATCACGTGGCCGGCGACAGCGTCACCGACAACGACGCCGCCGCAACTTTTGCCGACAAAAATGTGGGCGCCGGCAAACCCGTCAGTGTCTCCGGCATCAGCCTCACCGGCGCCGACGCTGGCAACTATTCGCTGACCGGAACCACCGCCACCACCACCGCGAGCATCACGGGTCGCCCCATGACCATCAGCGCCACCGGCATCAATAAGGTTTACGACGCCACCAACGCCGCCACCGTTACCCTTACCGATAACCGCGTAACGGGAGACAGCTTCACCGACAGCTACACCGCCGCAACCTTCCCCGATAAGAACGTCGGCAACGGCAAGACGGTCAGCGTCAGCGGCATCACCATCACCGGCGCCGACGCCGGCAACTATTTCATCAACACCACCGCCACAACCGCTGCCAACATCACGCCCTTGACTCTGAGTGTCACCGCCACGGCGTCGAACAAGGTCTACGACGCCACCAACGCCGCGTCCGTCACCCTCTCAGACCATCCTCTCGGTAGCGACTCCGTCTCGGCCGCCTTTACCTCCGCGACCTTCTCGGACAAGAACGTCGGCGCCGCAAAGACCGTCACCGTGAGCGGGATCTCCCTCTCCGGGGCCGATTCCGGCAATTACTCCGCTCCGTCGAGCGCAACGACGACCGCCAACATCACCCCCCGCGCCCTGAGCATCACCGCGACCGGCCAGGACAAAATCTACGACGGCACCGCCAACGCAACGGTCGCCCTCTCCGACAACCGCCTGACCGGCGACCAGTTCACCATCAACGACACCGCCCTGTTCCCCGGCAAGAATGTCGGCACCGCGATGACCGTCACCGTCTCCGGCATTTCTCTCACCGGCGCGGATTCCGGAAACTACACGCCCAACACCTCAACGACGACCACCGCCAGCATCACCCCGCGGGCGTTGGTCGTCAGCGCCGCCGGTGTAGACAAGGTCTATGACGGCACGACCGCCGCCACCGTCATGTTCTCCGACAACCGCATAGCCGGCGATTCGCTCAGCGAAACAGATTCTTCCGCCGTGTTCTCCGACAAGAACGTCGGCGCCGGCAAAACCGTGTCGGTAACTGGGATCTCCCTCTCCGGCGCCGACGCCGGCAACTACATCTTCAACACGACCGCCAGCACCGCCGCTAATATCACCCAGCGGGTTCTGATGATCACCGCCGCCGCTCTGGACAAGCCCTACGATGGGATGACCGCGGCAACGGTGAACCTCTCCGACAACCGCCTCAGCGGCGATCAGCTCAGCGTCACCTTCACCAATGCCGTCTTCTCCGACCCCAACGTCGGCAGCGGCAAGACCGTCACCGTCAACGGCCTGGCCGTGGGCGGCACCGATGCGGGGAATTACTCCTTCAACCCCGCCCTCACCACCACCGCCAGCATCACCCCCGAGCTGACCGTCACCGGCACGGCGTCAGCCGACACGATCACGCTGATCGCGACCCCCGACCAGCAGCACATCGACTGGTTCCTCAACGGCTCGGCCGCCTTCGGACAGCTTGCCGTCAACGACCCGTCGGGCCTCACCATCAACGGCAACGGCGGCAGCGACATCATCAATCTCCAGTACACCAATGGAAATCCGCTCCCGGCCAACCTCCACGTCAACGGCACCTTCACGCTCAACGGACTGACCGGAACCAATCCCCTGGCCAACACCACCCTCGACATCGGCCGCAGCACCATCCTGATCACCTACGGCACCTCCGATCCGATCGCGGCAATCCAGAGCTACTTGCTGAACGGATATAAGAACGGGACGTGGTCCGGAACCCCAACCGCTTCGACCGGCGTCATCACCTCGCTGGCCGCCCAGGCCAATCCCAACCACACCACCGCCATCGCATATGCCGACTCGGCCGACGGCCAGGGCTTCAATACTAGCCCGAATACCATCGAGCTGAAGTACGACCTGTATGGCGACGACAGCCTGGACGGCCAGGTTAACAGCCTCGATCTCCAGGTTCTGCTGTTCAACCTCAACCGCCCCGGCGGCTGGGACCAGGGGGATTTCAACTACGACGGGCAGGTCAACAGTGCCGACCTCCAGGCCCTGCTGTTCACGCTGAACACGAGCCTGGGCAACCAGGTGGCCTCCACAACCGCCACCGCAAGCGCCACCGCCTCAACCGCGCCTGCCAGCCCCGCCCTCCCGCCCACTCCGGCGCCGACGGTGACGCCTTCACCGGCCACGACTGTGTCCCCGTCCCTTGCGCCGGCCGTTACTGTGTCCGCGCAACATGCGACGGCGCCCGCCAAGTCCGTGGTTACGCCGGTCGTTCGCCCGCACAAGACCCCGCGGCACTCCAAGCCGCCGCGCGACAAAAAGCACCACTGAAGCTAAAATGTGATCGATGGCGGAAGCGGTCGCCTTACCCCTGGAAAAACCAGCCCATGCGCAAGAGAGCCGTGTCTTTCTGCGGCTGCTCAAGCTATTGCGTCCCTACTGGCCCATGCTTGCGATCGGCTTGCTTCTGCTCCTGCTGTCGACTCCATTCGACCTGTTCCCGGCGCTGGCTTGGAAGTACGTCGTCGATGACTTGATCATCGCCCGCGCGCCCACGCCGGTCCTGAGCACCCTGTTTTCGCTTCACGGGCTGCTCCACGGCAAGTTCGTGCTGCTGTTGTCGGTCTGCCTCTGGATGTTCGTCATCAACGTCGTCGGCGAGACGATGGGGACGATCAGCAACAATCTCATGAACCGCGTCGCCCAGCGGTTCATCCTCTACTTCCGCAATCGCGTGTATCACAAGCTCCAGTCGCAGAGCCTGGGCTATCTCCAGCGCCAGCGGACCGGCGACCTGATGAGCCGGGCCATGGGTGACGTCGACGAGCTTCAGTCCTTCATCGTCAACGGCATCGACGTCGTCATCGGCGAAGGCACGACCTGGCTCGCCACCGTGACCCTGGTCATGCTGATGAACTGGAAAGTCGCGACCATTTCGCTCTCGCCGATGATCGTCGTCTACTTCCTGCTGCGATATTTCAACGCGAGGATCAAGCCGATCTATTTGGCCGCCCGCGAGCGGCTGGGCGACGTCAGCACGCGCCTCCAGGAAAACCTCTCCGGCGTCGTCGTGATCAAAATCTTCGGCCGCGAAAAAGAAGAAGCACAACGCTTCCAATCCGCCACGCACGATTACTACGACCAGCAGATCCACGCCACCAATGCTCGCAGCGCCTTCTTCATGCCGATCCGGGTCTTCGGCTTTTTCAGCAACATCCTCATGATCGGGGTCGGCGGGTATTTCATCCTCGCAGGCAAAGATTTCACGCTCGGTAAACTTATCGCGTTCCGCGCCTATTGGTGGCGCCTCTATGGCCCGGTGCAGACCCTGGCACGGGTCGATGACATGGTGCAGCGGGCCAGGGCCGCGGGCAGACGCGTCTTTGAAATACTCGACGCCCCCGATGAGCTTCCTGATGCCCCGGACGCCAAACCCATCGCCCAGGTTTGCGGCACGATGGAGCTGATGGACGTCTGCTTCCGCTATCCCGGCGAAGGGGGCGGCCGCGAATCTCCCGTCGTCCTGGAAGACGTCAGCATCCGGATTCAGCCCGGGCAAACGGTCGCGCTGTGCGGGCCCAGCGGCGCAGGAAAAAGCACGGTGCTTAGTTTGCTGTTGCGGTTTTACGATCCGATGTCGGGGCAGGTGCTGCTGGACGGCCGCGACCTGCGCTCGATCCGGCGTGGCGATCTGCGAAGCCACTTCGCCCTCGTCCAGCAGGAGACGTTCCTGTTTAACGACAGTATTCTGGACAACATCCGCTACGGTCACGCCGAGGCGACGATGGAGCAGGTGATCGCCGCCGCCCGGGCCGCCAACGCACACGGCTTCATCACCCGTCTGCCCAATGGCTACGACACGAAAGTCGGCGAGCGCGGCATCCGTCTGAGCGGCGGACAAAAACAACGCATCAGTATCGCCCGCGCCTTCCTGGCCAATCCCAACATCCTGCTCCTGGACGAGCCGACCAGCAGCGTCGAGCCCGATTCCGAGGCGGCGATCATCGCCGCCCTCGATCGCCTCATGGCCGGCCGCACCACCGTCCTCACCAGCCACCGCCCCAGCCTGATCAACCAGGCCGACAGGGTCTACGTCATCGAGGACGGCCGCGTCACCGAGCAGGGTTCGCCCGCGGAGCTGCGCGGCCAGGACGGCTGGTTCAGCCGCTTCATCCGCTCCGCCGAGGACGCCATGCCCGCCGTCGAGATCGAGCCCCACCTCGACGCCGACACCCGCCGGTAAAGTTCAACCCGGACGCTACACCACACGGAAACCGTCGGCCTTGACGACAAGCGTACCGGCCATGATGTCGTGAAGCGCCTGCTTCCGCTCGGTGAAGCCGGCCATGACGTAGCCGATCATGAGGATCAGGCTGGAAATGATCTTGCCGAAGAAACGTCCGCTGGCCCGCGCGAAGGAGATGCGCTGACCGCTCAAGTCGGTGACCCGCAGCCCCAGCATGCTCTTGCCTGGAGTTGCCTGTTTCGGGCCGCTCTCAAAGAGTGCGAAGTAGAGCCACTCGATCCCGAGGCCCAGAAGCTGAAGAAAGACCTGGAAAATCGGGAAAGCCTCTTTCGTTCCCCCCAGCATCGAGTAGAGGAACCCAGCAACGAGGCCGACCACGAAGCAGATCACCGCGAGCAGGATGCCGTCCACAATCGCCGCGACAAACCTGAGCCAGAACCCGGCATAGGCCACCTGTTGCCCGGCGGCGTAGTAGGAGATGGCCGCGATCGCGCCGGGCGGTGGCTGCGCGCCGCCAAACAGTCCGGGCAGTGTCCCGCCCGCGGTCCATTGCGACATTCCTTCGCTCCAGAATAAGTCGGTCGGCAGGACAGTCCCCGCCGTGGCCATGTGTTGAAGCTGTTCCCACCCCACCGGCCCCGCCTGCTGTCCGCCGCGCGCATAATACCATTGCTTGCTCATGGCCCGCACCTCGCCCAAATCTGCCCTGTTTCACGCAAAGCATACTCGAACGAAGCTGAGGCAACCAGACGGCTCTGCCAGCCGCAATTGCGGTTAACTGTCTGGTTTCTTAGACTTGTCGATCGAAATGGCCGGCGTGGTTGTTTTGCGCCGGCACGCGAGTTTTCACGTCGAAGGAACAGGAGCCGTCCCATGGCAGACACCGCCGCGTTGAATTACGCAAGCCCTTCCGCCAAGCCGCCGCTGGACATGGGTGTGCGGCTGCGGCTTTCGGTCATGATGTTCCTCCAGTTTGCGGTGTGGGGATCGTGGGCGGTGGTGTTCGGAAACTACTGTCTGGCGCCGACTTCTGCCGGGGGTTTGGGATTCAACGCCGAGCAGACCGGAATGCTCGGCAGCACGATGGCCCTGGGGGCGATCATCGCGACGATGTTTGCCGGACAGCTCGCGGACAAGGTGATGTCCAGCGAATATCTCATGGCAATCTTTCACCTGGTCGGCGCCGGGTTGCTGTACGCGATGTCGCAGATTCACAGTTACTGGCCTCTGTACTGGACGGCGCTGGCGTACGCGCTGGTTTACAACCCGACGCTTGCCATCGCGAATTCGCTGTCGTTTGCGAACATTCCGGACGCGACGCGCGACTTTCCCACTCTTCGCGTGCTGGGGACGATCGGATGGATCGCGGCGGGCATGGTGGGAATCGATATCGTGCTTGGGAAGGCGGCCACCACGACGAACAAACCGCTGATTCTTGCCGCCGTGCTCTCCGCCGTGCTCGGCCTGTTCAGCTTCATGCTGCCTCATACACCGCCATCCGGAAAAAAGGGCGACGCTCTGCCGTTTCTACGCGCGTTCAAGCTGCTGCTGGACCCCGGCTTTGGCATCTTCTTTGGAATCAGCTTTGTCATCACCATCGCCCTGGCTTTCTATTACACGTTCGCCGGACCGTTCCTCCAGAGTCTCAACGTCGGGGCGGTGGCAACCACCATGTCGCTCGGGCAATGGTCGGAGATCTTTTTCATGCTGATGCTGCCGTTCGCGCTGAAGCGATTCGGGATGAAGGGCGTGCTCGCGGTCGGCATGGCGGCGTGGGCTGCTCGATATGGTCTTTTCAGTCTGGGTCACCCGTTTGCCCTGGTGCTGATCGGCGTCGCGCTGCACGGCGTCTGCTTCGATTTCTTCCTGGCCGCGGGTTTCATTCACACTGACAACAAAGCGCCCGCTTCGATCCGGGGTTCGGCCCAGGCGCTGTTCAGTTTTCTGACCTATGGCGTAGGCATGTGGCTCGGGAACATCATCGCTGGGGCCGTGGTAGGACATTTCACCGTCAACGGAGTGGCCAACTGGACGCGCATCTGGGCGGTTCCCGCCGTCGGGGCGGCGATCTGCCTGGTGTTCTTCCTGCTCTTGTGGCGCGACACGCCGGGGAAAGTCGAGGAAGTGGACGTCGTCGCCGAAACCGCGGCCTCGCCCGCCGATCCGAAGGACGTCAGCCAGACGGCGGTGTGATGTCCAACGTTAGCGCCCCGGCGGCGCTGCTTTATTTCTCACCACCAGCACCTCCACCGGCTTGAGCGAATCGGAATAGTTCAGCCCTGTGACGGGCGGGCCCACGATCTCCAGCGTCGCGCACTGCTCGGGCGTGATCTGGTTCCACAGATCGCGGGTCATGACCAGATAGCGCGGCACGGGCGGAGCGTATTGCACCGCCGGGATATTCAGCTCGGCCTCGCGGATGGTTCCGCCCTGGTAGAAGCCGAGGCTGGGTTCCTTGTAGTCGAGCATCTGGGCGTCGCCGGGATGGATGGCGTTGTGGTCGCGAAGGACTTGCGCGATCCGCGTGGAAATGCGTAACGGCTGGGCGCTGGGGAGATAGATTCCGAAGAGCACGGTCGCCAGCACCAGCGAGCCAAACCCCATCGACACCAGCGTGGCGCGGATACGATTCATGTACGCAAACAGCGCGATTGCCCCCGCGGCGCAGATCCCGGCCATGGTCAGCGCAACCAGCGGCAAGCTCGGAACGTCGTGAAACCGCACGGCCAGCCACCACCACGGGACGGTCGCCAGCCCCACGAACACGACCGCGAGCACCATCGCGGCGATCTTGAACCCGCGCGTCTGCAAATCGTTCAGCTCTCCCTGGAGGCAGCGGATGACGGCGTCGGTGGTCAGCAGTGACAACGCCGGGAACGCCGGCAGGATGTAGTGCGGGAGCTTGGTCCCGAGCACCTCGACGAAGATCCACGAGCCCAGCGTCGCCGCCAGGGCGAATCGAACCAGCGGCTCGCCGCGATTTCTGAACGCCGTCACCAGCGCCAGCGGCAGCAGGATCGACCAGGGCAGGAACGTGAACCAGATCAGCAGCAGGTGATAGCCCGGCGGGCCCCAGTGCCCCTCGCTGCCGTGCTCCATGTGCTGCATCGCGTCGGCAGTGGAAGCCCGGATGAAGTCGGGCTCGCGATGATGAACGAGCAAAAGCCAGGGGGTGACAATGGCAATGACGATGAGCAGCCCAACCAGGATTTGGACAGCTAACAGGAAAGCGCGCCGCGTATTTGCTCCCTCTCCCTCCGGGAGAGGGTGGGGGTGAGGGGAAATCGGAGGCACCTCTCCCTCGGCCCTCACCCCAACGCTCTCCCGGAGGGAGAGGGGGAAGGAGCTGGTCTCCCGCCAACGATCCACTACTTTGAGGATCGCAAGCACGCCCAACGTTCCCCCCAGCACTCCAAGAACAAACGGCCCCTTCACCAGCCCAGCAAACGCAATTGCAATCGAAAGCGTCACGACCGCGGCCCAGCCGCCGCGGCGATGCCACAACAGGTAGATCGACACCATCGCCACCGTCGTCCAAAGGAGCAGAATCGAATCCGTCATGCTGACTTTGGCGCAGAAAATCGTCAGCAGGCTGCTGGCGAAAATGAAGCAGGTCCACAGTGCGTGCCGCGATCCCGCTTCGCGCCTGATGCAGACCGCCAGCAGCATCAGCGTCAGCACCATCGCCACGGCCGAGGGCAGCCGCGCCGCGAAGGCGTTGTCGCCAAGCAACTCCATCGCAGTTGCCTGGCACCAATAAATTCCGGGTGGCTTGGCGGCGCGGATCTTGTCGTACAGGCGTGGCACGACCCAGTCGCCGCTCTGGAGCATCTGCCGCGAGCACTGGGCGTAACGCCCCTCGTCGCGGTCGAACAATTGCGTCCGCCCGTTTCCGATCAGGTAAATCGCTCCCGCGACCACGATCAGCGCCAAAAGCTTGAGAATAAATGGACCGGTAGAGGCTGGGATGAAGCGATCGCCAGGAGAACAGACGGCCTCGGCGGGCGGGTTGTGGACGATCGGTTCCGACCGCATGCTATTTCTTGGGCTATTTCTTGGCCGCGTCGTCCAGCTTGCGGAAGCGGATGTTCTTGAGCGCCGCCGTGCTCTGATACGAAGCCAGTCCGAGCGGCTGGCTGGCATCGACCTCGAACCGCACATTGATCTTGCGGTCCTTGATGTTCACGTCGACGATCTGCTGGTCGTCGATCCAGGCCTGGATTTTCTCGGGCTCGACGCGCAGGCGGATGTGATACCACTGGCCGTTCTTGAACTCGCGGATCTTGGTGGTTTCGTTGTTGGCGGCGTCGTTGTCGTCGAGGTTGGAGATTCCGCACAGCCCGCCGCCCCACCCACCGACGATCAGGGAGGCGCAGGTTTTGTTCACCGGGAAGGTGAGGCCGCAGAAAAAGTCGCTGCCATCCACGCGCTGGGCGTCGAGCTCGATTTCGTAGTTGATGCGTGCCGGCGGCTCGCCCTGCCAGGTGACGCCGGTCAGCGATTCGCCGTGGGTGAGAAGGAGCTTGCCGTCCTCGACCCTGGATTCGCCCTGTCCGCCGAAGTCGGTCGCCTTCCAGTGGCCCAGGGTTTTGCCGTCAAAGAGGCTCTGCCACTTCGCGTCATCCTTCGAGTCCGCCCCCGAAAGAATCGCGCAAGCGACCAGCAGGGATGCGATCCCCAGG
Source organism: Tepidisphaeraceae bacterium (assembly GCA_035483795.1). Classification (GTDB taxonomy): domain Bacteria; phylum Planctomycetota; class Phycisphaerae; order Tepidisphaerales; family Tepidisphaeraceae; genus DASXMX01. Next base: position 1,500 of record DATHPP010000088.1, on the reverse strand, counting down.
ACCGATTTCGGCAAAACGCGGTAGCTCCTCATAGTCACTCCTGAAACACGCACTCCTTTACACACTGGCACATTCTATTCATACCGTGGTCTGGCGATAGGGGTTGTGGTGCAGAGCGTCCGCGGAAATTCGAAACTCGAATGACGAACCGCGAAGCGAAATGACGAAACTCGAATGACGAATGACGAATCAAATTCGAATGACTGAAATCCGAATGACGAAACGGGAGCCTTCTGCCAGCAGTGGCTTCGAGCTTCGATCATTTGGATTTCGAATTTGATTCGTCATTCGTCATTCGTCATTCGAGTTTCGAGTTTGTCCGGGCGCTTCGCACCCGATTTGGACGACTATCTGATCCCAATCAACTCCCGCAAATTGCCTCCGAAAATCATCGCCCGCTGGGCTTCGCTGAGCCCAAGCGCCTCAATCGCATTGATACCCATCTTTGTGTTCTCTTCCAGGTTGTAGGGAAAATCGAGGCCGAAGATGAGCTGCTCGGCGCCGACCTGGGCGATCAGCTCGAGCATGCGGTCGCGCGGCATGTACCACAGGCGGTTGTAGTGCGGCGTGAAGACGCTGGTCAGCCCGCCGTACACGCGGCACTTTCGCCCGGGCACCGGCGGGAAGGGGATGTTGTTGGTGATCACCGCCACCGCCTCGGCGAAGAACGCCCACCCGCCAACGTGCTCGAGGCTGAAATGCAGGTCGGGGAAATTCCAGGCGACCTCGTCGAACTTGAGCAGGTTGTAATCGGCGATGCGGTGCTGGTGCACGCCGCTGTGGAAGCTGATGAATAACCCGAGCTCCTGTGCGGCGGCGTACGCCTCCAGCGCCCGCGGCGAAAGGATGTCAAACTGCTGGGCATTGGGATGCAGTTTGAGCCCCCTGAACCCCAAATCCCGCGCCTCCCGCACCTGATCGCGGATGTCATCCCGGCCAAAATCCAGCGTCCCGAACCCAAACAGCCGCGAGCGATTCTTTAGTTCCTCGTGCAGCCATCGATTGTGATGGATGCCCAGCGGCCCGACCTGGTGCGAGAACGGTGCGAAGCAAACCGCCTGCTCGATCCCGCAGTCATCGAGCAGCACCAGCAGCCGATCAATCGTGCCGCTGGCATTCACCGACTCGGGAAACACGTGCGCATGGTTGGCCAGAATCCGGATGCTCATCGACCCGGCAGTATACACCGACGGGATTCACCGCCGAGGCGCAGAGCGCGTGGAGATGCCGAGACAGGCAGTTGATCCACAGATTTCGCAGATGACGCAGATTCTGGGAAACCAAATCTGCGTCATCTGCGAAATCTGTGGATATATCTGTCTTTGTTCAATCGGTTCCTGTTTTCTTCGTGTCCTTCGCGTCTGCTCCGAAAATAGCTTCGTCTACGCGGCCTCCTTCTTCTGAAGTGTGACGGTGTAGCCGAGTTTCTCCAGGCGGTTGACCAGATGTCGTTTCACGCGATCCTCGTTGAGCTTCTCGAAATAGTCGCGGCCGAGGTCC
>DATHPP010000087.1:0-17240 GCA_035483795.1 Tepidisphaeraceae bacterium | reverse complement strand
ACTTCGTGTCGGGCTCCATCGCTCCAACTCGCGAATCGGCCTCGACCCGGCCCGTCGGCAACGATACTTTAACTGCGGGACGGCCCCATTTTCATCCTCTCAGGGTGAGGCGCCGCCTCATGAACAACTTCGTGGTTAATTTGAATTTGACTTGCGCATGGAGGGCGTATGGATCACTATGATGCCATCGTAATCGGGTCGGGGCAGGGCGGAACGCCGCTTTCCATCGCGCTGGCCGAGGCTGGACGAAAGACGGCCCTCGTCGAGCGTCAGCATGTCGGCGGCACCTGTATCAATGTCGGCTGCACACCGACGAAGACCATGGTCGCAAGCGCCCGAATCGCCTACCTGGTCCGGCGGGGCGCCGACTACGGCGTTCGCTGCGGCCCTGTGGACGTTGACCTGACGAAAGTTCACCAGCGCAAGGAATCAGTCGTGCTCGACTTCCGCGCGGGGGAGGTGCGTCGACTGGAACGTGCCAGGACTGAGCTCATTCTCGGCGAAGCGCATTTCGCCGGTCCCAAGGCCGTTGAGGTAAGGCTCACTGCCGGCGGCACGCGGGCATTGACCGCCGACACCATTTTCATCAATGCCGGCGCCCGGCCGGCGCGACCGCACGTTGCCGGACTCGATTCAGTGACGGCGCTGGACTCCACTTCGATCATGGAGTTGCAGGAGCTGCCGGAACATCTGCTGGTTTTGGGAGGCGGCTATGTCGGCCTGGAATTTGGCCAGATGTTTCGCCGGTTCGGCAGTGCCGTCACGATCGTGCAGCACGGAAAGCAGCTCCTGTCTCGTGAGGACCCCGACGTTGCCGCTGAAGTTTACAAGCTGCTCGAGGCGGATGGCATCGAGATCCTGCTCGAAACCGAAGCGGCAGGCGTGCATGCCAGCGCATCCGGCGTTGCTTTAGATCTACGCGGCCCGACGGGAGAGCGAACCATCACCGGCTCCCATCTTCTGATCGCGGTTGGCCGGGTCCCCAACAGCGAACAGCTCAACCTTGCCGCTGCCGGTGTGAAGGTCGACGCCCGCGGCTTCATCCCGGTGGACGACCGGTTGCAAACGAACGTCGCCGGCATCTACGCCATGGGGGACGTCAAAGGCGGCCCGGCGTTTACGCACATCTCGTACGATGACTATCGCATCATCCGCAACAACCTGCTTCGCGGCGGGCAGTCCTCGACCAGGGGCCGACTGGTCCCGTACGTCGTCTACATCGATCCACAGCTCGGCCGGATCGGCTTGTCAGAGCAGGAGGCGCGGGCACAGGGCCGGGCGATTCGGGTCGCGAAAATACCGATGGCCTGGGTCGCCCGCGCGGTGGAAAAGGCGGAAACACGCGGCTTCCTCAAGGCCGTCGTTGATGCCGAGACGCGCCAGATCCTTGGCGCCGCCGTCCTGGCCGTCGAAGGCGGCGAGATCATGTCGATGCTTCAAATAGCCATGATGGGCAAGCTTCCTTACACCGCGCTTCAAGACGGCATCTTCGCCCACCCGGCCTTCGCCGAGGGATTGAACACGTTGTTCACGAGCCTGGATAAATATCAATAGACTTTGCCTGATCGCAAAGTCATTTGCCGGGCAGAATGATCTGGACCAGCGGCTCACGTCACGCCGGCCGATCTTCTGCGGCGCCGAGCGAAAAGACCGGCGGCGACCAGCGCCGCCAGCGCCGCCCCGGCGGGCTCGGGGACAGGATCGGCGCCGGCGATTGTCGTCGGGCCGAGGTTCGTATTCAGCGTGAACAGAAGTGCCTGAAGATCAGCGCTGTTGACCTGCCCGTCGTAATTGAAGTCTCCCCCATCCCACACGCCCGGCTTGTTGAGGCCGAAGAGCAGGATCTGGAGGTCGGCGCTGTTGACCTGGGCGTCGAGGTTGGCGTCGCCCAGCAGGGTGTATTTCAGCTCGATGGTGTCGGCCGGTAGGCCGTTGACGACGTTGTCGGCCGAGTCGGCGATGCCGATGGCGGTGTTGCCGCGAAGGTTGGCGGCGGCGGTTGAGGAAATGATGCCACGGCCGTCCCATTTTCCACTGTCGTAACCGCTGGCGACGTCGCCGATGATCGTCGAAATCGGGTCGGGCCCCGCGCCGTAGTGGATGAAGAGCGTGCTGTTGGAAAGATCGAGCTGTCCGCCGGGCTGGATCGTCAGGCTGTTGGTGTTGCTGACGGCGGGGGTCGAGCTGTGGGCGACCGCAAGCGATCCGGTGGCGTTGACGGTGATCGACGACTGGTTGAAGGAAGCGACCGTGACTGCCGCGGCGGCGCCGCTGGAATTGCCGACGCTCAGCGAGCCGCTTCCCGTCAATGTTCCCAGGCTGCTGGTTCCGGAAACGTGAGAAAGGGAACCGTTATTGACGGTCGCGGCGGCGGTCACGCTGTTGCCGTTGACGCTCACGCTGTCCCCGGCATTGACCTGTAAGGTCCCCCAACCGAATTGTCCGACGGCGCCGGCGACGCTGAGCTGATGGCTCACGCCGCCCTGGAAGCCCAGCAGCGCGCCCGATGTGTTCCAGGTGCCGGTCTGGGTGCTGTTGTTGGTGAAGTTGCCGCCGACCAGGAAATTGGCCCCCGCGCCGCCGGTCAGGTATCCGGTGGCGCTGACGGTCATCAGTCCCGAGCCGGTTACGCTCAGGGTGTTGTTATTCGTCACGTTGACCGCCCCGTTGTTGGTGAACCCGCCGGCGTTGGGGCTGACGGTCAATCCCGCGGATTGGTTGGAGGTGAGCGTGCCGTTGTTGGTGATAGTCGTTTGAGCGAGCCCGATGTTTCCCGCGCCCTGTACCGATTGGTTCGCCCCGATCACCAGCGCCGTTGAGCCGACGCCGTAAATCCGGTTATTGGCGTTGTTGCCCATCGTGAGGGTGCCGCTGCCGCCCAGCGTTACCGTTCCGCCGCCGGTCAGTTGGAGATCCGTGAGACCGCCTGTGGAGTTCAAGCCGATGTTGCCGTTGTTGGTGTATGTTCCGGTGCTCTCCAAAGCGAGAACGGCGCTGTTGTTTAGCGCGATCTGTCCACCCGCGACATTGTTGACGGTGCCGCCCAGCGTGTTGGTGGTGCCCGCGGCCGCGGTGATGTTGCCCGTCGAACTGTTCGTCAGCGTCTCGCCGCCGTGGATCGTGCCATTTGAAAGGTTCAGTGTCGAGCCTGCGGACAAGGTGACGGCACCACCGGTGACGACCGCGCCCGCGTTCAGGGTTCCGGTGGACCCGGCGCCAAGCAGGATGGTTCCGCCGGTGTTGGTGAGCGTACCGCCGCTACCGCCGTTGAGGTCCAGGATTCCACCATTGGATGCCTGCAATGTGCCGGTGTTTGTCCACGGCACGTTGGGCTGGACGGTCAACGTGCCGCCGTTCACGTTGGCTTGAATGAGCCCGCTATTCGCCAGCCCGATCCCGGAAATCGTGCCAACGCCCTGGATGGTGTTGTTGGTATTCGACAAAGCCGGACCGGCGCCAGCGCCCACGATCGAGTTGTTGGCGTTATTGGACAGCGTGATAGCGCCAGCGCCGTTGAGCGTCACGGTTCCGGTGTTAAGCACCAGCTGGGTGGCGCCGCCGCTGGAGTTCAGCGAAATCGTGCCGGAGTTCGCGTCGGTGACACCGCCTTTTAGCGTCAGGACGCCAGAGTTGTTTACCGTCGTTTGACCGCCGTTGCTTAACTGATTTACGGTCAAGGTCGCGCCGCTGTTGACGGTGACATTTCCACCGGCCGAGTTGTCGAGCAGACCGGCAATCGTATTGGCGCCGGTGGCGGCCAATACGGTTCCTGTCGACGAGTTGGTGAACGCGGTAAACGAGTTCACGCTGGAAGAGTCGAGTTGGAAGGCGCCATCGCCGACGGTCTTGAACGTTCCGCCGTTAACGGTCATGGAACTGAGATCGACCGTACTTCCGGCGTTTGCCTGGACCGTGCCGCCCGTGTTGGTGAGCGTGTCAACGCCGGCAATCTTGAGGGTTCCGCCGCTCGACGCCTCCAGCAAGTTGGTATTCGTCCATGGGCTGGTCAGGCCGATCTGTAAGGTCTGACCGCTCACGTTGGCGTTGATAGTGCCCGAGTTGGTGAGCCCCATCCCGGTCATGAGTCCCGAGCCCTGGATGGTGTTGCTGTTGGTGAGCGAATCGGTCCCGACGGCGCCGGTGATTTTCGAGCTCGCATCGCTGCTCAACTGAACGACGCCGGTGCCGGTCAGGTTGACATTTCCGCCGCTGACCTGGAGCGTTGTGCCCGCGCCATTGTTCAGCGTCATCGTGCCGTTGTTCAGGAACGTGGCGCCGGCGCCATTGACCAGCCCGAACGTGCTGCCGGGCTGTACGATGACGTTGGCGGCGGCATTGTTGGTGAAGGAGCTGGAGGCGCTGCCAATCAGGTTGGTCGTCGCCGCTATGCTCTTGAGAGTCCCGCTGTTGGTAACCGCGGCGGCGGTGAGGGTGGCGGAGGAGAGATCGATTTCGCTGGTGGCATCAACAGTGACCGCACCGCCGGTGATGGTGGTCGGATCGGCGGTGAGTAAGCCCCCCAGGATTGATCTGATTGTGCCGGTGTTGTTGACGGTGGCGCTCTGAAGGGTCAGCTTCCCGCCGGCGGCTTCGATGATTCCAGCGTTGGTCAGAGTCCCGACCGCTTGGACGATCAACGGCGTGGCCTGGTTGCCGTCGATGATTCCCGAGGCCTGGTTGGTGAGGGTCAGAACACCATTCCCGACATTCCCCGATCCCTGAATGGTGTTATTGGAGTTGACCAGCGTGGCGCCGGAGATGCCGGTTATGATGTTATTCGGGGAATTGGAGAGATCGATGTTTCCCGCGCCAGTGATTGTAGCGGTGGCGACACCCGCGTTCACGGTGGCGGTTCCGCCGTCGCCCTGAAGGTTCAGCGTGCCGGAGTTCACATAGGACGCGGCTAACGTGAGGGTGCTGCCTGGCCCGACGTTGGTGATACCCGCGTTGGTGAATCCGGACAGCACACTGTAGTTGCGCCCCCCATTGATCGTGAACACACCGGCGGCAAGGTTGTGGGCGAACGTTGCCGGAGCGATGCCGTCGGCGCTGGTCATCCCATTGACGATGTCCGAACCCGCGCCGTTCAGGAGTATGGTGGCGGCATTGTTGACGATGTTGGCCCCGTCGAACTTGATCGTTCCACCGGCCAGCGCGTTATAGGTGCCGCCAGTTAGAGTTTGCGTCCCACTGCTCCAGTTTGTGAACGTCCCAGTCATCTGAAGCGTGTCGGCTGAGCCATTAGATTGCACCGTGCCGTTGTTGGTGAACCCGCTGCCGTTGGGGCTGATGACGATTCCGGCCGACTGGTTGGCGATGATGGTGCCGTTATTGGTCATCGTCGTCTGGCCGAACCCGATCTGCCCGGCGCCCTGAACCAGTTGTTGGGGACCGATGACCAGGGCGGTGGTGTTGCCGCCGTAGATCCGGTTGTTGGCGCTGTTGCTCATCGTGAGCGTTCCCGTGCCGGCGAGCGTGACGGTGCCGCCGCCGGTCAGCGAGAGATCGCTGGTGCTGGTGGTGGAGTTCAGCGTCATCAGCCCGGAGTTGGTGATCGTCCCTTGAAGGGTGGTGATCACGCCATTGTCCGTCTGAATCGTCCCCAGATTGGTAATCCCGTTCAGCGTGGAATTGCTAACGTCCTCGACCAGCCCACCGCCCGAAGTGCTAAGCGTTCCGCCATTGACGGTCGCGGCGCTGAGCTTGACGTTCGACCCGGTTCCGATCGCCTGGATCGTGCCGCCGGTGTTGGTGGTTACACCGGCGAGGGTGAGGATATCGCCGCTGGTTGCCTGAACCAGGTTGGTGTTGGTGAAGCCGCCGGCACCCGGGCTGATAGTCATCCCCGCCGACAGGTTGGCGGTGATGGTGCCGTTGTTGGTCATCGTCGTCTGACCGAACCCGATCTGCCCCGCGCCCTGCACGATCTGTCCCGCCCCGAGGACCAGTGAAGTAGTGTTGCCGCCGTAGATGCGGTTGTTGACGTTGTTGCTCATGGTGAGCAAGCCGCTGCCGCCCAGGGTGACGGTTCCGCCGCCGATCAGCGAGAGGTCGCTGATGCTGCCCGAGGAATTCAGGCTGATGGCGCCGTTGTTGGTGAAAGTTCCTGAGCTTTCCAGGTTCAAAACGGTGGAGTTGCTGACGGCGATCTGTCCCCCCGCGGGGTTGTTGACGGTGCCGCCCAACGTGTCGTTGGTACCCGCAGCCGCGACGACGTTGCCTGTGGAGCTGTTCGTCAGGATCTCCCCGCCGTGGATCGTGCCGTTCGCCAGATTCAGGGTGGCATTCCCCGTCAAGGTGACGCCGCCGCCGCTGACGACCGCGCTGTCGGTTCCCGTTGTCCCGGCGGCGATCAGAATGCTTCCGCTGGTATTGGTGAAAGGACCGCCGGACAGGGTCAGCGCACCTGCGCCGGCCGTCTGGATCGTGCCATTGTTGGTGAAGCCGGTGGCGTTTGGGGCGATCGTCATGCCCGCGGGCTGGTTGGCGGTGATCGTCCCGTTGTTGGTCATCGTCGTCTGACCGAACCCGATCTGCCCCGCGCCCTGCACGATCTGTCCCGCCCCGAGGACCAGTGAAGTAGTGTTGCCGCCGTAGATGCGGTTGTTGACGTTGTTGCTCATGGTGAGCGTGCCGCTGCCGCCCAGGGTGACGGTTCCGCCGCCGATCAGCGAGAGGTCGCTGATGCTGCCCGAGGAATTCAGGCTGATGCTGCCGTTGTTGGTGAAAGTTCCTGAGCTTTCCAGGTTCAAAACGGTGGAGTTGTTGACGGCGATCTGTCCCCCCGCGACGTTGTTCACAGTGCCGCCCAACGTGTCGTTGGTGCCCGCAGCCGCGACGACGTTGCCTGTGGAGCTGTTCGTCAGGATCTCCCCGCCGTGGATCGTGCCGTTCGCCAGATTCAGGGTGGCATTCCCCGTCAAGGTGACGACGCCGCCGCTGACGACCGCGCTGTCGGTTCCCGTTGTCCCGGCGGCGATCAGAATGCTTCCGCTGGTATTGGTGAAAGGACCGCCGGACAGGGTCAGCGCACCTGCGCCGGCCGTCTGGATCGTGCCGTTGTTGGTGAAGCCGGTGGGGCTGCTGGGGGTCAGGGTCAGTCCCGCGGACTGGTTGGCGGTAATGGTGCCGTTGTTAGTGATGACCGTCTGGTTCACGCCGATCTGCCCGGCGCCCTGAATCAATTGGTTGGCCCCGATCACCAGCGCGGTGCTATTGCCGTAAATGCGGTTGTTGACGTTGTTGCTCATCGTGATCGTGCCGGTGCCGCTCAGCGTGACTGTGCCGCCGCCAGTAAGGGCCAGATCGCTGATGCTGCCCGAGGAGTTCAGCGTCATCAGCCCTGAGTTGGTGATCGTTCCCTGAAGGGAGGTGATCACGCCGTTGTCGGTCTGAATCGTTCCGAGATTGGTGATGCCGTTGAGGGTGGAATTGCTGACGTCCTCGACCAGCCCACCGCCCGAAGTGCCAAGCGTTCCGCCATTGACGGTCGCGGCGCTGAGCTTGACGTTCGACCCGGTTCCGATCGCCTGGATCGTTCCGCCGGTGTTGGTGGTGACACCGGCGAGGGTGAGGATAGCGCCGCTGGTTGCCTGAACCAGGTTGGTGTTGGTGAAACCGCCGGCGCTGGGGCTGATGATCATGCCGGCGGACTGGTTGGCGGTGATCGTGCCATTGTTGGTGATTGCGGTCTGGGCGATTCCGATTTGCCCCGCGCCCTGAACCAACTGGTTGGCTCCGATCGCCAGCGCCGTTGAGCTGACGCCGTAGATCCGGTTGTTGGCGTTGTTGCTCATCGTGAGCGTACCGCTGCCGCCCAGGGTGACCGTTCCGCCGCCGATCATCGCGAGGTCGGTGTTGCCGTTTGTGGAGTTGAGGGCGATGGTGCCGTTGTTGGTAAAAGTGCCGGTGCTCTCCAGGTCCAAAACGGTGCTGTTGTTGACGGCGATCTGTCCCCCCGCGACGTTGTTCACGGTGCCGCCCAGAGTGCTGGTGCCGGCAACCGAGACGATGTGGCCCGTCGAGCTGTTCGTCAGGGTCCCCCCGTGGACGGTGCCGTTCGACAGATTCAGGGTCGCGTTCCCCGTCAAGGTGACGATGCCGCCGGTGACGACCGCGCTGTCGGTTCCCGTTGTCCCGGCGGCGAGCAGAATGCTTCCGCTGGTATTGGTGAAAGGACCGCCGGACAGGGTCAGCGCACCTGCGCCGGCCGTCTGAATCGTGCCGTTGTTGGTGAAACCGGTGGCGCTCGGAGCCAGGGTCAATCCCGCGGACTGATTGGCGGTAATGGTGCCGTTGTTGGTGATCGCCGTCTGGTTCACGCCGATCTGCCCGGCGCCCTGAATCAATTGGTTGGCCCCGATCACCAGCGCGGTGCTATTGCCGTAGATCCGATTGTTGGCGTTGTTGCCCATCGTCAGGGTGCCGGTGCCGCTCAGCGTGACCGTTCCGCCGCCGGTCAGCGCGAGGTCGGTGTTGCTGCCCGAGGAGTTCAGCGTCATCAGCCCGGAGTTGGTGATCGTGCCCTGGAGGGAAGTGACAATGCCATTGTCCGTCTGAATCGTCCCGAGATTGGTGATACCGTTCAGGGTGGAGCTGCTGACGTCCTCAACCAGCCCGCCACCCGAACTACCCAGCGTTCCGCCAGCGATCGTCGCGCCGCTCAGCTTGACGATGGAGCCACCACCGACGGCCTGGATCGTTCCCCCGGTGTTGGTGGTGACACCGTTGAGGGTGAGAACAGCCCCGCTGGTTGCCTGCACGAGATTGGTGTTGGTGAAGCCGCCGGCGCTGGGGCTGATGGTCATGCCGGCAGACTGGTTGGCGGTGATTGTGCCGTTGTTGGTGATCGCCGTTTGGCCCACGCCGATCTGCCCCGCACCCTGGACGAGGGAAGTTGCCCCGATCACGAAGGTCGTCGCGCCACTGCCGTAGATCCGATTGTTGGCGTTGTTGCCCATCGTGAGCGTGCCGGTGCCGCCCAGCGTGACCGTCCCGCCGCCGATCAATTGGAGATCGGTGTTGCTGCCTGTGGAGTTCAGGGTGATGGTGCCGTTATCGAGAATCGAGCCCGCCCCGGTGCCGCTGTTCAGCGTAAAGACCAGAGCATTGTTCACCGCGAGGCTGTTAGAGGAGGCGATGGTCAGATTGTTGATCGTCGCCGAGATGTCCAGGGTGACGTTGGAGCCGTTGTTGATGACGGCGGTATAGGTGTTTCCGCTGCCGTTGTTGGGGACACCGTTATCCCAATTGCCCGCCAAACTCCAGTTGCCGTTGGCATCCGTCCAGGTGGACGTGATCGCCCCTCCAAAAACAGGCACGCCGGAAAGCAGAAGAACGCAAGCGCACACCCAGAACCGAGACCCGCTCATAGACCCTCCGTACGACACAACGCCGCGCCATCTACGTCGCCGATGGCGGGCAGTTACCCGGCATTTTCCGTCTAAAACTTGACGATCGTCATCGACAAGTTTTGGTTAGCATAACAAGATGTGGGCGTGGGTCCAATAATATTCCTGTCACGACGTTTGCGGCGATAAAAAGCTAATATGAGCGGATCGCATTTCGTGTTCCCCAAAAACAGGGAGACAACCCATGACCCCACGCCGCGTGATTCTGTTCGGATTTGTGCTGTTGGCGTTTACGGGCATTGCCAATGCGCAGGCGAATGGGCGCAAGCTGAATGTTCTGTTCATCGCCGTCGATGACATGAACACGGATGTGGGGTGCTACGGGAGCCCGCTGGTCAAATCGCCGAACATTGATCGGCTGGCGGCGCGGGGCGTTCGCTTCGATCGCGCCTACTGCCAATATGCCTTATGCAGCCCCAGCCGCTCGTCGTTGATGACGGGATTAAGGCCCGACACGACGCGGGTCTTCGACCTTCAGTATCACTTTCGCCAGGGTCTGCCCCACGTCGTGACCCTCTCGCAGATGTTCATGAACAACGGGTACTTTGCCGCCCGGATCGGCAAGATCTACCACTACGGAAACCCCGGCGACATCGGCACCAACAGCCTGGACGACCGGGCCTCGTGGATGGAGCGGGTAAACCCGGCCGGCCGCGATCATACGACGCTCGAGCTGGACGTGATGAACTACACGCCCGATCGCGGACTGGGGGCGGCGATGGCGTTTCTGGCCGACAAGACCGGCACCGATCAGCAGCACACCGACGGCAAGGTGGCGGATGAGACGATCAAGATGCTCGAGCGGCACAAGGACAAGCCGTTCTTCATCGCGGCGGGCTTTTACAAGCCGCATTGCCCGTGGATCACGCCGGCCAAATACTTTGATCTCTATTCCATGGACCAGATTCAGCTTCCCAAGATCACGCCGGACACACCGAAGGATTATCCGCCGCTGGCGCTGACCTCGACGCAGCCATGGCCTTATTTCAACGTCACGCTCGACCAGGCCCGCGAATGCAAGCGAGCGTATTACGCGGCGATCTCTTTTGTCGACGCCCAGATCGGCCGGCTGCTCGACGCGGTCGACCGGCTCGGCCTGGCCGACAATACGATCATCGTCTTCTGGAGCGATCACGGGTTTCACCTGGGCGAGCACGGGCTGTGGTTCAAGCAGAGCTGCTTCGAGGAAGCCGCGCGAGTTCCTCTGATCTTCTGCGTTCCTGGAAACAAGAACGCCGGCAAGACGAGCCGGCGGCTGGTCGAGCTGGTGGACCTTTACCCGACGCTGGCCGACCTGACGGGGCTGACCCGGCCGAAAAACCTCGAAGGGTTTTCACTCCGCCCGCTGCTGGACGATCCCTCCGCCTCCTGGGAGCACGCGGCGTTCACGCAGGTCGAGCGCGGCCCCGGCCCGGGCCACAGCGTCCGCACCGAGCGGTATCGCTACACGCAATGGCTAGGCGGCCGGCGCGGCATGGAACTGTACGATCATGAGGCCGATCCGGAGGAACTCCACAACCTCGCGAAGACCCCCCAATACGCCGACCTCGTCGCGCAACTGAAGTCTCTGCTCGCCAAGGCCCATCCCGCTCACGTCCAGGGCGGCAAAGCCGAACCGGGCACGCGCGCGAAGTATTCGGATTAGTGCCGTGACGAGGGCCTGCCCGGACTGGGTCACCTTGGCATGATGGCGAGCGGCAGCGGGCCCGTGACCTGCTGCAACTGCGTGCCGTCGCACATCACGTCATCATCGTTGCCGAAGATCGTGTCCGGGCCGGCGGTCCACAGCAGATACGGGCCGGTCGTCACGGGAACTTCGCCCGGATCGATCGCGCCGTTGTAATTGGTGTCGCCCAAGCGGTAGGCCATCACCCTCCAACCTACCTCATTGGCTCCGCGAGTCAGATCGAGCGGGTTGCCCTGCGACACATCAGCAACGTTTTGACCCAAGCGATTCGTCACCTGGTGTGTTGTGTCGAGAAACGCATGATTGTCATCGAAAATGAATACCACGGATGGAAGACTGGCGGGGCCATTCAAAAAATTTGGCACGTATGTGGCCATGACGAAGCTTTTGGTCGGGTCCGCACCCCTCCCCGCGGGGAAATACAGAATCGGCGAGTTGTTGCGGTCGGCCAGCACATCCTGCGAATCGTCGAACTTGGCTTGTGCTCCCATCAACGCGCCCGGCTGATGCACGACGCCGACCCCGTCTGCCGTACCGATCAGAAAACGGTCCGGCGGCAAGTAAGGTCCCTTCACCGACCCTACCGTCCCGCGAATCCGGAATCCCGGACCGTCGGCACCGTCCTGGCCCGCGCCACCTGGAGCGATCAGCGCCCAACAGAGGATTTGCGCTCCCACGGCGAACGACGGATTCAGTGTAACAGGGTTGGCCGGCAGCACAGGTTGGCCGTTGATCCAACCTTGCGCTTGCAGGCGATTGACGCGGGGATAGTCGCCGAAATCGCCCTTATATGCCTCCAGCGCCTGGCTGATGACCTGGAGGTCTGCGGCCATGCTGGTGCGGCGGGCTTGGATTTGCGCCCGTTGCAACATCGGGAGCAGAAACGTTGCCAACAGGACAATGATGCCGATGACGACCAACAGCTCGATGAGCGTAAACCCCCGGCGTCCGAGATGTCGCATGCGCCTCCCTGATGGGCGACAGGATCATAACAAAACGTATATGAGAATTTGATGAGAATCGCCTCGCAACAGGCGTAGGGGGGGGTAGGGGAGGGTCGATCGTCGTCGACCGCCGATTGGACGCCCGGTCCGGCGGTCGCGTATCCTCTGCATGCGGAGGCGCGTATGCCTACCGAAGCCCCCGCATCCGACAAGGAAGCGATTCCCGCTCCGCCAGCGTTGCCGACGGTCCACGTCGCATTCCTCAAGCGGCTCGATCCGTTGTTCAAGCTCCTCATCTGGACCAGCGTCGCGCTTTACCTGATCGAGTTACAGACCGGCTCGGCCAACAGCCGGGTTGGGCACCCGGCGTTTCTTTGGATTGAGCGCGTCATCGCCTCCATCTTCACGCTGGAGTATCTGGTTCGGTGGTATTTAGTGGGATCGCGCTATGCGCGTTCGCCGCTGGGATTGATCGACCTGGCGTCGATCCTGCCGTTCTGGATCGGCTTCTTTGTGCCGGGGAGCTGGCTGGGCGTCGTGCGGGCGCTGCGCGTGCTGCGGCTGCTCAAGTACTTCCGCTACAGCCGGTCGATGCAGTTGGTCGCGCTGGCGTTCTATCGCGCCAAGTACCAGCTGCGATCGCTGGCGTTCGCCATGTTCATTGTGATCCTGCTGGGAACGGTGACGCTGCACGAGTGCGAGAAGGGTGTGCCGGGAAGCAAGTTCGCCAGCCTGTACGATGCGTTTGTGAAGGTGGCGCTGACGACGATGAACTGCGCCGCGGTCGAGCCGCAGACCAACGCCGGCAAGGCCGCGGCGATGCTGGTCTTCCTCCCCGCGATGGCCATTTTCGCCGGCCTGATCGGCGTGCTCGCCAGCGCCTTCGCCTCCGTCCTGGACGAGTTTGCCGACCCCACCAGCGATCCCATGACCCTCTTCCGCCAGGCCAAAAGAGAAAACCGCAGGATCGAGGAGCTGGAAGAGCGGTACAGGAAATGACGATTGCGCCGAAGCGATCGAGCAATCACCGTCGTGAATGACGAAATCCGAATGACGAATGACGAATCAAATTCGAATGACCGAAAGACCGAATAACGAAACGAAGACCTCGCCTTGCATCAGTTTCGAGCTTTCGTCATTCGTATTTCGGATTTGATTCGTCATTCGTCATTCGGATTTCGTCATTCACGCTTTAGTCGGCGAACGCGTTCCTCAGCGCCGCTCGCGTTTTGTCGATGGAGGCTTGCGCGACCTTCAGGGGGCTTTGCTTCCAGTAGGTGCGGTTGAACAGCTCGACGGAGAGATAGCCGTCGAAACCGATCGAGCGGAGGGTGTGGAAGATCTCCTTGAGGGGCGCGACGCCGTCGCCGGGGTAGACGCGGAAAGAGTCGTTGATCTTGGCGCGGTCCGGCTTGTCGGGGTAGTCGTTGGTGTGGATCAGCGGCAGGGCCTTGCCGGCCAGAAGGTGCAGATCGGAGAAATCGGAGCCGCCCTTGTAGATGTGGTAGATGTCCAGCAGGATCGCGGAATTGAACTGGTGGGATTCACAGGCGACGTAAGCCACTTCACCGATCTTGCTGAGGACCTTGGAATGTCCCCACAGTTCGAGGATCGGCGTGACGCCGGACATTTTGCCAGCCTCGATCAGCGCCGCATACCGCTCGGCGACGACGGGCAGCGGCATGTCCGAGGTCGCTCCGGCGGGCGGGGCGGCAATGTGCGTCCCGCCGACCTGGGCCACCATGTCCATCTCGCGCTTGGCCTGCTCGATCGCCGCGTTGCGCTTGGCGTCGTCGTCGACGATCCACGGCGCAAAGCCGATCGCGTCGGCAATTTTCAGTCCGCTGTCGTCGATCTGCTTGCGAAGGTCCTTCAGCGAGCCGTTCTTCTTCTTGTAGGTTTCCAGCTCGCTGACCCACGGCTCGAGCGCCTGAAAACCGACCTTGGCGGCCAGATCGACCTCGGCGGCAATGCCGATGTTTTGCCCGCGGATGGTGCTGGTATTGAGGCAGTATTTGAACGGTTCGGCGCCGGTTGCGGGGCTTTGATCCGCCTGCCGGGCCGATCTGACCAGCGGCGCCGCGCCGGCCACTGCCAGCGCCGCCGTGGCGCCGGCGATCACCTCGCGCCGCGTCCTCTTTCGGTTTGGTTGCTCAGTCATAATCCGTCTCCCTTTCCGCTTCTTTTCGTTATTCCGTGGCATGCATTACGCTCGCTTATCGTGAGTAAGCGCGAAACATTTTTTTGTTGACAGTTGGCATTGCACCGGTAGTCTAGTGTGCGTTCGTGCGATGTGCATCTCTGAGGTAACACCAGTCAGGTAACGGTCCGTTTTAGTTGAGCGACGGGAGTTCGTTTGCCGCGCGTTCGTGGTCATCTTGTGCACATCGGTGACATAAAGCAAAGATGACATAAAGCAAAAATGACTTGGGGAGGCTTGGGACGCGGCATCGGCTTGGGATGTGAGGGATTTGAGGGGAGACAATTTGCGGGGAAACGGTTTGAGGGGAGACAAGAGGGGAAAAGTGCAGGTCTGGAGGAAACGCGTCAGGTATGCGCCCGGCGTGGGGAGACGCTGTTAGCAGGGGAGTTGTTCGGTGGCGCGGGGAGCGGCAAGGCTCACCACCCAGTCTTGCCGCTCCAACACCTGACGGCCTTGGGAAGGCCGTCCCGCGTCACATATCTTTACGGGAGGCAAAACATGATACCCACATCAAAGACGTGCATCGAGCGCATCGAGAGTTGCATCACCGATTTGTCCGAGAATGGGATTAATCTGGTCGGCGCCGACGATCGTAAACTCGCCCACGTCGTGCGCGAGCATCTGGAATATTTCCAGCTCATGCTCGGGTACGACAGCGATCCGAAGGAAGTGCTGAACCTGCTCAAAAGAAACAGTCATCACCCCGTGTGATCCGCATTGCTACGGGTTGCAAAGGGACCAGCGAGCCGAAAGCCATGGCTGCTTCAGCCAGGGCTGTGCCCCTCTGTGGCTGCACAGCAGCCACGGCTTTTGGGGTGCCGTTCGCTCGAAGCCCGCTCACTTGGCTCTCACGTCATAGCACAGCAGCACATCCTGATCGCGGAGGTAGAGCTTGCCGTTGGCGATGACGGGGTGGGACCAGTCGGGGGCGTCGGAACGGTCGGGTTGCTCGAAGCGGCCAAGTTCAACGTATTGTTTGGGGTTGGGCTCGATCAGGAGCATGGCGCCGGTTTCGGTGAGGTAATAGAACCGGCCGTCGGCCAGGGTAATGGAACCTTTGGGGGCGCGGTTTTCCAGGCGCTGGTCCCACTGCACTTTGCCCGTTTTGAAGTCGAGGCAGAGCAGGGCCCCGCCCCCATTGCCTCCGTTGGCGCCGTAGAGGAAGCCGTCGACGACGATCATGCCGCCGTGATGGTTCTGCATCTTTTTGGTGAAGTAGACTTCGTCGGCCTTGATGCCGCCGTCTGGGGTTTTGCTGAGCTTAACGAGCCCGCCGCCCGCGGCGTAGGCTGATGCGGCGAACACGTAGCCGTCCTGATAGATCGGCGTCGAGCAGTTGATGCCGTTCTTGTTGGCGGGCTTGTCATATTTCCAGAGAAACTTGCCGTCGTCGGCGGCGATGCCGACCAGCGTCTTCTGCGTAAGCTGCACGTACTGGCGCACGCCCTCGAAATCGATGGCGATGGCGGAAGCGTATGCGGCGCCGGTGCCGGGCACGGGGCTTTTCCAGATCGTGCTGCCGGTGGACTTGTCCAGCGCGACCAGAGTTGCGGCGGGGCCGCCGGGCGTGCAGATGAGTTTGTCGCCGTCGATGAGCGGCGACTCTCGGTAGCTCCAGGTGGGGGCGCGACCGCCAAAATCGCGGGTCAGACTTTTCTGCCAGACGATTTTGCCGTCGGCAGCCTGGAGGCACGCGAGGTTGCCGCCGTTACCGATGACGTAGAGGTGGTCGCCATCAACGGTCGGCGTGCAGCCGGGCCCCTCCTTGCCTTGTGGCTGCCGCTGTGACGACACCGGCCCCAGGCGGCTGACCCAGAGCTGCCTGCCGTCCTTCTCGGACAAGGCCCAGACGACTTCGTCCCCGCCGCGGTAGCTCATGCCGAAGATCCGCCCGGCGGCGATGGAGGGCGCGCTGTAGCCACCGCCCAATTCCTTAACCTCCCATGCGAGCGGCGGCCCGCCTTTGGGCCATACCTGAAGCAACCCGTGTTCCTTCGAGACCGCATCGCGGTCCGACCCCTGCCACTGCGGCCAGTCGAACGACTTTGGCGCCGCGGCCAAAGACGCGGCGCCCAACACCAGCAGCAACAGACAACCGATATAGCATTTCATCGAACGATCCCTTCTTCAGAACCAGACGCAGCGCGGTCCGGTTTTCCTACTTGCGCGTTTCGCTCAGACGGTCAGCGCAACCATCTGACGATTGTTACACTCGAAACGGTGTGGCATTTATCTATAGGGCCACAATCCGCGCAACGTACGGTTAACTCTCGAGGCGCCGCCAGCACGGGTTAAAAACCCCGTGTCACGATCAAATCGCTCAAAACCGCTCAGATTGAATTAATCAGGATTTTGCGGTCGTAGCTGCGGCTCACCGGTGATCGCCTTCATTACCGGCGCGATCACGTACCGCTCCAAACCTTCGGAATGGCCCAATTTCGTGTCCATCTGGGCGCCGTTGCGCACGATGATCAGATTCAGGCTCGGGACGACCATCAGAAACTGCTGCCCCGCGCCCGAGCCGGAGAAGGCGTCGGCCGGCGCGTCCTTCCAGAATTTGCCGCCATCGGGATTGTGATTGACCCACCATCCCAACCCGGAATGGTTGGGCATGCCAGCGAAGGTGGTGGCGGTCCGCACGAAGTCGGCATCAAGGAGTTGGCGTCCCTGCCAGTTGCCGCCGTGCATCATGAGACGGCCGACGCGGGCTGTGGCGTCGGCGCTGTAAGATGCGCCGCCCCAGGGGGCGTAAAGGCTGAGGCCTTCCAGCACGACCGGCTTGCCGTACCCAATCGACCATTCGCTGGACGCGGCGCCGATCGGGTCCAGGACCCGGTGCTTGAGCAGCGATTTGATGTCCGGATCCGCTGTGCCCTTGATCGCCGCGGTGATGCAGTACCCGAGCATTGCCATCCCGGGATTGCTGTATCGCTCCCTGGTTCCCGGGACATCCAGCACCGGCGCCACGTCTCGGGCGATGCTGAACGGATCGTTCG
>DATHPP010000086.1:0-4497 GCA_035483795.1 Tepidisphaeraceae bacterium | reverse complement strand
ATCCTCAATCAGGCTGCCTTCCGCAGTCAAGAACATTCCCCCGCCCCATCCTGCCGGCGGCAGCATGCGCTAAACTCCGGGGGTGCGGGGGCAGCGCCCCCGCGCGTTGATAGAATTACCTACGCAAAAACCGGAAGAGCCTGTTTTGGCGTGTTTTTTGGCACTCTTGTCGGCCATGCCAGGCCAAGGGTCATTCAATTGCCGATTTGCAGTTGCCAATTGCCGATCGGAACAGAGGATCGGCGACCCTTCTTTCATTCGGCAATCGCAAATCGGCAATCGCAAATCCACCTCACACCGTCATCCCCGCCTCGGCGTCGGACTGGGCCTGGGCTTTCATGGCTTCCCATTGCTCGGCGGTGATCATGGCTTCGCGGGCCTGGGAGCCTTTGTAGTCGCCGACGATTCCCGCGGCGGCCATGGCTTCGATCAGGCGCGAGGCCCGGCTGTAGCCGATCGTCAATCGCCGCTGGAGCAGGCTGACGCTGCCGCGTTTGGTTTCCAGGACGACCTTCACGGCGTCGTCGAACAGGTCGTCCTTGGCGGCCTCGGAATCGACCGAGCCCGCCGGCTTGATCTGCACCAGCTCCGGCTCGTATTGGGCCTCGGCCAGGGCCTTGAGGAGTTTGACGCTGTCGCGGATTTCCTTGTCGTCGATGAAGGTGCCCTGGCCGCGTGTCGGCTTGCTGGCGCCCGGCGGCATGAACAGCATGTCGCCCTGGCCGAGCAGCACCTCGGCGCCGTTCTGATCGAGCACGATCCGGCTGTCCATCTTGCTGCCGACGCGGAAGGCGATTTTGCTGGGCATGTTGGCCTTGATCAGCCCCGTGACGACGGTCGCCTGCGGGCGCTGGGTCGCGAGGATCAGGTGAATGCCGACGGCGCGGGCCTTCTGCGCCAGGCGGACGATGAAGCTCTCGACTTCCTTGCCGCTGGTCATCATCAGGTCGGCCAATTCGTCGACGATGATGATGACGTATGGGAGCTTCTTGGGGATCTTGGCTTCTTCTTCCGGGGAGGTCGGCTGGAATTTTTCGACCAGCTCTTCGCGGGTGAGATTGTTGTAAAGCGCGATGTTTCTCACGCCGGCTTCGGCCAGGAGGTCGTAGCGCTCGTCCATCTTTTCGCAGGCCCATTCCAGGACGCTGGTGGCCCGCGGGGCCTCGTTGATGACGGGGCACATGAGGTGCGGGATGTCCTTGAACGGCGCCATTTCGACGACCTTGGGATCGACCAGGATCAGCTTCACCAGGTCGGGCCGCTGCATGTACATGATGGACATGATGATGGAGTTGATGCAGACGGACTTGCCGGAGCCGGTGGTGCCGGCGATCAGGCAGTGGGGCATGCGGGCCAGGTCGGTGATGAGCGGCTCGCCGCTGGCGTCTTTGCCCAGGTAAAGCGGGATGGTGAACTTGTGCGATTCCGCCGGGGCGGTTTGCATGAGCTCCTTGAGGCGGACTTTTTCTTTCTGTGCGTTGGGGACTTCGATGCCGACGGTGTTTTTGCCCGGCACCGGCGCGACGATGCGGACGCTCTCGGCCTTGAGGGCGCGCATGATGTCGTTGGAGAGGGCGGTAATGGCGGAGACTTTTGTGCCTGGCGGGAGGCTGATCTCGTACATGGTGATGACCGGGCCGGTGTCGATCTCGACAACGCGGGCAGCAATGTCGAATTCCTCGAGGGCCTGCTCGAGGATGCCGGCTTGCTCGCGGACGAACGCTTCCTGAGATTCGGCATAGCCGTGCTCGGCCTCGGCCAGGTGGTCCCAGCCGGGCAGGCTGTAGTCGCCCAGCTCCTTGGGCCGCGGCGGGGCGGTTTGGCGGGGTTTGATGAGGTTGGGGAGCTTGACGACGATGTCCATCTTGGGCGGCGCGGGGGTGAGCAGCAGGGGTTGCTCTTGTGGCGGAGGGATAGTTGCGGCTTCCGATGGCGCCGGGTCAGCATCGTCGAGGTGGGCGGCGTCCGCGGCGGGGACTTCGAGTTCGTCGTCCTGGTAGGAGAGATCGATCAGATCGTCATCGTCTTCGGGCGGCTCATTGCCGGCCACGACGACCGCCGGCGAAAGCGGGGCGATCGGGCCGGCGGCCTTCGCGTCGGATTTACGGAATTTTTCCGGCTTGAGCGGGATCGAATCGTCATCCTGCTCGCCAATGCCTTTGTCACGGAGCATGGAAGCCCGCTTGGCGATGGCGTCTTTGGTGACGAAACCGGGCAACGACGGAAGCTTGGGGACAGGGAGGAAATTCCAGTTGATGCGGGGGGCCTTGTCGCGGACGGTGGTGATGGTTCCGGCGACGACGCCGGGCGTGCGGAGCACCAGGTCGTCCGCGGCCAGGAGCAAGCCGACGAGGGCCGTCGTCGCCAGGATCAGGCGTGTGCCGACGGTGCTGAAGTAGTGCTGGAGGATGGTTGCGGTGCTGATGCCGACGACGCCACCGCGGCCTTCGGGAAACCCATCATACGAGCCGGGCTTGAAATGATGCACGGTCGACGCGAATGCGACGGTCAGAAGGATGAGGCCGACGGTTCGCATCCACAGATCGCTGATCCGGCTGTTGCACAGCATCAGCACGATGCAGACGCCGGTGAAGAACATCACGGGGAATGCGCCCTGTCCGACGGCCAGGAACGTGTAATACGCGACAAACGCGCCGACGCTGCCGCAGAGGTTCTGGATCGGCGGGTAGGGGTAAATGTCGTGGCTGGGCCAGTCGTTGTAGTGAAAGCTGCCCAGGGCCACGAGCATGAAGACCCATGCACCGGCCGATAGGAACTGAAGAATGGTACGCGTTGAGGTTGAACGTTCCATAAAAATGTCACTGGTCACTGGTCACTGGTCACTGGTCATTTGTCACTGGTCATTTGTCACTTGTGATTTGTTCGGACGCCGGCCGACTCACCAATGACAAGTGACAAACGATAAGGGACTAATGACCAATGTCATGTCCCAGTATGTCCAAATCCGCCGGACCCGCGGGACGTTTCGTCCAGCTCTTCGACTTCGACGAGCTTCACCGGCGGGACGGGTGCGATCAGCATTTGGGCGATGCGCATGCCCCGCTCGATGACGAAGGCCGTCTTGCCATGGTTGATGAGCGGCACCTGCACCTCGCCCCGATAATCCGAATCGATCGTGCCCGGCGTATTGACCGGCGCGATCCCGTGCCGGCTGGCCAGGCCGCTGCGCGGCCGGACCTGCGCCTCGTACCCGTGCGGCAGGGCCATAGCGAAACCGCAGGGGATCAGGCGAATCTCGCCGGGCCCGAGCGTTACCGGCGCCTCGACCGCCGCGTGCAGGTCGAATCCCGCCGCGTGCGGCGTCATTTTCACCGGCAGCGCGAGCCCATCGGCTTTACCGAGCCGTTTGATCTTTACAATTATCGGGCGAGGCAAGGGGAAATCTCCATTGGCAATGTTGTCAACCGCAATGCCACGCCACGGTTGTAAACTCCTGCAGCCATTGAGGATGGGAAAAGCCGTAACGATCCGGTGTTGTTGCCAACAATGCCGCTTAGAAGGGTATCGGCGCGGCGGTCATTGTGACGGCAATGAACCCTTGGCCGGTGGTGGCACGGTGCGGTCATGCAGACTTGGACGAGGACCGTTTGCGGCGGGGGAGCGGGTCGGGTGACGCGGTATTGATCTTTTCAGGATTTCTGGCTCGGAAGATTTGTCGTACGCCGTAGACGGAGAACAGGATTCCGGCCAGGAGGTAGCCGCAACTGACGCCCAGCGAAAGTTGCCAGTTGTCCCATCCGAGTACGGGATCGCGGTGGATCAGGCGAAGCCAGTTGGTGAGCTGGAGCACTCCGACCGCCGTGAACCCGATGGCCAGGCCCAGCTCGGGGACAGTGGAACGCAGACGGATCAAGGGATTGGCCAGACGTTCTGATCGCTCGAGCGGCTCCTGACGGGGCAACATTGCGCCGGGCAGACGGCGGGCAGCGCGAAGCAGTTGAGCGGCGACGTCACGCGGCGGAATTCCGGGGTGCTTGGCGATGGCGGCCGCCGCGATGCGACAGCAAGCGTGCGGCTCAAACAGATGCACCGCCAGTAAGTGCTCGACGTACCCGGGCAACTGGTCGCTGCTGATCTGATCCAGCACGACCCATCGCGCCAGTTGTCGAAGGGCCGCGCGCGCCGATTGCAACTCCTGATCGATCATGGGTGCCACGTACGACCAATGACGAAACCCGAATGGCGAATGACGAATCAAATCCGAATGACCGACGGATCGAATGTCGAAACGAAGACACCGCCCTCATGCAGTTTCGGACTTCGGTCCTTCGTACTTCGGATTTGAGTCGTCATTCGTCATTCGAGTTTCGTCATTCTGGTGCTCGCGTCCTTCGAGTCTGCTCCGAAAATAGCTTCGTCTACGCGGCCTCCTTCTTCTGAAGTGTGACGGTGTAGCCGAGTTTCTCCAGGCGGTTGACCAGATGTCGTTTCACGCGATCCTCGTTGAGCTTCTCGAAATAGTCGCGGCCGAGGTCC
>DATHPP010000085.1:0-10378 GCA_035483795.1 Tepidisphaeraceae bacterium | reverse complement strand
CCACCAATACCGGCTGCCGATCAGGCGATGTAACGCCGTCGGCTCATATCGGCCCAGCCGCTGAAACGTAACCGACGTCTTGGTGAGCTGCTCCATCCGATAGGTGGTGATGTGGTCGTCGTACAGCCGAACCAGAACGTCTCCACAGAGGAAGGCGCGGTCGAAGGTTTTGGCCACCAGTTCAAGCCGCTGCCGCGGTGGAAGCGGACCCACCTGCGGCAGTTTCAATGCCGCCGTCGTCACGTCCTCGGTACGGTCTTCGAGAAATCGCCATGTCTGTGGATCATGCGAGTATGAGGTCCAGCGAAGTGGCTCGGCGGACAACAGACGCGGCTTGAGCGGATCGGACAGGTCAAAGGTCAGTACCTTCGGACCGATCATGTACAGCCGGCCCTGCCAGATGATCGGCGGAGGCGCCCACCATTCCACGGTCCGTTCCGGAACGGCGCTCGGTACGGCAAATTGGGGAAATCGCTGAATCGTGGTGCAGACGCCTTCGCCGCCTCCCGAGGTCGTCGCCAGGAGCGGGAAATTGCCTGAATCATTCCCCACTGTCCCCGCTGCGTACAGCACATCGGGCCGCCCCGGCACCCAAACCGGGTGCAGCCCCAGCTGAGGCCATTTCTCGCATTCCACCTCCGGCCCCAATTCGATGCCCGACAGGGTCGCGCGAAACGTGCGAAGAATTGGCATTCCGCTCTGATGAGGAATGTCCGAACGAGCCATCAACATTACCCCTTCGTCATTTGCGCCGTAAGTCACCACCGTATAGGCGTTCAGCTCGATCGTCTGGAGGATCGTCAGATTGCTCGCCACCTGAAACGCCGCGGAGCAGAACAGGATCAGGATCGCCCCGCCGATCGACCAGTACATCGTCTTTCGCCCCGATTCGACGCGCCAGTCGCGGCGGACCGCGGTCACCGCGACCGTCAACGCGATGACGCACAGCGCGATCATCGCCGCGACGAACCAGAGTTGGCGCGGACGATACAGCACGCCCAGCAAAGGAACTCGGTGATAGACCGCCAGCAGCCGGCCGGCGCGGTCCACCTCCGGCTCCCCGCTCTGGTCGATGACCCACCACAGGCTCAAAAAACGCAGCGGCGGAATCACTTGCGGCAGGAAGTAGAGCAGCAGCAGGGCCGCGATCGAGAGCATCGCCGCGTGCGCCCCCCGGCGCACGAGGCACGCGATGGCGAACGCTATGCTGTACGCCGCGGCCCAGAAGAACGGGTGCCAGGCCAGGATCAGGCTCGATCCGACGCCGATCTCATCGTGTTTGCGGTTGACCGCCATCTCCACCAGCAGCGGGACGATCAGCGTCCCCAACACCACCGCAAGCCCGGTGAAATATTTGACGATCAGCCAGCGCCAGACGCTGACCGGCCTTGAGCGCCAAAACTCCTCCAGCTTTCCGTTGAGATCGCGGACGACGGTCCCGACGCCGACGAAGACCGCCAGCAACCCGCCCAACCCGAAGACCCACGTCGCCGCCGAGAGATCGAAGCGCTGGCGCGCGACCAGGTCCTCGGCGGCGCCGATCAATGGAAGCCCGAGGAACACGAACATCGCAATCGCGAAGAATCCGCGGACCTCGTACCACTCCTTCCAGATCAAAGCGCGTGTCTGGGTCATGACCGCGCCTCCTGCGGCCGCGGCAACTGCCAGGCCGCCCAAAGCCACAATGCCAGGGCCACCAAAGCCTGCACCGCCGCCGCCAGCGCCAGCGACACGGCCCACGCCCCCTGCTTGAACCCGATCACAAACACCAGCGGATCGACCGCCCATAGAATCGTTGGCCCTCCATCTTTCTCCTTCCAGCTTTCCATCAGTCCCAGGGTCACGATCGACCACATGATCAGCACGGCCATGGCGATCAGGGCCGCGCGGGTCTCGCCGGGCAGGCGGACCGTCAACGCGAGCATCCAGAAAAACAGCGACAACGTCGCCGCCAGAGTGCGGGCGTAAAGCCCGAGGATCGCGGCGGTCGAGATTTCCCGGCCGCCCGCGATGGCCACGCTCACCATAACCGTCAGGATCAGCGGCACGGCGCAAAGCAGTACGCCGACCAGTGTCTTGGCCGCGAAGACCGCAACCGGTTTCACCGGCATCGACAGCAACGTTTCCAGCGTCCCCTCATCCCGCTCGGCGGGAACCAGCCCCGTGCTCGACAGCACCGGCAGCAGCAACACCGCCAGAAAGCAGACGCCCTCGAGCAGCATGTCGTCGGCGACGACCCGCGCCCGCAGCCCCACCACTGCGAACGCCGCCAGGATCAGCGCGCCGAACGCCAGCTTCCAACGCTGCTCATGCCACTCTTTCCAGAGAAGGCTCCGCACTGGCCGGCTCCTTTCGTCCGATCACGTATGCTTCGAAAATTTCGTCGAGATTGAGATCGATCTCCTGAAAGGGAATCCCCGCCCGCTCGAGCGTCGCGACCGCCGGCGCCGCGTCTTCAACCACGACCGCGAGCTGCCGGCCGCTTCGGGCAATATCGAGAATCCCGGGAATTTCCCCCGCGAGCGCTTGCGCGTCCGCGGGCACGATCAGTCGTTTCACCTTGGCCCGCAGCTCCTCGGTCGGCGCTTGCTTCACAATTCTTCCCCGATCCAGGATCGCCACCACGTCCGCGACCGGCTCAATCTCGTAGAGCAGATGCGAGCTGAAAAACACCGTCACCCGCTCGCCCTGAAGGTACGTCACCAGGTCGCGCAGGAATTCCTTGCGCATGATGGGGTCCAGCCCCAGCGTCGGATCGTCGAGGATGACCAGCTCAGGGCGGTGCGCCAGGGCCAGCAGCAGCGCCAGCCGGACGCCCTCGCCTTTGGACAGGTGCCGCACCTTCGTCTCCATCGGCAGCTCAAACCGCTCGACAAGCTGCTTCGCCCATTTGTCGTCCCAGGTCGGATAGAACGGTTTGACGAAAGAAATGATCTGCCGCACGCGCATCCAGCCGAACATCGCCTGATCTTCTGCAACGTAGCCGACACGCCGCCGCACTTCCGTCGGCTCGGCCTGCGGGTCAAATCCCAGCACGCGCACCTTCCCCGCATCCGGCCGCAGCAGCCCCAGCAGCATGCGAATCGTCGTCGTTTTGCCCGCGCCGTTGCGGCCGAGAAACGCGAAGGTCTGGCCCGCGGGCACGGCCATGTTCACGCCTTCGAGCACGGGCTTGCGGCCAAACTGCTTGACCACGCCGCTCATTTCGATGGGAAAGCTGTCGCTCATTGGCTCGAACCTCCCTTTGCCGCAACCGTCGCCCGCTGGCGCTGGAGTTTCTCGAAAGTCTCGTCGACCAGCTTATGCAGATCAGGGAGCGCCATCCCCAGATCCGTTGCCCGGCGGACCAGCTTCTGGGCATCCTGCTGAAGCAGCTCGCGCTGCGCCCGCAGCCGGCCCGGCGGCAGGCTGTCCGCCACGTACGTCCCGTCGCCCTGCCGGCGGTCGAGCAGTCCCTCGGCGGTCAGCCGCTCGTACACCCGCAGCACCGTGTTCTGGTTGACCGTCAGCTCTTTGGCCAGTTGCCGCACACTGGGAAGACGGTCTCCCGGGCACAACGTTCCACTGGCGCAATGCGTGCGGATCTGGTCGGCGATCTGCCGGGCGATCGGCATGCCGGAAGTTGTTTCGATGCGGATGAACATGGCGAATGACCACAGATGTATAACAGTAATCAAGGAGAGGGTCAAGCCAGATTCTGACCATGGCCTGACGCGCCGGTCCGTCGAAGGTCATCATGTCCGGCGATCCCGGCGGTCTGGGCAAACGCGGCAATGTCTCAAGCAAGAACACGACAAATGTCCCATTTTGCTCAAAACATGGGACATTTTGGGACGGGACATTTGGGACATTCGAGACAGTTGGGACATTTGAAACAGTTGAGGAATGATCCACCGCATGGCCCTCCCGGCGTTGTCGCGTTGCAGGGGGCGGCGGCTCCCTTCTACGTTGACATTCCCCGCAGCCCGGATAGGTTGCGCTGGATGAGGGTGACGCGGCACGGCGCGAGGGAAATGCTGATCGGATCGGTGGTTTTGGCGCTGGTCGCCTTTGCGCTGGCGGAGTTTGTGTTCTGGCCGCTGGCATTGCTGCTGATTCCCGTTCTGATCTTTCTTTTCGCGTTCTTCCGCGATCCCGAACGTCCGATTCCCGCCGACCAGGACGTGATGGTCAGCCCCGCCGACGGGACCATCTCGGACATCACGCAGCTCGAGCACGATGAGCTGCTGGGCGGGCCCGCGGTCCGCGTGGGCATTTTTCTTTCGGTGTTCAACGTGCACATCAACCGCTCTCCCTGCGACGGGATCGTGCTCGAGAGCTACTACAAGAAGGGCAAATTCATCAATGCCATGCGCCACCAGCTCGCCAGCGACGAGAACGAATCCAACACGATTGTGCTCGGCGAGCCGACGACGCGAAGGCCGACCGCAGTCGTCCGGCAGATCGTCGGCCTGATCGCCCGGCGGATCATTTTCTCGGCGGAAAAGGGCGAGCTGCTCCGCCGCGGGCAGCGCATCGGGATGATCAAGTTCGGCAGCCGCACCGAATTGACCGTCCCCACCTGGCTTGAGCCGCAGGTGCAGGTGCGCGTCGGCCAGAGCGTCCGCGGGGCGGCGGACGTCATCTTCAAGCTCGGGAACCCCATTCACACCACCGCCCCGGCCCAGGCGCCCGACGGGCAGGAATTCGAGCGGACGGCGCCGCGGGAGACGCCGGCATGATCGACCCCGACGCCGGCACCGGGCAGCTCGACCGGCCGCGCCGCCGGCGGCGGTTTCGCCTCCGCGATCTCTCCGACGAGCAGCGCGAGCACCGCCGCCGGCGCATCCGCCGCCGCGGACGCCGCGCCTACATCCGATCGGTTTATTCGCTGCCTTCGCTGGCGACGCTGGGCAACGCGGTCTGCGGGTTCGGGGCGATCTGGCTTTCGATTCTCGATCCCACGACGCTCAGCAACGACACCTGGACCCGCTTTTTGCACCAGAATCATTTCCTTGCCGCGGCTTACCTGATCTTCATCGCGATGCTCTTCGACGTCATCGACGGCCGGCTGGCGCGCTTCGCCCGCCACACCACCGACTTCGGCGGCCAGCTCGACAGCCTCGCCGACGTCGTCAGCTTCGGCCTGGCCCCGGCGGTGCTGGCGCTGAAGGTGTTTCACGATTTCATGCTGGAGAGCAACCCGAACCTGCCGCCGGTGCTCACGCGGCTCATCTGGGCGATCGGCGCGCTGTACATGTGCTGCGCCATGATTCGCCTGGCCCGTTTCAACGTCAGCAACGAGCACGGCGAGCAGCACCATTTCAGCTTCCTGGGGCTCCCCAGCCCGGGAGCCGCCGCGGTCGTCGCTTCCTTCATCCTCGTGCAGCAGGACCTGATCGAAGGCCCCGACCGCACGCAGTTCGTCCACCATTCGCCGATGTACAACCTCTCGTTCGTGATGGTGTGCCTGCTGCCCGCGCTGGTGATGAGCGCCGGCCTGCTGATGGTCAGCACGATCCGCTACCCGCACCTGGTCAACCGCTACCTCCGCGGCCGAAGGTCAATCGGCCGTCTCATCGTCGCCTTGATCGTCATCCTCCTTTTCGTCATCGTCCACCGCTACACGCTGGCCGTGGGCACGCTGGCGTACACATTCTGGGGTCCCCTCTCCTGGGCGCTGGCGCGCATCCGTAGACGCGCGGCGAGCAGTCCTCAGACATAGCAAAGCCTGGTAGTTGCGCGGGTCTCATCATTGAAGCCTCTTGCGAGGTCCAGGCCAGCTCGACGTCACTTTGAGTTTGCCGCCGCGCCCGCTGCGGCTATAACCCCTGCGGATGTCCGAAGTCGAGCTTCTGTTTCTGGGCACCGGCACCAGTGCCGGCGTGCCGATGATCGGGTGCAAGTGCGACGTCTGCACCAGCACCGATCCCCGCGACAAGCGGATGCGGCCGTCGGTGGTCATCTCCTACGGCCAGACCCACGTGCTGGTGGACACCACGCCGGAGTTGCGCCTCCAGTGCATCGCCAACGGCGTCGATCGCATTGATGCGGTCGTCTTCACCCACGCCCACGCCGACCACATCATGGGCCTGGACGACGTCCGGCGGTTCAACTACGCCAAAGGCGGCCCGCTGGACCTGTGGGCGGATGAAAAAGCATTTGCCACCATCCAACACTGCTTTTCCTACGCGTTCAAGCCGCTCAATCCCGAGATCGACGTGTTTCGGCCGCAGCTGGTGCACCGCAAGATCGAGGGCCCGTTCGAGATCGGCGGCGTGCGCTGGACGCCGGTCCGGCTCATGCACGGCAAGCTCGAGGTCAAGGGCTTCCGCGTCGGCAACCTGGCTTATTGCACCGACGTGAATCTCATTCCGGACGAATCCTTCGAGCTGCTTCGCGGGCTGGATGTGCTGGTGCTGGACGCCTTGCAATACAAGAAGCACGTGACGCATTTTTCCGTGGAGCAGGCGATCGACGCCGCCCGGCGGATCGGCGCCAAGCAGACGCTGTTCACCCACATTGCCCACTCGCTCCCGCACGAGCTGACCAACCGCTCGCTGCCGGACGGCATGCGACTGGCGTACGACGGAGAGATCGTCGCCGCGGGGATGTAGAAAACAATTCATGCCGCAGCGATACCGTCATCTTGCCGAGTATTACGACGCGGAATATGCCGGGCAGCGGATGCTCAGGCATGATGTGCCGTTCTTTCTCGGGCAGCTTCCTGCGCGCTCGCAGAGCATTCTGGAATTGTGCGCGGGCACGGGACGGGCGGCGATCCCGATGGCGCAGGCGGGCCACCGCGTCGTCGGCGTCGACTACGCGCCGGACATGCTCGGAATTGCCCGCCGCAAACGCGACGCCGCCCGGCTCGGCGAGAAACGGCTCGAGCTCGTCCGCAGCGACGTGCTGAAGCTGAATCTGGGCCAACGCTTCGATTGGGTCTGCATCTTTTTCAATACCTTCCTCTCCTTCGCGACGCCGGCGCAGCAGGATCGGCTCCTCGGCATTGTCCGCGCGCACCTCAAACCGCGGGGACGGCTCTGGCTCGACGTCTTCAACCCCGATCTCTCGCTGATCGCCAATCCGAAGCTCGAGAACGTTGACGCCTGCACTTTTTTCGTCCCGCATCTGAAGAGGACGGTGAATCGCTCGGCGAGCCTCCAGCGCATCGCGCCGCAGATCGAGCGATGCACGTTCCACTACAAATGGTTTGACGAGGCCGGCCACGAGAACCATTCGAGGATGACTTTCGATCTCACCTTCCTGTTCGAGCGCGAGCTGCGGCTGTTGCTGGAGCGCAACGGGTTGAAAATCGAAAAGCTGTGGGGGAATTATGACGGCAGCGCGCTGAAGCTCTCCTCGCCACGAATGATTGCCCGCTGCTGCCGGACATGACTTCCGCGGGTGTGGAAATGCTCACCGCGGCGGTACGGAGCGCGGAAACGGAATCCGCTCAACCACGTTTACCCACTCCTGCGGCTCCGACGCTTTGGCGATCAACTCCAGATCGCTAACGAACTGCCCAATGGTTCCGGCCAATTGGTGCCCGAAGATCAATCCGGCAAAGGAGCGCCCCTCGCCCTGCCAGCCCTCAGCTAACGCGCAGAACCGAATGTCCTGCGTGAACATAACACGGCCAACTGTCCGGGCGCGCTCCAATAATTCGGCATCGACCGTTCTGCCGGCGCCATCATCGAGCGCCGTCAGGACATCGACATCGCGCCGCCGCAACTGGGTCGTAATCGCTTCGGGCACATGAACGTCCATGTAGAGCTGGACCGACACTTACAGGGCTCCATTGGCGCGCATCCGCAGAAAGAATGGGGACCGGGGCGCGAATTTCTGCACCTCCCGCCATTCTGCTTTGATCTCAGCGTCGATCTCCTGCTCGTGATCGAAGTAATAGGTCAGTGCGGCGTGCACTTCCGCGGGCTTGAGATGGGGATGCTGCCGACAGATTTCGTCTGCGGACCAGCCGTGGGCAAGGTAATCCATAACGATCTGAGCAACCCGAACTCGCGGTACACGGACCAGGTGGGCCGGCCCATCGGCCTGCTTCTCTATGTGCGGATATGTCATAGCGACAGGCATGCGTCGACCTCCAAACCGGTGTGTGGCAGATCATAGCCTCGAAGAGCCTGAAGAACCATGTGCTACTATTCGCGGACCTGAATCGGATTCGCGAGCTCAGTGCCCCTATGGAATTGCGGCGGCGTTTTCCCTAGACTCGCGGCTTCAACTGTTGGATTCTTCCCGCACTGAAAGGACGACGTTTATGCCGCTGATGACGACCAAGCCAATGTTCGATCTCGCCTATGACGGCGGCTTTGCCGTCGGCGCGTTCAATGTCAACAACATGGAAATCACGCAGGGAATCATCGACGCCTGCGCCAAGGAGAAGAGCCCGCTGATTCTTCAGATCAGCAAGGGCGCCCGCAAATACGCGAACATCCGCTATCTCAAGAAAATCATCGACGCCGCGGTCGAGGAGCATCCGGAATTGCCGATCGCCATCCACTGCGATCACGGCGACACGCTCGACCTCATCCAGACCTGCATCAACGACGGCTACACCAGCGTGATGATCGACGGCAGCCATCATCCTTATGATGAGAACGTCAAGCTGACCGCCGATGCGGTGAAATTGGCCCACGCGAACGGCGTGGTCGTCGAAGCCGAGCTGGGCATGCTCGGCGGCATCGAGGAAGACGTCGTCGGCCTCGACGCCGAGGAATACGAGAAGAACGTCGAGAAGTTCCTCACCGACCCGCAGCAGGCCGCCGATTTCTGGAAGCGGACCGGCATCGACAGCCTCGCCGTCGCCATCGGCACCAGCCATGGCGCTTACAAGTTCAAGCACGAGGCGAAGCTCGCCTTCAACCGCATCGAGCAGATCATGAAGACCTGCCCCGGCTTGCCGCTGGTCATGCACGGCTCCAGCAGCGTCCCGCAGAAATTCATCGACCTGGTCAACAAGTACGGCGGCAACATGCCCAACGCCAAGGGCGTCCCCGAGGACCAGATCAGCATGGCCGTCGGCAAGTACGGCGTCTGCAAGGTCAACATCGACACCGATCTCCGCCTGGCCCTCACCGCCAAGATCCGCGAGGTTTTCGCGACCAACCCCAAGGAGTTCGACCCGCGCAACTACCTCGGCCCGGCCCGCGACGCCATCACGAAAATGGTCCAGCGCAAGCTCCACGTCCTCAACAGCGCCGGCAAGGCCGACGTCGTGACGAAACACTGGGAAAAGCTCGGTAAGCCGCTGCCGAAGTACTACGCACACGGTGAGGCTGCCTAAAAAAGCACCCATTTACGGCTGAGAGAAAACCAGTTCGCCACAGATGGACACAGATAAACACAGATAAGAAACTGAGAGATGGCATCTTTCCACATTGATCTTATCTGTGCTCATCTATGTTAATCTGTGGCGAACTGTATTTTCTCTACGTCCTCGGCGCCTCGGCGGTGAATCCGGTTGTATGATCCATCGATGTCCGCTCTCCCCATCGTTGCGATCGTCGGCCGGCCGAACGTCGGCAAGAGCAGCCTGCTGAACGCGCTGGTCGGCAGGCGGATCAGCATCGTGCAGGACCAGCCGGGCGTGACGCGCGATCGGATCTCAAGTCCGCTTCGGATCGGCGATCGCTTCGTTGAGCTGGTCGACACCGGCGGCTACGGGTTCGTCGATCCCGATCAACTTACCGAGCACATCAAACACCAGATCGAGCTGGCGATGACGCAATCGCAACTCGTGCTGTTCCTCGTCGACGCCACTGACGGGTTGACGTCGGCCGATGAACAGATCGCGTCGATGCTTCGCCGTCGCGGCGTTAAAACCGTTCTTGTCGCCAACAAGGCCGATGGGCCCAAAGTCGACACGATGCTCGGCGACTTCGCCCGCCTCGGCCTGGGTACACCGATCGGCGTTTCGGCTATGAATGACCGGAACCTCGATCAGGTTGTCGATGCGATCGCAAAGAACGTCGATCTGTCCAACGCTCCAACCGATGTTCCCGAGCCGGAGATGCTCGTGGCGATTGTCGGCAAGCGGAATGCCGGGAAGAGCACGCTGGTCAATTCGATCGCCGAGCTGTACGAGGGGCATGGGGATCGGGTGATCGTTTCCGAAATCCCCGGCACAACCCGCGACAGCGTCGACGTGCGCTTCGAGAAGGAGGGCAAGTCGCTGGTGGTGATCGACACGGCGGGCGTCCGCAAAAAGCGGCACATGGTCACCAACGACATCGAATTCTACAGCTTCCACCGCGCCCAGCGGTCGATCCGCCGGGCCGATGTGGTGCTGATGCTCATCGACGCCACCGAGCCGGTCAGTGAGCCGGACAAAAAGCTCGCGGCTTACATCGTCGAGCAGCACAAGCCGGTCGTATTG
>DATHPP010000084.1:0-18586 GCA_035483795.1 Tepidisphaeraceae bacterium | reverse complement strand
CTCAGCCGAATCGCCCTCAACCTGTTGAAGCGGGAAGCGAGCATCAAAGCCGGCGTCAAAGGCAAACGACTCAACGCCGGCTGGGATCACGACTATCTGCTGAAACTTATCAGCGCGTAAAGATGCGATCGCCCTGGTCTATCGGTGGAGACGTCGGTATCCTGCTTGACAACACTTATTGGAGATGTGCATGGGATGGAACTTGGGAACTTGGCTGGCTCCGCGCCAATCATCAGGGAAATCGGCATTCGGCGACCGGCGGGCGATTGTGGAGGCCATGGAGCCCCGGCGGTTGCTTTCCGGCACCGTTCACGCCACGACAAAATTCACTGACGGTAATTTCTCCCCCATCAACTGGTCGGTCCTCACCGTGACCGGCGGAACCGGTGGCACGCAGACCGCCGTCCGCGCCGCCAAGGGCGGTCATCCGGGCGCCTACCGCGTCCTCACCAACACCGTCTTCACCCAGTCCGGCGGCGTCGGATCGATCATCTACGGCTTCAACGAATACCGAAAAGCCCTCTACAACCCCGCCAAGAAAGGCGCCATCACCTCGATCAACTACAGCGAAGACAGCCTACTGATCTCCGGGTTCGGCCAGGGCCAGGCCACCGGCGCCGCCGTCATCCAGAACGGCGTCGTCTACTTCGACATGGGCTTGATCACTCCCAACCGAAAATGGACGCACCAGTCTCAGACCAACCTCACGGCGTCGAACTTCACCGCCAGCGACCTGAAGAGCCATCCCGACTTCTCCCAGACCGCCGCACCCATGCAGTTCGGCTTCTACCGCGCCAACAGCGCAGGAAACCAGTACGCCATCGTCGCGGGAATCGACAACTTCTCCCTCACCATCAAATCGGCAAAGACGAAGACGTAGATGCCACGGGTACGTAGGAGTGGACGGGCGGCGCCCGGCGAAACTGGGCGGCCGCTCCCCGCGATCCTGCGCCAAGTACGGATTTCCCTTCGTTTTTTGAATGGGAACGGCTATGTTCGGTTCCCTCCGTTCCCAGCAACCCCCTACGGCGGAGGGTTCTGGCACGCGGTCATCTCGGTTTATGGCGGTTGGGAAGGGATATCTCTCATGCGTCGAAATCAACCTGGTTTCCGGAAACCCCGCAAGGCGAAACTGGCCAGCCCGTCGAAGTCCATGGCCGACCGGCTGGAAGCGCGCACCCTTCTGGCGGCGGCAGTGGCGCCGGCCGATCCGGTCATCTTCGGCAATACCGTCACCGCGCCGCTGGTCCCTCGGCCGGGTCATACGTTTTATGTCGCGGGATTCGATTCGACCGGCACCACGATCGCTGACTGGGCCAACGCCTCCGCCATCACACCCAACACCACCAACGACCTGGTGCTGAACGTCGCGCCGGCTTCCACTAATTATGTCGCCTGCTGCGAGGGTGCGGGCGGGACGCTTGGAGCGAACCTGCTGACCAACGGAATCACGCAAACCCAGACCGCTCCCGCGCCCAGCGCCAACCAGCCGGCCGTCGGCGATGGCGGCGCCAGCGATCCCTCGGGCAACGCCAACACCATCTCCGACCTGGTCCGCGACCAATATTTTTTCACCTATAACCTCGGCACTGCGGGCGGCGCTACGCCCAGCGCCAACGGTTACGACCTCTCGGAAATCGACGTCATCACTGGACATCACGATTCGCGGACGAGGGTCGTCCTGGTGGACGTCCTCGTCGAGCCGATCGGAAGCAATCAATTCCTATCCCTCAGCGGCGGCCAGGGCTTTTCACTCACGAGCGTGCCGGATGGGATGGGCGGCACGACGCAGTTCGCCAACGGGTCGGCTCAGATGGCCATCGCCAACGTCATGGCCGGCCAGCCGCTGGCCCAGCATATTCAGGCCGTCAAATTCTCCGTGCTGGACTCCAGCAGTTTCTTCCGTGAACTGGTCGTGACCGGCACGGCCAGCGCCAGCGGCCTGTCCTCCGCTCCGCCAGCGCCCACCGCCGTCGCCGCTGCGTACGGCTCGGGAAACGCGAACGTATCGTGGGCCGCCTCCGCGGGAGCCGTCGGCTATACGATCATGCGGTCGACGACCGTTAACGGCACGTACACATCGGTCGGAAGCGTCGTCGGCCAGACGTCCTTTGTCGACGGCACGATTCAGCCCAACACTACTTACTATTACGAGGTCGCGGCGTCGGCCAAGGGAGACTCCGCCGCGAGCAATCCGTCCGCGGCGCTCGCGACGCCCAATTTTGGCGCCACCGCCTATATCTTCCAGAATCAGTTATGGCAGGGAGCACCGACGATCACGGAAAACGTCCCACAGATCAATTACAGCGGCGCCGAGCACTCGAGCCAATTCCCCCTTATGCCGGGCTTCGTCGCCGGCGCATTCTCGGCGTTCATCGAGGGCAAGGTGACGACCGACCTGGCCGGCATGTACACGTTTGTGGTGTCGACCGACGACGATGGATACCTCTGGGTCGACGGGCAACTGGTCAGTTCCAATCCGGGCCTCGCGGTCGCGGGGCGAAGCCCCGGCGTCAACATTCCGATTTCACTCGCCGCCAACACCGCCTACGACTTCGTCTTTCTGGAAAATAACCGCGTCGGCTCGTGGTCGATGAACATGTCGTGGCAGGAGCCGACCGCGGGCGGGACCGCCGGGCCGCTCACGGTCATTCCGGCGACGCGACTCACTCCCAACGTCGACGCCCCGCCTGTGCCCGCCAGGCCGACCGGGACAACTACGGCGGCGAACGGCACCGTCCAGCTCGCCTGGTCCCCCACCGGCGACGCCAGCTCCTACGGCTACGTGATCGAACGCGCGATCTCCGACGTGCACGGAGATCCGATCGACCAGTTCCTCGTCCTTGGCCAGGTTTTCTCCGGACCGACCGTGGTCGGCGCCGCCGGCACGGCAGCGTGGGGCGCGTCGAGCTTCACGGACACGACCGCATCCACCGGATCGACATACGTCTACCGCATTGGCACGATTCTGCCCGGCCAGTCGACGCCGGCCAGCTTCAGCCCGAACTCGCCGCCCATCCAGCCCGGCGTCCAAAGCGCCGGCGGCAGCAGCGTCACCCCGGCACTGGGCGGCGCGCTTCCCAGCTCGACGATCGCCGGCCAGAAGCTCAACGCCACGCAGACCGTCACGCTGACCGCCGGCCCCAAGTCCGTCAGCGGAACGGTCAAAATCGCCCTCTATCTCGACACCGGCACCGGCGTCGATGCCGGCGCGATTCTGCTTCAGTCGACCTCGAAGCGGCTGAAGCTCAAGGCCAACGGCCGGCTTTCAACGAAGCTCAAAATCCTCCAGCTGCCGGCCAGCGTCCCCAATGGAACGTATCACGTCGTCGTGCAAGTGACCGACCCGGCCGGCGTCACCAGCGACGCGGCGTCGGCCGGCACGATCACCGTCGCCCCGCCCCAGATCGATCTGGCCGGCGCTT
The DNA here is from genome assembly GCA_035483795.1 of Tepidisphaeraceae bacterium. Taxonomy (GTDB): domain Bacteria; phylum Planctomycetota; class Phycisphaerae; order Tepidisphaerales; family Tepidisphaeraceae; genus DASXMX01. Next base: position 15,161 of record DATHPP010000084.1, on the reverse strand, counting down.
TCTCCAAAACGCCGGTGCCCGGCAAGGGCGGGAAGACCGTCCTGACGTTGAAGGTCAGCAATATGGGGAATTCCGCCGCGGCGGCCGCGCTCACGTTCAACGTCGACCGCTCGCCGGACGGCCAGCTCTCCGACGCCACCGTGATCACCACTTCCACCAAAAAGATCAACCTCAAGCCGCAAAAGTCCACGAAGATCGTGGACGCCGTGGTGTTACCCGCCGGCGCCTATTTCATGGTGATCCAGCTCGACCCCTCCGACGCCTTCAAGGACATCAACCTGGCGAACAATGTCTTTGCCAGCAGTTCCCAGGTGACGGTCGGCTGAGGCTAACCTGCGACCATCCCGGTGAACGTCAGCTCCCGAGCTCCGTCACCTTTTGCCGCTTTCCCCGCCCGCCGCCGCCTTAATACCAGACCCGCACTTGCCGCCAGGAGCGCCAACGCGCCGGGCTCAGGAACATCGGGCCCCACCGTGATAAACCGCGGCGAACTGAAACCCGCGGCAAACGTGCTCACCACGCCCCCGCTGCTCACCGCGTCGAGCAGACCATTGGTGAAGTCCGTCACGTACAACCGGCCGTCGCCGCCGAAGGTTGCTCCATAAGGCTCCCCGAAACCCGTCGCGAATGGAGTGACCGTTCCGCCCGTCGTCGTGGTATGCAGCACGCGCTTGCTGCCGGCGATTTCCGCCGCGTACAGGTCCGTGCCCGACAGCGCCAGCCCAATCGGATCTGACATTGCCGACGTCACCACCGGGTTCACCACGCCACCCGGCGACACCTCGTTGATCCCGCCGGTCGCTTCCCCCGAAGGCCCCGCCGTCGCAAGCGTCACAAACAGATTGTGGCTGCTGTCGAACGCCAGCCCGCCGGGCGAAGACAGCGTCGCGAACGTGCTCATCACCCCGGCCGGCGTGAATTCCAGAATCGACGAGCTTGCGGGGGTGGTCAAATTGATCGCCGAGACAAAAATGTTCCCCGACGTCGAATCGATTGCAACCCCATACAAATCAAGCCCGGTCAACCCGCTGGCAAAGGTCGTCACCACGCCGCCCGGCAGGATCTTGCGAATCGTCGAGTCCCCGTTGTTCGCCACGAACAGATCGCCCGCCGAATCAAACGCCAATCCCCGCGGCGTGCTCAACCCCGTCGCATACGTGCTCACCACCCCGCCGCTCGTCACCACCTTGATGCTGCCGTCGCCCCCGTTGGCCACGTATAACGACGCCGCCGATGCTGCGGCGGTCCACACCGAAGCCCAAATCGCCGCCAGAACCGCTGCGATCCGCCGTTCCCGCCTGCCAAAGACCGTCGAGGTCATGTTGCTCCCTTCCACGAAACGAACCCAATACCATCCCAAGGTTTTGCAACTCCGAATGTAAGCGATGATTACATTTCGTCAATCTAAAAGTGCCTGAAAGTTACGATTATTCAATCTGAAACTACGTTCAGGATGAAAGAGGGCGCAATCCGCGGCCCCCGCCACGACGTGGGGCGGTGAGCCGTGTGCGGAGAAGGAAGCCTCCTTGCCTCCCACTCACGCGTCTTTCCACGCGTGGCCAACCCACGGGATGTCCAAATCCGAGTCAAGCCGCAGGCGAAGGCTGAGCTGGGCGGCGTGGTGCTGCACGTGGCGGATGTTGTAAACGTGCAGCTCCGCGCGCGAGCACTTGCGCCAATGAAACCCCGAGTTCCCCGCGAGCACGTCGGCCGATTCCCGTGCGATCGTTTCCTGTGCTTTGGGCCGCACGTGCTGGAGATAGTTCAGGACGAACGCCTTCTCGTAGAGCAGCACGTGCGGCCGGTCCTGCAACTCCTCGTAGTCGCGGAAGACCGCCTTATGCTCGACGTGAAACCCCTGGCGTTTAAACGCCTCAACGTCATCCGTGGGCTGAAGGTACAGGTCCGCAAAGAACACGGCGTGAAATGCAGCCTGGCAGAACTTCCACTTCGCAACGCATTCGTTCCAGCTCTGCACCGGACAGCGCCTCACACAGAAGTTGAGCGTGCTGAGCGCGGCCTCGTACTGGTTGGCGATGAGCTGTTTGAGCGTGACGAGCATCACGCCCACAGCAACCGGCAGGGAGTCGCGTGTCAAGCGAGAGGAAGCACCGCCGCCGGAGTCGTCGCGGTCCTGGTGAACCGACCACGCGCTGAGCATCTACTCGTCGCGCTGCCGCACCGAGTCTGCACCCCACTCGCGCGCGGAGAATCCGCGGCGGCGCTCCCGCTCTGCCGGCGGCGTGGGGTCCGCCCGGCGCCGAAACATTGCCTCCGCTGCCGAATCCCCGCGACGAAAAACTCAGGAGGCTTTCATGACACAAGGAGATGTGCCGTGCTCGAACGGACCCCACGCCGCGGTCAGAGCGGAGCCGTAGGCGCAGCGCCGCCGCGGATTCTCGCTGGGCGGACGCTTCCGCCCGGCCCGCCGCGGACCGGGTGCCCCGCCCCCACCGCAAGCCCGGCCGCCGGAAGCCGGACGCCGCGGTGCTCGCGGATCAGATTCTGGCCTGTCGAGTAGTTGGGGGCAATGGATTGGCCGCTATAATTGGTTGCGACGATTCACGAGGTAAGTGCATGACCGCTGGCACGCTTCAGATCGATGGCCGCAGGTTTCGCGTGATTCCCGAAGAGGAATACAAGTCGCTGCGCGCCGCCATGCGCGCGCAGCAGCGACAAGCGCAGGAAGACGCTCGCGACCTGGCAATCGCGCGCCGCCGACTCAAAGACCCCCGGCGCAAGACCATTCCCCTTTCCCGCCTCAAAACTGAGCTGGGGCTTTAAGAGATCGCGGTCGCTTTCAGCCCGCTGAATGCCCTCTTCGATTGTCCTGTCGCCACTTATTCAAAATGCGGCGAGCCTGGCCGGTGGTAGGAGGGCCGAATTCGCGCGTCAGGCTCTGCTCCGCGAGGGCATAAAGCTCCGACTGGACTCGCCCGGCACCGCCCTCGGAAAGTTCTTTGAGGCTGGTGCCCTCTTGGGCAAGCAATTCGTCGAGGATCCGGCACCCAAGCCTGGCCTGCTCCATCGTGGGCTCCGAGGGGATGCCCTTATACGGCCCGGCGTCCCACAAATCGCCGATACGCTTTCGATGTTTGACGACGCGGCCCGCGAAATACACTGCCTCGACCACATCGCGGGACGGGACGTCCTTGAGCGATTCGAGCACTCGGCCCCCCGCTCCGTTTAGATCGCCAACAGGGGATTCCGCTCGCAAATTCGTGACCCGGTTAATCTTCATCCCGCAACCTTCTTCGGGGCGGGCGCGGCGGGCTCGACGCGTCGCGGCGGCAGCGAAACGACTTTTCGGCCCGAGGCCGTCTCACGCTCGCGGGCGTCACCCGTGATTGCAGCGAGATCGTTGTTGAACTTCGCCGCGATCGCGTCGCGCACGCGATGAATTTCGTCGATGATCGGATCGGTCGTCATGGGCTCACCGGAGTTCTGGGCCACCCTAAGGCTTGCCCAATTCATCCCGAAGCTTTCTCAGAGACGATTTGGCTTTCGGGTCGTCTTTGACGAGCGAGGAAAGCCAGTAGAGTGATTTGGCGGCAATGGCCGGGTTGGCTCTCGCGTGGCGTTCAATCAATTCGATGACCCGCAGTGCGCCCAATCGCGGGCCCAGCGACTCGATCCAAAAGCGGGAGGTGCTTTCGTTGGAATTCTCAAGACCTTGAATGAAAAGCTCCTCCAGTTGGCCGCGCTGCCTGATGACGCGATTGGCGATGCTCAATCCAACTTTCGGGTCGCGAGCGATGAGGGCCTTGATCAGCGACAACCAGCGATCCGGCGACGTGGAGCGCAGCCGTGCCGCCAGGCGGTTCTGGTATGCCGCATCCAGCAGGTTCCCTCGTCGAACGGTCGAGCGCGTCGCCATCACGTGTCCCTAAAGAACTTCAATCGGCACAAACAACTCCATCGACAAGCCAGCTTGCGGAGCCAGAGCTGGATCAGGCCGATAGTGACCGGAGGCATTGGACCACGATTTGACCCGGCCACGTGCTTTATTATAGCCGAATCGGATTTCCCCTGCATATTCGACGGGCCACCCGCGGGAGAGATGGATATGCTCACCACGTTTGCTGACAAGGAATCGTCCGCCTTGGCGCACGAAATTGAACCTGCCCCTGGCCGAATAGGTCTGGCCCGCGCGGTTCCTCAGCCGCCACCGCCCGTCGATCTCGACCAGCACGTAAATCGCCCCGGCCTGCAAGACCGTGGTCGAGCCTTTATTGGCGATCAGTTCCATTCCGGGTCATCGCCCTGAGCACGCGCTGAACGAAAGGGGCCAGGCGTTGAACACCTGATCCTGTCGGCATTCTAATGGATTTGGTGCGAGTAGAGCGAACGGAGCAGGTGAGAATCCGTGTCGGCTTCCCGCCCTTCGGGCGCGAACTGGAGCTTGACCGTGCCGTCCGAGCGGCCTTTGGCCGAGACGCTGCCGTATGGCCCGCCGCGGACCTGGTAACCCGACCGCGCTGAGAGCTTGGCGGACGTGACCCAGAAACGGCCTCTCTGCGCGAAGTCGGGGAATCTCATGGTAAGGCAAGCAAGCCAGTTGCCAGGCGTGATGAGTAGCCGTGTCGCCGTTCCAGTCTTCCGTCCGTGGACGGCTCACTTTCGGAATTTGCTGGAGTCATTTAGCATTATGCCTTCTGGGCATCCAATTGGGAGAAGTCAACTGTGCGACTCAAGCAAATCGACGCGACAAACGTTCCGCCGATCAAGCGTTTCAATGTGAATGATCTCAATGACGTAGTCGTGTTTGCCGGACCGAATGGAGTAGGGAAGACCCGACTAATACAGGCAATTCTGCACGCATTTCAGTCACCGACCGGAAGCGCCGTGAGACTCGTGGTCGAAGCGACCTGCCCGAAGGAAAAAAACGAATGGGCAGGCAAGACGATGCTGGATACGCGCGATCCGCAAGACGCCCAGCGGCTGGCACAGACGCTCCAGCGCGCGAAGAGGCGCGCGAACTGGGAGAGCAGCGTCATCCAATTTGAGAGCGACCGATCGATCCAACAGATAGTGCCCTACCAGTTCAGCTGGGATTACACCGATCCATTCGAAGAAGGGATCGGCTGGAATTATACGTTTGGAGGACTGAAACAGCGGTTTTCGGACACCGTCCATTCCTTGTTTCGGAAGGTGCGAGCTCAGCGCGAGGCGATCGCGACGCGCGCCGAAACCCTCCAGAAACAGGGCCAGACCACGATGCATCTGGATTTCGCGGATCCCCTCCGTTCGTTTAAGGATGCGTTCTCCCAATTACTGGCGCCAAAGATGCTGATGGACGCCGATCCGCGGCATCAGCAGCTCAAATATAGCAGTCAAGGCCAAGAGTTTCAGATCGACGCCTTAAGCTCCGGCGAGCGCGAGGTCGTGAACATCGTCTTCGACTTCTTGTTACGGCATCCGTCGGATTGCATCGTCTTTTTTGATGAGCCGGAACTCCATTTACATCCCGAGTTGAGCTATAAGCTGTTGCAGACGCTTCGCAGCGTCGGCCCCCGAAACCAGTTTATTTTCTGCACTCATTCGCCTGAAATTATCACCGCCTCGCTCGACAATTCGGTCATCTTCGTCGCCCCGCCGAAAGACTCCGCCGAGAATCAAGCGATCGTAGTTCGGGAGGATGACGAAACCAATCAGGCGCTCAAACTTCTCGGTCAGTCAATAGGTATCGTCGCTCTTGGCAAGCGAATCGTTCTCATCGAAGGCACGCAGGCGAGCCTGGATAAGCAGACATACGGTGCCATCCTGCGAAACCGATATCCGAACCTGGTCTTGGTCCCATGTGGTGGCAAGGCAGTTCTTACCAGCTTTTCCTCTGCGGTTTCAGCAGTGTTGGATCGCACGATATGGGGCGTACAATTCTTTATGCTTTGTGACAAAGATGCTCTGCCCACCGACCAGCAATCGGAGCAGCTCAAGGCTGCGGGCCGTGGGAGGTTGCGCGTCTTGCCCCGGTATCATCTTGAGAATTACTTCTTAGACGAGACGGTCATCGCCGCAAGTTTCGCTGAGATGGAGCCCGACGGATCATGGCTTCGTTCACCGGAGCAGGTGTGCGCCCGTCTCGTGGAAATTGCTCGCCGCATGACCTCTTATGCGGCAGCGTTAGCAATATCGATGCGATACCGCTTAAGCGTTGGAAACCTCGACATCATGCCGGGCGGGGTCGACGGTAAATCCGCCGACGAGTTGTCTGAACTGCTTAAGGCAAAGGCGCAATCCGAAAGAACGCGGATTATGCAGGCAACCGAGGATCCGGGAATTGATGACGCTGTCCGCTCAACTATGAATGATCTCGCGGCCTCCTTAAGGGAAGGGTCGGACGACTGGAAGATCAAGATTCCTGGCAGGCCCCTGTTCAATCAGTTTGCCCACGCCGCGAACCTCGACCCGAGCAGACTGAAGCAGATGTATCTCGCCGAGGCGCTGCGCCAAGGCGGCGGCGTATTCCAAGATATTTTTGATATCTTCGGGGCGTTCGATTCGATGTAGACGTGAAGGTTGACTGGCCGGCGGGAAGCCTCGCTGATAGATCGCACGTCAACGGCATCCCAGAGTGTTTCACGTTCCGTCACCATTTCACGTTCCACTCTTGGATACGCCTGACATCGAGGACGTCCGTATATCGTTGGTAATGCGCTGCCGTGTGATTTTGCCGAAGTGTTGGCGCGTGACTGCGTCGTGGCACTGCGGCGGCGTCTTCCGCGCGGTAGCGGTGTGAGCGGCGAGCAGATTTAACTGCTCGTGTTTCGCCGGTCGTTCTCCTCAATGACTCGGTCGATTTCGCGAATCAGATCTTGCGCCTTCTTGCGGCCCTTTGAAGTCAAGGCCCAAACTCCACGTGGGGACTTCTGCTGTATGAGCCCTGCGCGAACCAAAGCAAGCCGAGAAAAATGAGTGTCTTTTTTCCACCTCTCTATGCCAGGCCGGACGATTTCTCGATCGTAAGGCGTAGGAGAAAGCAGCTGTTCGACGATTCCCAGTACATGGGCAGAGGCTGCCGAGCCTCCCTCATTTTCCAGCACCTGTAGGATCGTTTCTCCAAGATATGCCCGCCGGCTCTGCGGTTTGCCCGGCTGGTGGGCAGGGTTTCGCTTTGCTTTTGGTAAGCCCAAGAGTCGACGCAGCACGTCATTTGGAACGAAGTCATCGAAAGGGACCGCGGTTGCCTTGATTCTGGCGAAAACCTCTTCGTCGACTTCTATTTTTCGATATCGCATTACGCCGACAGCGTAACTACTTCTACGATTTATACAAAAAACGACGACTCTCTTGACATCGATTACTGCTATGCAGTAGAATGCGGGCGAACAACGATGCCACGCGCGGCCCACGCGGCTTTCTCAGGTTGAAGGACTCAACTGGGCTGGCGTGGCGTCGCAAGCGGTGCCCGGGCCCGCTTGGTTCAATGATAACGGGCTCGAAAGCGTTGCGACTTTCGAGCCCGTTTCATTTTCAGATCAGATCAGTTTCGGGGATTAGTACATCCCACCCCCCGCCCCGGCGCCTGCCGGTTCGGGTTTGTCTTCCTTGATCTCGCTCACCACGGCATCCGTCGTCAGCAGGAGGCTGGCGATGCTTGCCGCATTCTGTAACGCGGTGCGTTCCACCTTTGTGGGGACGATGACGCCCATTTTGACGAGGTCGCCGTACTCGTGGGTGAGGGCGTTGTAGCCGAAGTTGGGGTCCTGGGATTCCTTGACTTTTTGGGCGATGACGGCGCCGTCGACGCCGGCGTTGTCGGCGATCTGCTTGATGGGGGCTTCGATGGCCCGGCGGACGATTTCGACGCCGAGCTTCTGGTCGTCGTTGTGGCTCTTCTTGCCGGCGCTGCTGAGGACCTTGGCGGCGGCGCGGATGATGGCGACTCCGCCGCCGGGCAGGATGCCCTCTTCGACCGCGGCCCGGCAGGCGTGCAGCGCGTCCTCGACGCGGGCCTTCTTCTCCTTCATCGCCACTTCGGTGGCGGCGCCGACGTTGATCTGGGCCACGCCGCCGGCCAGCTTGGCGAGGCGCTCCTGGAGCTTCTCGCGGTCGTAGTCGCTGGTGGTCTTGTCGATCTCGTTCTTGAGCTGCTCGATGCGGCCCTTGATGGCGGCCTCGTCGCCGGCCCCTTCGATGATGGTGGTGTTGTCCTTGTCGACGCGGATTTTCTTGGCCCGGCCGAGCTGCGACAGCTCGATGTTCTCGAGCTTGAGGCCCAGCTCCTCGAAGAGCGCGGTGCCGCCGGTCACGATGGCGATGTCTTCGAGCATGGCCTTGCGGCGGTCGCCAAAGCCGGGGGCCTTGACGGCGCACACCTTGAGGATGCCGCGAAGCTTGTTGACGACCAGCGTCGCCAGCGCCTCGCCCTCGATCTCCTCGGCGATGATGAGCAGCGGCTTGCCCTGCTCGGCGACCTTGCTCAGCACCGGCACCAGGTCGCGGGCCGAGCTGATCTTCTTCTCGTGGATCAGGATGTACGCGTCATCGAGCACCGCTTCCATCGTGTGTGGGTCGGTGACGAAATGCGGCGACAGGTAGCCTTTGTCGAACTGCATGCCTTCGACCAGCTCGACGGTGGTTTCCAGGCTCTTGCCCTCTTCGACGGTGATGACGCCGTCCTTGCCGACCTTGTCCATCGCCTCGGCGATCAGCTTGCCGATGTGCTCGTCCTGGTTGGCGCTGGAAGTGCCGACCTGGGCGATCTCCTTGGAGCTGGTGACCTTCTTGGACATCTTGGACAGCTCGTCGACCAGGGCGTCGACGGCGAGGTGGATGCCCTTCTGGACCTGGGCGGGGTTGGCGCCGGAGGCGATGTTGCGCATTCCCTCGGCGAAGATGGCCTCGGCGTAGACGGTGGCGGTGGTGGTTCCGTCGCCGGCCACGCTGGAGGTCTTGGAAGCGACTTCCTTGACCATCTGGGCGCCCATATTTTCGTAGGGGTCGTCGAGCTCGATTTCCTTGGCGACGGTGACGCCGTCCTTGGTGACGGTGGGGGCGCCGAAGGATTTTTCGAGGACGACGTTTCGGCCCGAGGGGCCGAGGGTGACTTTGACGGCGCGGGCGAGCTTGCGGACGCCGCGAAGCAGCGACTCGCGTGCGGCCTGGTCGAATTCGATTCTCTTAGCAGCCATGTCGGTTCTCCTTGAATGCTGGGATGAGTCACCGCAGAGACGCCCAGGACGCAGAGGAAATCACATTCAGTTTCGCCACAGATGAACACGGATGGACACAGATGAAATAGAGCTTCACCTGTTGTATCGAGCGCACTTCTTTAGGTGCGGCGCTCGGCACGGGTTGGAAACCCGTGTCACAGGTTGGGTGCCTTCGGTCTTATCTGTGTGCATCTGTGTCCATCTGTGGCGTTTTGTTTTTCTCTGCGACCTCTGCGTCTGGGCGGTGAGATTGTTTATTCCACGATGGCGAGGACGTCGTCTTCGCTCATGATCATGACTTCTTCGCCGTCGAGCTTGATTTCGGTGCCGGCGTAGCTGGTGAAGATGACCTCGTCGCCCTTCTTGACGGAGAAGGGGGCGCGTTCGCCGGTCTCGAGGCGCTTGCCGTCGCCGACGGCCAGGATCTTGCCGCGTTTGGGCTTTTCCTTGGCGCTGTCGGGAAGGACGATTCCGGATTTGGTCTTGGTCTCGGCCTCGACACGCTTGACGAGGATCTTGTCACCGAGAGGACGAAGCTTGGGCATGATGAATCACTCCTAAAAAAGATTTCCGAATGCCGAATTCCGATTGCCGAATGAATTCGGGCGTTACTGGTCATTTGTCACTGGTCACTGGTCACTTGTCACTGGTCACTGGTCAGTTGTCACTGGTCACTGGTCATTTGTCACTTGTCAGTTGCCTTTTTCTCCGCGTCCCCGCGTCTCCGTGTCTCCGTGTCTTCATCCCCTCCCGGGCCACTGGCTGGCGTGATAGCGGCGGAGCACGCGGGCGAGGGCGTCGAGCAGGAGGTTGGTGTCGACGGGCTTGCTGAGGACGCTGAACACGTGCATGCCGAGCGCTTCGCGGAGCAGGTGGCTGGTCAGGTCATTGGCCAGCAGGATCGCAGGGACGGCTTTGCGTTGTTCGTTCATGAGGCGGATCACCTGGAGGCCGCCAAGCTGGGGCATCTGGTAGTCGAGCACCGCCGCGTGAACGGGACGGGATTCGATCAGGTCCAATGCTTCGCGGCCGCTATGTGCAGAGAGCGTCTGCACGCCTTGCGGGGCGAGCAGTCCGCTGATGGTCGCATGCCAGTCCTCCGTTTGGTTGGCAAGCAACACCGTAAAACGATGTTCCTGAGCCGTGCCCATACAACGGCCGCCCCGCTGGGGCGGTCCTGCTTGCGCCATATCAAGGGGCGTGCCGAATGAGGAGTGCGTCGAACAACGGCAAGTTGGTTGATATCAATTACTTATATGCGGGTGAGATTGGACGAGGGTGAGCGGGTTCTGCCAAAGGGGGCGCGGAGGGTTGGTGGCGCTGCCAGAGTGGCAGAATGCGTTGGGGTATGCCGTTTCTTCACGTCTCAAAACTGTGTTGTCGGGTGCCGCCACATCTCGCCGAGATTCGGCAAGATCCTGCGATCGAATACCGGTTGAACTCGCCTGACTCTGCGGGCGTACAATTGGCGAATGTTTGCGCCGGTCACGTCGCCTTTTCGCCCGGCGCGGGCAGTTCATGTAGAAGGTGTAATGATGGCAACTTTTCTGAAGCAGGTGAAAAAGTGGGTGGCTCGTTACCCCGCTGACGCAATAATTGTCGCGCTTGACGAGTTGGCAGCCGCCATGAAAGACGTGGCTTCGTCGCGCGGCGTAGGCGTCGGACGTTTTGCGATGCCGCGCGAGATTGCCGGCCATTTACACATGCAACCAGGTATCAGAAAACTCATCGGCCGCTTGGAAGACCAGCGGCACGCAGCCGTGTCCGCGCCCGGCTCCATCACCACGGCCATGGCGTCGAATTTCATCCACAAGGTCGAAGCGCTGATGACCGTTCTTTGACGACACAGCCGGCCGCGCCTTCGTGACAAATGACCGGCCCGGAGCCTAAACACGGCGTACACAATTATTGCTTCCCCATCCATCCTCCCGGTATCCTATCCATCTGATTCCAGTCGATCGGGTACTTAAACGTCAGGGCCTGAAAAGCGGTGCAGGAGGGAAAGATGTCGTTCGCACATCTGAAGTCCCGACGCAAGCGGTTGCGGGAAGCCGCAAACTTCCAGATCGAAGGTCTTGAACGCCGGGTGCTGTTGTCCAGCGCGATCGCGGCGTTCGGCACGCAGCAGACATTTGAGGCTGGACAAGCCCCCGTGTCGCTCGCTGTCGCCGATGTGAATAAGGACGGTAAGCCTGACTTCGTTGTCGCCAATACGAACAACAACGTAAGCATCAGGGTTGGTGACGGGAACGGGGGCTTCTCCGAGGGAACCTTGGGCTTCCCGCTCGCGACAGGTATTTCTCCAAGCTCCGTGGCAGTCGCAGACCTAAACGGCGACGGCGCTCCTGATATAGCTGTGGCCAACTTGGTTAGCGGAAGCGTGGGCGTATTCCTGAACGCTCCCGGTGATTTTCTAGTGCAGGAGACCTTCGCAACCGGTCCAGACCCTCGGGCTGTTTTGGTCGCGGATTTAAACGGAGATGGGAAGCCCGATCTAATCGTCCCGAGCGCATCTTCTAACAGCGTAGACGTGCTGTTGGGTAACGGCAACGGGACGTTCCAGCCGTTTCAATCGTTCGCGGCCGGTTCGTACCCGGATGCCGTTGCAGTCGCGGACGTGAACGGCGACGGCGAGCTCGACCTGATCGTTGCCGACTATGACTCCGCGAACGTTAGTCTGCTCTTGGGCAACGGTAACGGCACGTTTCAACAACCAGTTACCTTCGCCACGGGCAACGGACCGGTCGCACTCGCGAGCACCGACTTGAATGGTGATGGCAAGCCGGACCTTGTGGTTGCCGACTCTGCTGACAATTGCGTCGGGGTCTTACTTGGAAACGGCGACGGAACCTTCCAAGCTCAGCAAACGTTCGCAACAGGGGCGGCGCCAGTATCCGTCGGAGTCGGGGACATGAACGTTGATGGTAAGCCTGACGTGGTCGTAGCTAACAGCGGATCCAACTCCGTGAGCGTTCTGTTGGGCAACGGGAACGGGACTTTTCAGGCCGATCAGACGTTTGCGGTAGGAATAAACCCTAGCTCGGTCGCAGTAGCCGACGTGAATCGCGATGGCAGACCTGACATCCTCGTCGCAAATAAAGGCAGCAATAACGTCGGTGTGCTTCTGGGAGATGTTCCGCCGACGGTGCTGTCGATCAACCGCACCATTCCGCAGGGGCCGATCACCAGTGACGGCAGCGTGACCTACACGGTCGCGTTTAACGAGCCTGTGACCGGTGTTGGCCCATCCGACTTCGCTCTTGCGCTCAGCGGCGTCGCGGCCACTGCCCCTCTCGTGGTCAATGGTAGCGGTGCAGTGTATACCGTCACAGTCAACGGCGTTTCCGGCACAGGAACGCTGGGCCTGAATTTGGTGGACAACGGAAGTATCGAGGACGCCGCTGGTAATCCGCTCCAACCAGGCGGCGTGGCGTCGTTCGGTCCCCCGCAACAAATCGGCACCGGCTATTCTACGGGAGTTGCCGTAGCGGATGTGAACGGAGACGGCATACCGGACATAATTACCGTTGGTGGGACGGCGGTAGTTAACGTGTTCCTTGGTAATGGGAACGGCACCTTCCAAACCGCACGCACTTTTTCCGCTGGAGGATTGGCGAGAGCGGTCGTGACTCTGGATGCGAATGGTGACGGAAAACCAGACATTGTCACGACGGATTCCACGACGTATGGCGTAAGCGTTTTGCTCGGCAACGGCGACGGGACGTTTCAATCTCCACATACGTTTGGTGCTGGAGGTCCCCCGAAAACCCTCAACGTGGCCGACATGAATGGGGATGGCAAGCCGGACCTTGTCGTCGGGAGCTACAGTGGGATCGCCTTTCTCTTAAGCAACGGAGATGGGACGTTCACTTCGTTGGGTATTCAACCCAACCGGTTCGAACTTTTGGCCGTAGCTACGGGTGACGTAGACGGTGACAGCAAGCCCGACGTGCTGTTTACCTACTGGTCGGGTACCAATTACACCATGGAGGAGTTTCTGAGCTCCACCCACACCGAGCATCGAGTTGGATCTGTCGGTCTTGCGCCCGACGCGCTGGCGATAGGTGATGTCAATAGGGACGGCAATTCTGACCTGGTTGTCGCAAATGAAATTATAAATGGGTCCACCAATACTTCCGCCGCAAGCATTCTCCTGAACGAGGACGAGGCCAATAGTGGTGCGTTTCTACCGCCTCGAACGTTTCAAGTGCATGATGGGGCCACGGCTGTTGCGCTGTCAGATCTCACCGGCGACGACAGGCTCGACGTGATCACTCAGAGCAGAGAGGATGGCATCGTGAGTGTGCTGCTGGGTAATGGAAATGGGACCTTTCAGAACCAAGAGACCTTTCTGACCAACTCCCGCAGTTATGGTGGAAACATCGTAGCGGCGGATTTGAACGGCGACGGGCGACCCGACTTGATTCTCTCAGGAAGCACTACGACGGTGCTACTAGCACAATCAAATGGGAATTTCACGGGCCAGACCTACACCATCGTTCCGATGCTCGACACGATCACCGGGACCGGCGGGGTCGATCAGATCACGTTAAGACTGGATGCCGACCGCGTCCACATAGACTGGACGCTCGGAGGAGCAACCGCACAGAGTCCGATCAACGACCCGAATGGCCTGACCATCAACGGCAACGGCGGGAACGAAACCATCACGCTCGATTACACCAACGGCAACCCGTTGCCCGGCATCCTGCACCTGAACGGCACGTTCACGATCAACGGGCTCCAAGGCACCAACCCGCTTGCCGGAACCACGCTGGACGTTGGCCGCAGCACGCTGTTCATTACTTACAGCACTGCCGACCCGATTGCGGCGATCCAGGGCTATTTGCAGAACGGCTACAACGCGGGGGCTTGGAACGGTACGCCCACCGCCACAACCGGCGTCATCACGTCCGCCGCGGCCCAGGCCAATCCGAACCACAGCACCGCCATCGGCTACGCGGACTCGGCCGACGGTCAAGGCATCAACACGATGGCGAACACCATCGAGCTGACTTACACCCTCTACGGCGACGCCAACCTCGACCACCAGGTCAACAGCGCCGACCTCCAGATCCTGCTCTTCAACCTCAATCGCCCAGGCGCCTGGGATCAGGGGGATTTCAACTACGACGGCCAGGTCAACAGCGCCGATCTACAGAACCTGCTCTTCACACTGAACACGGGCCTGGGCAGCCAGGCGACGCCGCTGCCGGTCGCCGCGACACCGGCGGCCACGACGACGACCAGTGCCACCGGTTCAAGCACCGATCCACCGTCACGCTTGCCCATGATCAACGCCACGGGATCGACGACGACGCCAAGGCATCACCCGCACCCGGCGAAGGTGACGGCCAGGAAGCGGCGGTGACTTTGCGCCTGTCAGGGGAAAGTCGTGTTCGCCCTGTGGGAGACACCCCAGGCCGCGTGTAGAGCGGAGCAACGTCGGAGATGGTATCAGCATCACCGCGGCTCCGGCGCGCAAGCTCGCTGGCGAGAGGAAGTCCGGCGGTTGCGGCGGTCTGGGCAAAGCCGGCGGGCCGGGGCATCCCCGCGTGGAAACGACAAACGACATAAAGCAACAAATTGTTAAACGCAGTGCCATTTTGGGCCATTTTGGGCCACGGCGGTGGCGCCGGCTCGGCAACGAGCATGGCAATGTTACAAAATGTTACAAAGTGTTACACTTTTTGAGGTTGTGACCACTTGCACTTTTGGCACTCCCCATTTTTGTGCCAAATACGTCGAAAAGTGCCGCGCGCTCGCGCTGGCGAGCGAGAACGGGAATAGAGGCACAAAGGGACAAAGGGACAGAGGGACAAAGGGACAAAGGGTGAGGCGCTTCGAGGCGCTCTGAGGCGCTTTTGCGGATTTCCGAATCCAGACGCCGGGACGGCGGTCTGGGGAAATGTCCCACTTTGCCCAAAACGTGGGACATTTTGGGACATTTGGGACATCCGCGGCACAGGCTCACTCGTGGGTAACGAATTGCCGGTAGAGGTGGGC
>DATHPP010000083.1:0-5080 GCA_035483795.1 Tepidisphaeraceae bacterium | reverse complement strand
GATGGTCCAGTCGCGACGGATGGAGCAAGAGCGTCCGTTCTTTCCTGGCTCCGGGTGGCTTTCATGAAGCGCGTCGGCCGTTACGAGGCGTTTTCGCCCAGACCTGCTGGTGGCTGAGTCGGTGGCCTGCCCGGACCCGTTTGCGCGCCTGCCGTAATATTGCGCGGAGCCGGGGCGAGTGGCTCAGGAGCAATCGCTCGATCTCCTCCTCATCGCTGACCGATACGAGCGCGGCAACCGCTCTGCCGTTACGCGTAATCAAGACCGGCCCGCGGGTGCTGGCCCGGAGGTACTCGCTCAGCCTGGCCTTCATGTTGGCAACGGAGGCAACTCTCATAAGACGATCTCCTCACCGCCGATGAACAGGCGGTTTCCTTTCTTGACGCCGATGGCGAGGATTTGCACCTCATGCCGCTCATGATCCACAGTATAGAAGACGCGAAATCGGTTATCAGTGCCGATTCGCAACTCCCAATCGGCGTCAAGTTCTGATTCCCGGATCAACGGCTTTCGATTTCGGGTCTGTACTTCCGGTTGAAATGTCAACTGGTCTTCGATTGATCGCCGGATTTGAGAATGATGGCGCGGATCGATCGATTTCAAATGCAGCTTCACCTTACGGTCATAGACCAGTGTGAAAGGGGCGCCGCGTACCATGACCATGATTGTGGTCACCTGGAGATGCCCGTCAACGGCCGCCCCACGTGGCAAACGTGATTTGTCGTCGGATTGGGAAATCGGCTCAACGCGACGACAGTCGGAGCAGGATCGCCCAATCCTGCTGCTCGGGCATGGCCGGTGAAGTCCATTTCAGCACCCGGACGGCGGGCAGGCTCCGGCTCTTGCCCGTTCGGGGATCGAACAGGACACAATCGTATGGACCGCCTTGCAATTGGAGGGTGACGCTGCCGCCGTGCGGAAGATAGACAGCGTAAGCGGCGCCCGGCTCGGCCAGACAGAAATTGCCCTGATCCACCAGCTCATCGTGCGGCTCGGCCTTCCACCAGGCGAAGCGGGTCATGAACTCCAGGACGTGGCCGTAGCCTTCGAGCAGGGTCATGGTTTTGTCGCCGCGGCCGTTGACCCATCCGCCGCCGGTGTCGGGCCAGTAGCCGGTGGCCCGGCGGGCAGTCTCGCCGGTGCTCTGGTAGCACCCCGCCATGGCGATCTCCCAGCCGATCCGCCGCATGTTCTCGGCGGACGCCGTTGGGGGACCATATTTCGCCCAGTTGGGATAATGGTCTTCGTAGCCGTACTCCTCGTTGGTTTGCGGGATGATTCGGCCGGCTTTCTTCTGGGCTTCGCGCTGGGCGAGCATCCACGCATGCTGCGGCCGCGACCATTCCTGGAACGATGTGAAGCCGAACCAGTCGGAAGTGCGGTCCTGCTGGGCGTTGTCGACGGGATGATCGGTGGCCAGATGGTGATAGGGATCGCACTGTTCGAGGAACGTCCCCATCTCGTGCGACCAGGCGAGCGGTCGGAAGGAGCTGATGTCGTCGCCCAGGTCCCAGGTGACGTTGGAAAATGCCGCCAGCCGCGCCGCGGCGTAGCGATAGTAGCGGCGCTCGTCCTCGCCTGCCGCCGCCGGGTGCTCCTTCGAGTCATCCCAATCCAGGATCGCGGAGATGATCACGTCCTTCTCCCGCGCGTGCGCCAGCATCCGCTCGAAACGCTGCCAGTGAGGAAGATTGAAGCGCGTGAAGTCGTATTCCGGCCGGCTCATGTCCTCCGGATGCGCCGCCGGCCACGGATCGATCGCCGCAGAAAAATCCCGCGAGGGAATGATCGGCTCGCCCCAGAAACTCCGCGTGACGCGGCCATTGAGCAGCACGCGAATGCGGTTGGCCTTCATCGCCGCGATCCGGTCAATCGAATCGCGGATCACCCGCTCGTCGCGCCATCCCATCAGGAGAAACGCCGTGGTGCCGTTGAAAAAATAGTGCTCGCCGGTGCCTTCCCAGATGAAATGCCAGGGATGATCCCGATCGATGCGGAGAATCCCGCGACGGTGCGACGGGACGGCGTGGAATGTCCCGCTGTGCCGCCGGACAAAATCCCCCTGCCGATAGGCGATCGAAAACGAGTAGTCGCCCGGCGACGTCGGCATGAAGCGAATGCGATAGACCGTGCCATCGGCCGAATCGCAGAATCCCCCCACCGCCAGCTCCGCCGCCCCTTCCCGTCCAAGCCGCCCTTGCACCTCGGCGTCGGTGAATGGGTTGCGCGCATCCGGCGAATCCACTTTGATCCGGACTTCCGCAAAGTCGTACACCTCCACCACCGCCGTCGGATCGGAGAATGAAACGCGTGCCGGCGCCGCGCCGGCGAACCGGGCCGTCAGCGATACCACCATGAATGCGAGAGTGGCTAACGACAGGAGCCGCCTCCAAGGCCGGATCATCCCCGGCAGTGTAACAGAATCAGCGTGCGCGACTCGTCGCTGCCCAGTGACACGGCCTTTTAACTCAAACTGAGCGCGTTTTCTTTTGTGGCACGGGTTTCTAACCCGTGCATCGGTGAAGTCGTTCAACAGGCAGCGGTTCTGGTGTGGGAAAACCAAGTTCCATTAGCAAGCGCAACGCGGTTTGAGCACACAAGCACGCGGCAAGGCAAGGTGGTTTTCCCACACCAAGACCGGCGTCAGTTCAACGACTCGGTCGTCCACGGGTTGGAAACCCGTGCCACGAAAACCCAGGTCACGTTCGAGCGGCATTGGGCGCGTCAACCGGTTTGCCCGGCGGGCGGATCAGCTTTCGCCGCGTGCCGGTAAAGCCGTGCCGCTGGTACCAGGCGAGCAGTTGATCGCGATTAAGCGGGTAGGGCTTGCGGCCGATGGGCAGCGGCTTGAGGGACAGCTCGACCTGGTGCCGATCGGCCAGATCGCAGAGGGCGCGCAGGATGAACCTGCCGTGGCCGCCGCCCGGTTGGCGGGTCCAGAGGCGATGGATCGTGATCCGATGCGGTAAAACGATGATCTGCACGAACCCGCGGCAGGAGCCGTTGGGTTCGACAAACGCGTATGACCCCTGCCCGACCGGACGGGCGACGATCGCGAGGGCAGCCAAAAAATCCGGCACCGGGGATTCCATGAGGCCGGCGAAGCTTACAGAGCAGGATGAGCGGCGCATAGCGCAGGCATTCTGGTGCCGCCGGTGCCCTCACCGGCGTCTTCGTTGCGCCGGCGCGCTGTCGAATTCCGCCGGTGAGGGCACGTGGGGGCACCGGCGGCACAATGGCGTGTACTACGCCGGTGATCGCAAGATTCCGGGCGTGAGCTGGGCCGTCAGCGCGAGCTTGGGGATCTCCAGCGACGCGACGGGGTAGGAACAATAGTCCGCGGCGTAGTAGCCGCTGGGGCGGTGATTGCCGGACTGGCCGACGCCCCCGAACGGAAGCGCGCCGCTGGCGCCGGTGGTCTGGCGGTTCCAGTTGACCACGCCCGCGCGGATTTTCCGGAAGAATTGCTCGTAGAGGTCTTTGTTGTCGCTCAGCAGGCCCGCGGCAAGTCCGTAAGACGTGCGGTTGGCTTCGTCGATCGCGGCCGCAAAATCGGGGACGCGGATCAATTGGAGGAGCGGGCCGAAAATCTCTTCGTCGCTGCGCGAAGGGATGGCGGTGACGTCGATCAGACCCGGCGATGCCATCGCCGGGCTTTGCGGAAGACGTTTCATTTCCAGAATTGGCTGGCCGCCACGAGACCGCAACTCTTCCTGAGCGGAGAACAAACGGTCCGCGGCGGCGACGGAGATCACCGGCCCCATGAACGGTTCCGGATCATCGGTGTACCGGCCCACGCGGATGCCTCGTGTCATTTCAACCAGACGCTCGATGAACGCATCGCCCGGCGCGCCCTCGGGGACGATCAGTCTTCGTGCGCAGGTGCAGCGTTGTCCGGCGGTGATGTAGGCGGATTGAATCGTCAAATATGCGGCGGCGTCGAGGTCGGCGGCCTCGTGCACGATCATCGGATTGTTGCCGCCCATCTCCAGCGCCAGAATCTTCTCTGGATGCTCGGCAAAGGCGCGGCTGAGGCTCTTCCCGACGGCGGCGCTGCCGGTAAAAAACAGCCCGTCGATGCCGGCGTGCTTCGCCAGCGCCGCGCCGGTTTCGCGTGCGCCCTGGACGAGGTTCAGCACGCCCGATGGCAGCCCCGCCGCTTCCCACAGCTCGACCGTCGTCTGTGTAACCAGCGGCGCCGCCTCGCTCGGTTTGAAGACGACGGTATTTCCGGCCAGGAGCGCCGGGACGATGTGACCGTTGGGCAAATGTCCGGGAAAATTGAACGGGCCGAAGACGGCGACGACGCCGTGCGGCTTGAAGCGCGTCGCGGCGATGCCGCCGGCCGACTCCCGCTCCATCGGACGACGACGATCGCTCAGCGCCTCGATCGACACCGGAACTTTTCCGATCATCGAATCGACTTCGCCCAGCGCCTCCCAGGTCGGCTTGCCGGTCTCGTGCGAGATGGCCTCGGCGAGTTTCGAGCGGTTCTCCTTGAGCTGCCTGGCAAATGATTCTAGAATAAAGATTCGCTGCTGGAGAGAAGTGTCGGCCCACGATTCGGATGCCCTGCGGGCGGCGCCGACGGCGTGATCCACTTCCTCCGCCATTGCGGCGGCGCCCTCCCAGACGACCTGCCCCGTCGCCGGGTCGATCGAGCGGAAGGCGCTGCCGGCGCCTTGGATCCACTTGCCGTCAATGAAGTGAGACTGCGCTGGCATCGGCGACTTCCTCGTGCACCCCGCCGGGCCTGGCGGCGACGAACCGCACCGGATCCCCGATCCGCAGCCGCAGGGCCATCGCCGACTGAATGCCGATGCGGGCGCTGCCGTCCGCCGTCATCTGGAGCGATCCCTGGCAGGCGCGGAAATCCTGGCGGGCATTGCTGATGATGTAGGGCTCGGATTCGACCGGCGCATCGGTGATTTCGCTGACCTTGGTGAACACACTCCGCTTGACGCTGCGGATGTCGGCCAGGTTGCACCGCACCACCGGGCCGCCCTCGAAGATGTCGACGAGCCCGCAACGGTGAAAGCCTTCGCCGGCCAGCAGCTTCATCGCCGGCTCGGTCTGCTCG
>DATHPP010000082.1:0-20276 GCA_035483795.1 Tepidisphaeraceae bacterium | reverse complement strand
CGTCGGCGACCGCGCAACCAGGTCCGCGAGCCCGGCGTTGGTGAGAATGCTCACGCCGGCACGCCCCACGGCCGTTCGACCGGCGAGGGTGACCACCGGAACGCCCATCCACAGAGAATCGCATGTCGTCGTACCGCCGGCGTAGGGCAACGTATCCAGCGCGATGTCGATCCGGTGGTATTGCCGCCAATACTGCTCGGCGGGAACAAAGCCGAAGAATTCCAGCCGGTTCGGATCCACTCCGGCGTCGAGGAAAGTGCCTCGGACGCGATCGAGATGCGAGCCGGGCTGGCTGTGGATCAGCATCCGCGAATCGGGTGTCGCGGCCAGCACGCGCGCCCATAACTCGAGCGTCTGCGGGCTGGCTTTGAAGAAGTTGTTGAAACAGCCAAAGGTGACGTAGCCGTTACCCTGCGCCGGCAGCACGTTCAGCGGCGGCGCATCGGCCGGAGCCTGGTAGCACCAGAAGCAGTCGGCAAGTCGGACCGTTTTCTCGACGTAGTTCTCATCAGATCTGGGTGCCTGCCCGACTCGACTGAGCTCGTCGCAGGCTGAGCTTGCCTGCGGTGAGCCTGTCGAATCCGTCGAAGGGGGATCGAGATAGGGGTCGCTGAGGCGGTAGTCCATCGCCTTCAATCCGCTGGTGCCGGGGTACGCCAGCCAGGTGACCTGCACCGGCGCGGGCGAGCGGGCGAACACAAGCAGGCGGTTGCCGGCAGTATGGAGGGACAGATCAACCAGGATGTCGATGCGATCGTCGCGGATTTGCTCCGACAGTTCTTCATCGGAGAGATTGACGGCGTCGATCCACCGGTCGCTATGGCTTTGCAGTTTTTGCGTCACCGGGTCTGAAGTAGGGGAGGATGAGTAGCAGCAGATCTCGAATCGCCCGCGGTCGTGATGCGAGAACAGGGGAAGGAGAAACCTTCCGACGGGGTGATCGCGGAATTCCGACGAGACGTAGCCAAGTCGGATGCGTCTTTCTGGAGAGCGATCGTTGAGGTGCTGGCGAACCTGAGCGGCGAGCGGCTCGGCAAAGCGTTTGGCCCAGGCGAGATGCTCGCGCAGGATGGCCGGGGCATCGTATGCCGGATGATAGTGCAGGGCGTTCAGCAGGGCCGTGTGAACCTGTGAATCGTCTTGTGCAAGATCAACAGTTTTCCGGAACGAGCTCAATCCCTGGTCGAGAAGTGCTTGACTACAGAAGTTCGTCGCGAGGTTCAGATGAGCCGCGGCAAAACCCGGCCGAAGCTGAATCGCTCTCTCATAGGCGGCGTTTGATTCATCCAGCCGTCCCTGCCACTTGAGCGCGTTGCCGAGATTGAGCAGCACCTCAGGATCGGGCCGCAACTCGGCGCTTTTGGAAAGAATGCGGATGGCGTCGTCCATGCGCCCGCGCTTCGCCAGCGTAAGCCCCAGGGGGCTAAGCGCCTCGGGGCTGGCCGCGTTCAGTTCGATCGCCCTGGAAATGACGGCCAAGGCGTCGTCGAGCCGCCCCATTTCCCGAAGCACGTTGGTCAGATTGTTGAGCGATTGCGGAAGCGCCGGATTGATAGACAACCCGGCGCCAAACGCCTGCTCCGCGGCCGGCCATTGCCGCTGGCTTGCCAGGACCAGTCCCAGGTTGTTGTGATAAATCGCCCGCCCGCAATTGAGTTGAATCGCGCGCCGGATCAATTCAATCGCATCAGATACGCGGCCCGTTTGGTTGGCCAGCACGCCGAGCATGTGCAAGGCATCGGCGTGATTGGGATCGCTCGCCAGAAGCTGGCGGTAAAGCGACTCTGCCTCTGGCAGCCGGTTCGCCCGATGATGCTGAAGCGCAAGCTCGTAGGCCTGGTCTGGTGTGAGCGCCGGCATCTGGACAGATCACCCCTTGGGCGGTTCCTTGGCCTTGAGCCAGGGCATCATCTTGCGAAGACGGCGGCCGACGACTTCGACGGGGTGGTTGTTGTCGGCTTCGTACAGCCGCTTGAAGTTCTTCAGGCCGCCTTCGTATTCAGCGCGCCATTCTTTGGCGAACTGGCCGCTGGTGATCTCGGCGAGGATCTTTTTCATCTCAGCTTTGGTCTCTTTGTTGACGACGCGCGGGCCGCGGGTGAGGTCGCCGTACTCGGCGGTGTTGCTGATCGAATAGCGCATGTAATCGAGGCCGCCCTGGTAGATCAGATCGACGATCAGCTTCACCTCGTGAACGCATTCGAAGTAGGCCATCTCCGGCGGGTAGCCGGCTTCGATGAGGGTTTCAAACCCGGCCTTGATGAGAGCGGAAAGTCCGCCGCAGAGAACGGCCTGCTCGCCGAACAGGTCGGTTTCGCATTCGTCCTTGAAGGTGGTTTCGATGACGCCGGAGCGCGCTCCGCCGATGCCGCGGGCCCAGGCCAGGCCGAGATTGCGCGCGTTGCCGCTGGCGTTCTGGTGGACGGCCAGGAGGCACGGCACACCGCCGCCGCGTTCAAATTCACTGCGCACCAGGTGGCCGGGGCCTTTGGGGGCGACCATCAGAACGTCGACTTCTTTGGGCGGAACGATCGTTTTGAAATGAATGTTGAATCCGTGCGTCGCACCCAGCGCCTTGCCGGCCTTGAGGTGCGGGGCGATGCTCTTGTTGTAGACCTCGGGCTGCACTTCGTCGGGGAGCGTTGCGATGATCAGGTCGGCCGCTTTGACCGCTTCGTCGACTCCGACCGGATCGAATCCATGTTCCACCGCCAGTCGCCCGTTGGAGCTGTCCTTGCGATTGGCGACGATGACATTGATCCCGCTGTCGCGGAGATTGAGCGAGTGGGCGTGGCCCTGCGATCCGAACCCGAGCACGGCCACCGTCTTGCCCCGCAGGGCGTCCAACGGAGCATCCTTTTCATACACCATGTTGAGCGGTTGAGGCATGTGCCGTCCTTAAATTATTGGAAACGGCGGATGCTAGCGGGGTCTCAGGACGCTCGCAAGGCGACTTGACAACCAATGCAATGTCCGGGCGCTATTTCAAATCACCGAAGGCAAGAACGGTGACCCCGGCAAGTGCGAGCGTCTGGAGCCGTTCTAATTCTTGCAGCGTATGCTCTGACGGGTCGCGTTCCAGGAATGCCCAGGTTGATCCAACGTCATCGAGGGCGGAGGCGGCTATATCTCTCATCAGAGCGCGAAATTTGCCGGCGGGGGATGCGTCGAGCGCATCGGCATCAATGGTGAGGCGTGTGCGCCGCAGCCCACAGTACATGACAAACCGAGTCGCTTCGGCTTGTACGCGTTGAAGTTCCTTGTAGTCGTAGCTCCCGACTGGACGGGAAAGAAAGTTGAACAATGCGGCGAAATCGGCCTTTGCCCTGGCAATTTCCTCTGGCAACTCCCCGTCGAGCCTTTCTCGGAAAGCCTCCCGCAACTGCTCTGGATCCACCTGCTTCAATTTGCGGAGCATTTCCTCAATTTTCTTCTCCATCTCATTTTTTTCGTCGTCATCGTGCATCGCGTTGGCCCTCGCCTGGCCCTCTGCCAGTTTTCGATTTGACGATTCCATCTTTCCGGGGAGGCCAATGATGCCGTACTCGCGCGCGATTCTGGAAATCAATCGCCCGCTCTGCGATTTCACGGTCTTCCGCTTCTCCCGTGCCACCATCTTACCACCCGAGCAGGAAAAAGCTGTCCGCGCGGGGTGGCTCGTCGCGGGCGCCGCTCAGGCGTATAAGCTATGAGCCGGTCGGCGTGCGGTGGACCGGAGAACAGTCGACCAGTCGAATGTCGAACGGTTCGAACGAAATTGAACGTTCCCCGCGATTTTCTGATTCGCCGGGTCAATGGGTGAGACGTCAGCGAACGGCGAGGCGCCGTGAGGCGCGATGAGGCGCTTTTCGCGGAATTTGGCCCCAGCGGCCCCAGCGATCCGCGGCAACAATCTCTCAAATGTCCTATTTTGTCCTACTTTTGGGCAAAACAGGACATTTACAAGCCCTGTCGCAGAGAGGACTTCGGATGGCGCGGCTTGTCCTGTTGCGCCCGCAATAGGACATTGCAGGACGTCGAGACCGGCCATGTGGGCCGTAAACCGTGTGACGGAGCACTTGGGGTGATGGCGATGGTATGTCCTGATGGGACATCGAGCTGGCGCGGGGAGCGTGGGAAATCAGAGCTGCGGAGAAGTGGGCACGACAGGATTCGAACCTGCAACTTCAACCTTGTAAGGGTTGCACTCTAGCCATTGAGTTACGCGCCCACGGTAGGGTATCCAACTGGGACGGCGGTTTCTACTGGTAAGGACTTCCCTCGGGTGGGCGAGGCTTTTTTTGCCGAGCCGTAGCAGCTTGCGAACACGGGAAATGCGGCTCGGCTGGAGCCTCGCCCGCCTCGCCCTCCCGAACGTTCTCAATCATGTCGCTGAACGATCAGCGGTTTGGCGTCCTGGGCCGGAAGGTTCAGGGCGCCGCGAGCCTCGGCGGCGGCGGAACGGACGTTGAGGTCCTTCTCCGCCATCACCGTCTGCTGGAGATCGTTGAGCTGGTTGGGATCGAGGTGGTTGCCGAAAAACTTGGCGCTGGTCGCCAGGCTCTTGTAGAGGGTGACGCGAATTTCCGGAGGATTCTTCGAGTCCCCGGCCCGATCGGCCAGGGCGCCCTGCGAGCGCGGGGAATTGAGAAGGGCGACGGCCTCGCCGACCGCTTTGACCAGGTCCGCGCGTTTGTCGCCAAGTGCGGCGAGCAGTTCCGACTCGGCGACGCTGAGGTCGAGAATCTGCCCGCGGCTGATGGCGAGCTTCGCCAGCAGGTTGGCGGAGCGGAGGGCGGTGTCGGTTGCCGACTGCGCGTCCATCGGCAAGCCGCCGGCCTTCTTGCGAGCCTGTTCAATGGCGTCGATCAGCGGCTGTCCGCTGGCGGCTTCCGTGTAGCTGAGGGTTGGATCGGTGAGCGACATGCGGACCCACGGCGACGCCAGCGAATGCACCATGATCAGCTTGGCGGCGCGCTCGAGCCGCGGGTTCTGCGAGGCCAGCTCGATGACACGATCGATCTGCGGATTGCCGAGATCTTCGGACATGAGGATGACGTCGACGGCGGGAACGGTCGCCGAGTCGGCGACCGCGGCCGAGGGATCCTGTCCGCCGGCGGTCGAGTAGCCTTTGAGTTCCGACGCCAAACGGGCGCGTTCGCCCTGGGGCCCGACGATCAGCACGCCCGGGACACCGCTCTGTACGACCGCCTCGGCCAGGAGGGGAACGACGCGGTCCTGGCCCTGGAAGCGCTGTTGGGGCAGTGCCGCAGCGACTGCGAACGCCGCCTCATATCGCACCTGACGGTCGGAGAAGCGCATCGCGTCGACGAGCGGCTGCCCGCGACCGCCGGTGAACATGTTGCTCTGCCCGACGATGTCCTGGAGGGATTTGATCGCCGCCAGAGCGACTGCCGGGCTCTGGGGGGTATTGTCTTTGAGCGAACGGTCCAGCACGAGGTTGAGGTACTGGGCGCCCTGGGCCACGTTGTAATAGTGGGCCGGCGGCTCATCGGGAGTCCGGGTCGGGTCGGTCTCGCCCTGGGGAAGGTCGATTCCGCGCCGGATGTTTCCCGCCAGCCACAACGCCACCGATTGATCTGGCCGCGAGGGCTGCAAACGGAGCGCATGCTCCGTTTCGCGCATGGTCATGATATCGTTGAAAATCTGCGGCGGGATTGCCTTGCTGACGAGGGAGCGATCCGCCCAGTACCAGATGAACGCCTTGGGGCTGCGCGGATCGGGTTGAACTGAGGCCGTCCCGTAATAGAACCGGTTGGCAAGGTCGTAGAACAGATCGCCGGGATTGGAATCGGGATTGATGTTCAGGCGGCGCAGGGCGATGGTCGCCTCGTCCTTCACTTCAGAGGAAGCATCGGGATTGTGAGCGAGCGCCACCAGATAGGCCGCGGATGCCGGATAACCGATCTCGCCGAGCACGGCCGCGATTGTCGTCAGCGACGGGTTCTTCGGGTCCATCTCGGTGGCGGCCCAGAGCGGGCTGAGGGCCAGGCGACCGAGGTCCACCAGAGCGCGGCGGATGACATCGTGATACTGCACATCCTCGGGCTTTTGACTGATGAGAATATCGACCATTTGCGGGACGGCCAATTCGCCGCTGCTACGCAACTGAACCATCGCCAGCGTGTAGGCCCGTTCGCCCTGGTTCAGACGTTTGATGTTATCGGCGATGAATTGGGGACTCTGGCGGCGCTCGAAGCGGCCCTTGTTCAGCACTTCGATGACCTGGGCCGCCACCGTCTTCATCTGCGGATCGGCGGCCTGCCAGCGGAGAAGGGCCAGGTCAATGTCGGTCTGCGCGCCGCTGGGTTGATGGTGTTGACTGGCGACTTTTTCGAAGGCGTTGAGCAGATCCTGGGGTTTCTCCTGGCCGGCGGCGACGATCTTGGCGCCCAGCAGGGCCTGGAGGTCGTAGCGGCCGATTTCGCCGTAGTGCCAGAAGTCGTCGACCTGTTCGGAAAGCGTTTCATTGGCGCCGACCTCGGGGGCGGCGGGGGCGCTGGTCGGTTCGGTCGTCGCGGGCATGCTCGCGGCGGGCGCCGGGGCTTCGGCGGGAGGCGTGACCGTCGCCGGCTGGCTGGTTGCCTCGGTGGTCGGTGGAGGGGCAGCTGCGGGCGGCGGTGCAACCGGCTCCGGAGGCGCCGCCTGCGCGAACGAAATGCGGGTCAGCGACAGGGAAAACGAGCAGGCGAGGGCGACGCATGGGAGCAGACGCGGCGGGCGCTTCATGGTGCTGGCCTCCAAGGGTGTTGGGCGAGAACTCGCAATCGGGGTCGCAGGGCTGTGTGGGTTTCCCGGGGCGGTGGCCCGCGGCCCAGCCGTTTGTGCCCGGAAGTCTCTAAATTCTTTGTCTGCCGAAGATAAATTCGCCCCACTTGGCTGTCAAGAATCGCCCCGGGGCCAGACAATCGCCAACTTGGTCGTTCCCGTGGCCCTACCCTTCGCGTAGAGAGGAACATGGTCGCTGAAGTGACCACGCCAGGCGAATTATTTGGACCCTCACAGACCCTGTCGGAATAATGGCAACGGCTGGGGGTACAACCTTTTCTAACGGGTCGATTGTGCGCAACTGCATGACGGCCCGGAGGCAGATCGTGCGATGAACCAGAGGATTTCCTTTTTCGTCAACGGTCAGCAGCAAACCGTCAATACCGACGCCGACCGACCCCTCCTCGATGTGCTCCGCGAGGATCTGGGCCTTACCGGAGCCAAATATGGCTGTGGGGAGGGTAAATGCGGGGCGTGCAGTGTTCTGATGGGAGACAAGCGGGTGTTTTCGTGCCGGACACCGATGAAGATCGCGCGCAACCAGCAGATCACGACGATCGAAGGGATTAGCGATGGAACGAAGCTGCATCCGGTGCAACAGGCGTTTTACGACGCCGAGGCGTATCAGTGCGGCTACTGCACGCCGGGGTGGATCATGGCGACGATCGCACTTTTGAAAAACAAGAACCAACCGACCGAGGACGAGATCGTCTCTTTTCTGGACGGGAATCTCTGCCGGTGTTGCGGATATCCCCGAATCCTGAATGCGGTGCGCCAATGCGCCGGGCTTAAGGGAAGGTGAGCCATGCAAACGCGGTCCAGCGACCTGATCGGGATGGACGATTATGACGAGCCGGTAGATCGAGTGGACTACCAGTTCGGGCTGACCCGGCGAGGGTTCGTCCAGATTCTGGGGGCCGGTCTGCTGATTGCCGTGGCCGACGCACCGGTTTTGGCTCAGAGGCGAGGTAGACGGGGGGGTGGCATGGGCGGCGCGCGGATCCGTAACGTCGCCGCCCGTGTCCACATTGGCCAGGACGGCTCCATTACGGTCATGACCGGAAAAGTGGAGGCGGGCCAGGGCTCTCGTGCAGAATTGACCCAGGCGGCAGCGGAGGAGCTTCGTGTCGCGGTCGATCGGATTCAATTACTCATGGCCGATACCGGTCTGGTGCCCGATGACGGGATTACCGCCGGCAGCGGAACCACTCCGCGAAGCGTACCGGCGGTGAGGCAGGGGTGTGCCGCCGCCCGCGCGCTGCTGGTTCAACTTGCCGCCGATCGCTGGCATGTCGAGCCAGGTGGACTTGTCGTGCAGGATGGCAAAATTTGCAAGTCTGGCAATGGCGAATCGTTCAGCTACGCCGACCTGGCGGGCACGGATGAAGGCGCCAAAGCGTTTCAGCAGCCGTTGCCGGCCTCGATCACCCTCACGCCGCTCAGTGAATGGAAGGTGCTCGGCACGGGCGTCGCGCGACCCGACCGCACGGACCTGGTCACAGGCCGCCATCGCTATCCCTCCGACATTATCCGTCCGGGGATGCTTCACGGGAAGGTCTTGCGCGCTCCATCCTACGCCGCGACCCTGAAGTCAATCGATGTGGCGCCGGCCAGGGCGATTGAGGGTGTGGTGGCGGTGCAGGACGAGGGGTTTGTGGGCTTTGCGGCGCCCAGCTCATTTGCAGCGGAAAAGGCGCTCGAAGCCGCCTCGCAGACTGCCGTTTGGGAGACCGCGGCCCACCCTTCAAGCAAAACCCTGTTTGCCTATCTACGCGAGCATGCCAGGAACCTGCCGAAAAACCCGTTCACCGACGACATGGCCAGGGCCGCCAAGTCCCTGCGCCAGACCTACAACGTCTCCTATATCCAGCACACGCCCATGGAGCCGCGGGCAGCGGTCGCGGAATGGGATGGCGAGCATGTCACCGTCTGGATGTCGACGCAGAACCCGTTCGGCTGCCAGGGCGAAATCGCGAGGGCGTTCAGCCTGCCGACCGAGCGGGTGCGGGTGATCGTGCCGGACTTCGGCGGTGGATTCGGAGGCAAGCATAGCGCCGAAGCCGGGATCGAGGCGGCGCGAATCGCCAAGGCCGCCGGCAAGCCGGTCGCGCTGCGCTGGACTCGGGCCGAGGAATTCACCTGGGCCTATTTCCGTCCCGCGGCGGTCATCGATATCGAAGCGGCGATGAGTGCGGACAATCGGCTGACCTGCTGGCACCACGTGAACATCAACTCCGGCGGCAACGCCATGGACGCGCCGTACCGCATCGCCAACAACCAGGCGCGCAGCCAGTTCGTTCAGTCGGCCCCGCCGCTGCGTCACGGGTCGTATCGCGCGTTGGCTTCAACGGCGAATATCTTCGCCCGAGAATCGTTCATGGACGAGCTGGCCGATGCCGCCGGCGCGGACCCACTGCAATTCCGTCTGGATCATCTGGAAGAGGGCCGGCTTCGCGACGTGCTGACGATCGCGGCGGAAAAGTTCAACTGGAGCGAGCGTGCGAAAAAGAAGGAGCCGAACCTCGGGGTGGGCCTGGCTTGTGGGACCGAGAAGGGCTCCTTTGTGGCCGCGTGCGTCGAAGTTGCCGTCGACGCCAAGGGAAAGATCGCGGTGCGGCATGTCACGCAGACGTTCGAATGCGGCGCCGTCATGAACCCCGACGGCCTTCTGTCGCAGGTGCAGGGGGCGATCATCATGGGGATCGGCGGCGCGCTCAAGGAAGCCATGGAATTCGAGAACGGGCAGATCACCAACGCCTCCTTCTACCAGTACGACGTGCCGCGGCTCAGCGATGTGCCGAAGCTCGACATCCACCTGGTGAACCGCACCGACCTGCCTTCAGCCGGGGCCGGCGAAACGCCGATCGTCGCGGTTGCCCCGGCGATTGCCAACGCCGTCTTCCGCGCCACCGGACAGCGCATCCGGCAGATGCCGATCCGGCTCCCCACCCCCAGCAGCGCCAGGGCCTGACGTGATGATCTGCGCGATCGTTCTTGCCGCCGGCCGGTCGCGGCGCATGGGGACCCAGAAGCTGCTCCTCCCGTTCGCCGGGAAGACGGTCATTGCTCATATCGTCGATCAGCTCTTGGCCAGCAAAGTTGGGCACGTGCTCGTTATAGTCGGGGCGGAAGCAGAGGCGGTTGGCGCCGCCCTGGGTGGTCGACAGATTACGCTTGTTCGAAATCCCGATCCGGATGCCGAGATGCTGAGCTCTGTTCGTTGCGGATTTGCTTCATTGCCCAACGACTGCGCTGCCGCACTGATTGCGCTGGGTGACCAACCGTCGATCACGCCGGACATAGTCGATCAACTGATCGAGCGATTTCTGACGGGCAGCCATGGCATCGTCGTTCCGTTCCACGATGGCCATCGCGGTCACCCGATGATCGTGTCGGCACGGTACCGCGATGAAATCATGGACCAGCATGACGATTCAGGTCTTCGCGGACTGCTCGACGCGCACGCGGCCGAAGTATTCAAGCTTCCCTCCGGCGATTCCGTTCTGGAAGACATGGACTACCCCGAAGATTACCGGCGGGCGTTAGCTCGCTTTTCCCCACTGTAGCGCCATCCTCGCCACGTCGAACGCCGCCTGCGGCTTGGCGATCCGCCTGGCGTTGGCCTTGATCGACTCCAGCCTTTGCGGATCGCGGAGCAACTGCGTGAGCTTCATGGGAAGTGTCCCCACGTTGTTGATTTTGATCGCAGCGCCGTTTTCCAGGAGGTAATCGCTGTTGCGGCTTTCCTGGCCGGGAATCGGATTGACGATGGCCATGGCGGCGCCGCGGGCGAGCACTTCGGAAGTGGTCAGGCCGCCGGGCTTGGAGACGACCACGTCCGCCGCGGCCATCAACTCGTCCATCTGGTCCGTGAATCCCAAAACCTTGACGCGATGGCGATCGGGGATCGCCGCCTGCTCCAGCTCGTGTTTCACCTGCTCGTTGCGACCGGCGACGACGACGACTTCGAGCGGGATTTCGACCTGAAGCAAACCGCGAAAGAGTTTTTCGATCGGTCCGACGCCAAAGCCGCCGGCCAGTTGCAGGATGACGGGGCGGTCGCCCGTCAATCCCTGACGCTTCAGGCACGTGGCGCGATCTTTGGGTTGACTGAACAGAGGATGAATGGGTATCCCGGTTGCGAATATGCTCTCGGACGGCACACCCCAATGGTGCAGATAAGCGGCGCCCTCTTCGGTGGCGGTGGTGTAGCGCTCGCACGGCTGATTCACCCACAGGCGGTGCGTTTCAAAATCGGTCGTCACGGTGATCTGCGGGACCGAAAGCTTTCGATCGCGCCGCAGGCTCGCGATGATCTCAGCCGGGAGAAAATGGGTGTTGACGACGATGTCCCAGCTCTGCTCCTCCATCATGTCGCAGAATTTTTTGAGGTTCAGCTTTTCGACGGCCAGCCGAAGGCGGTCGCGCTTGGATTTGGGCGAACGCGGCTTGTCGAGCAGGTCATACACGTACCCCAGCACATGCGGAGCCAGGTTGACCAGATCGAGATACGCCTTGCCGTAGACACGCCGAAAGCCGGCGTTGGTGAGCGTGAGGATGTCGATGTTCTTGACCTGCGCCTCGGGAGCAAGCTGCCGCGTGGCCAGCTCGACCGCCTGCGCCGCCCGCATGTGCCCGGCCCCGACCGACGCCGAGAGGATCAGAATGTTTTTCATTTCGAGAGGTCATCATTGCCCGGCCGCCGATAATTTCAATCGCGGCGGGCAACCCGCCGTTCTCCTGCGTAGCGCCGCAAATCCCGATAAAATGAATTGATGCGGCGTTTCGTCTCGCGAGCCGGGGAAAAGCTCGAACACGCCCTGGCTGTCTTTGCTCTGGACGTGAAGGAAGCGGTCTGCGCGGACTTCGGCGCCAACGCCGGGGGGTTCACCGACTGTCTGCTCCAGCGCGGCGCCGACAAGGTTTATGCGGTGGATACCGGCTACGGCGCGCTGGACTGGAAGCTGCGCCGCGACAGCCGCGTCGTGGTGATGGAACGTACCAACGCCATGCACCTCGAGCTGGACGAGGAAGTGGACCTGGTGACGATCGACGTCGCGTGGACGAAACAGCGTCATATCCTGCCGGCGGCGTGGCGGGCGATCAAACCGACGGGCCACGTCGTCTGCCTGATCAAGCCTCACTACGAAGCGCCGCCAAAGCTTCTGGTCAAGGGCGTGCTTCCCGCCGGTCAGGTCGATCCGGTCGTGCAGTCGGTGCTTGCCGACATTGCCGCCGCGGGTTTTGAGGTGCTCAAGACCACCCCCAGCCCGATGCTCGGCTCCAAAGGCAACATCGAGGTCCTGGCACTGGTTCGACCGCGCGTTCCCACCGGCGAACCACCGCTCCCCGTCAGTTCACCTCATTTATGAACGGACCGAGTTTGTGAGACGGAAACCGCGAGGGGATCAGCTTCAAACCTTGCGGAAGACCAGCGATGCGTTATGGCCCCCGAAGCCGAAGCTGTTGGCCATGGCGGTACTGATTCTACGGTCGCGGGCCTTGTTGGGAACGTAGTCGAGGTCGCACTCGGGATCGGGCTCGACAAGGTTGACGGTGGGGGGCATCAGGCTGCGGGTAAGGGAAAGGCTGGTGAAGACGGCGGCCACGCCGCCCGCCGCGCCCAGCAGATGCCCCAGGGAGCTTTTGATCGACGAGAGCGCCAGCTTTCGCGCGTGCTCGCCAAAGGTGATTTTCACGGCCTTGGTTTCGGCGAGATCGCCCAGGGGGGTGCTGGTTCCATGGGCGTTGATGTAATCGATCGCCGACGGCGCGACTCCGGCATCCTTCAGCGCCAATTCCATGGCTTTGGAAGCGCCGGCGCCCTCCGGGTCGGGGGCCGTGATGTGGTAACCGTCGGCACTCATGCCGTAGCCGATAATCTCGGAATAGATGCGGGCACCGCGGCGTTTGGCCCGCTCGTACTCCTCGATGACGACGATTCCGGCGCCCTCGGACATGACGAACCCGTCGCGCTCTTTGTCCCATGGGCGGCTGGCATGCTTCACATCGTCGTTCCGGGTCGACAAGGCGCGGGCGGCGCAGAAGCTGCCCAGCCCCAGTTCGCACAGCGCCGCCTCGCTGCCGCCGCAAATGATCACATCGGCCAGATCGTGCTGGATCAGGCGTGTGGCGTCGCCGATCGCATTCAATCCCGTCGCGCAGGCGGTGGCGACGGTCGTGTTGGGGCCGTTGAGATGATAGAGAATCGAGACGTTCCCGCTGCCGGCGTTGGCCATGAGGCGCGGCACCGTGAAGGGGCTGACGCGGCTCACGCCGCGACCCACCAGGATCTTGTTCTGCTCTTCGATGGTTTCGATGCCGCCGATGCCGGTCCCAATCAGCACGCCGCAGCGCTGGCGGTCCTCTCTGGAAAAATCGAGGCCCGCGTCGTTGACGGCGTTCATGGAGGCGGCGATGGCAAACTGGGCGAAGCGGTCCAGCCGCTTGGGCTGAAGCCGCTCCCCGCCGCTGAGTCTGGCGAACTCCTCGGCATAGCGCATCAAGTCGAAGTTGGAACATTCCCCGCCGAAGCGTGTGGGATAGCTGCTACAGTCCCAGCGGGTGATCGGCCCGATGCCGCTCTGACCGGCGCAGACCTTGTCCCAAACCTCATCGACGTTCTCGCCCAGCGAGGTGATCAGACCCAGACCGGTGATGACGACGCGACGCCTGGCCATGTCGTTACCGCGACGGCTCACTTGCCGGTATGTTCCTTGATGTAGTCGATCGCCTGCCCGACCGTCTGGATCTTTTCCGCCTCTTCGTCGGGGATGGACAGCTCGAATTCGTCCTCGAATTCCATGACCAGTTCGACGGTGTCCAGCGAATCGGCGTTCAGATCGTTGATGAAATGGGTCTCGCGGGTGATCTCGCTCTTGTCAACGCCCATTTGCTCACTGACGATCTCGATGACCTTCTGCTCGATGTCTTCCATTTTGATCTACCTACCCTGTGCGGGAAGCCTGGTGGCGCGGGCCGCGCGGCCCGCAACGTCCGATTCCAGCCCGGCGGAGCGAAACTATAGCGGTGGGGCGCGGGTTTGCAAAGCGATGCCGGCCCGGTGGGGAACGCAGGGTTTTCGCGGCCGCGACTCCGCCCTGGCGGCGCAAATCCCACACCCACAATGTCAGTTACATCACCATTCCCCCGTCGATACAGAGAACCTGGCCGGTGATATACCCGGCTTCCGGACTGGCCAAAAACGCGACGGCGGCGGCGATCTCATCCGGCTCGCCGAACCGCTTCAAAGGGATCGCCTGCTTCACGGTCTCCTTGATCTTCTCATTCAGTACGTCCGTCATGTCCGTAGTGATAAATCCGGGCGCGATGACGTTGCAGGTGATCGCCTTTCCGGCAAACTCGCGGGCGACGGTTTTTGACAGACCGATCAGCCCAGCCTTGCTGGCCGCGTAATTGGCCTGCCCGGCGTTGCCCGCCACTCCCGACACCGAACCGATGTTGATAATCCGTCCCGCCTTCGAGCGCATCATGCTTCGCGCGACGGCGCGAATCGCCACGAACGCGCTCTTGAGGTTGGTGTCGATCACGGCGTCAAAGTCTTCGTCGCTCATCCGCAAAAGCAATCCGTCTTTTGTGATGCCGGCGTTATTCACCAAAACGTCGATGTGCCCGTGCTTTTCGGCAATTTGTTCGATCGCCGCGGACCAGGCTTTCGGATCGGCCACGTCGCAGGCGCAGGCCTCAGCTGATCCCTCGCGGCTGGCAATCTCCTCGCAGACCTGTTTGAGCTTGTCGGCGTTTCGCGCGACCGCAACCACGTGAAGGCCGTCCTTTGCCAGCCGTTTGGCGATCGCCGCCCCGATTCCCCGGGAAGCGCCAGTCACCAGCGCCACGCGTTTTTCTGTCATGATCTGCTCCTACGACCCTATGCCTGCGACCGCTGTGCAGCGACGATCGAGTCGGCATTGTCGACGCTCAGTATCGGCAGGCGCCGGTTGATCCGCTTGGCCAGACCGGCCAGGGTCCGGCCCGGCGCCAGTTCAATGAATCTGGCGCCCTCGATGGCCAGCAGCGTCCGGGCGGTTTGTTCCCATCGCACCGGCGAGACGATCTGCTGGACCAGCAGCCGTTTGATCGCCGACTCCTCGCCGTGGGGCTGGGCCGTAACATTAGAGTATACCGGCACCCGTAGCGGACTGAATGTCACGCGCTCCAGTTCGGCGGCCATCCCATTGGCCGCCGGTTGCATCAGCGGGCTGTGAAACGCGCCTGCGACTTTGAGCACGGCCGCCTTCAGTCCCGCGGCCTCGGCCAGTTTCACCGCGCGCTCGCATGCGCCGATTGATCCGCTGATGACGATCTGGCCCGGTGCATTGTAATTGGCGGGAACCAGCACTTCATCCGCGGCGGCGTCGCGACAAAGCTCGTTTACCCTGGCCTCATCCGCCCCGAGCAGTGCCACCATGCCGCTGGGCGACCCCTCGGCCGCCTCCTGCATGTACCGCCCGCGCGCCGCGACCAGCTTCAGCCCTTCCTCGAAGCTGAATGTCCCGGCCAGGTGCAGGGCCGTGTATTCGCCCAGACTCAACCCGGCGCACGCGGCGATCGATCCCACCTCGATCACGCCGGCTGCCTGGGCCGTGCGAAAGCTGGCGACGCTCGTCACGTAAATCGCCGGCTGACTAATGTCGGTCTGATTGAGCCGCTCTTCTGGACCCTCGAAACAGATGCCGCGGAGCCCAAAGCCGAGTACCTCGTCTGCTCGGTCGAAGGCTTCCCTGGCCTCCCCCGATTTCTCGTAGAGGCTCTGGCCCATTCCAACGCTTTGAGCGCCTTGGCCGGGGCAGAGGATGTAGGTGCTGGCGGACATCGAAGGCTTGCATGTGACACGGGTTTTCAACCCGTGCCAGGAACTCCTCGTCTTAGAGGATCTGGCGACAGCAATTTCCAGCACGGGTTAAAAACCCGTGTCATAGGGAACTAGATCCTCACGACGGCGTTGGCCCAGGTGAGGCCGGCGCCGAAGGCGACCATAATGGCGATGTCGCCCGGCGACAGCTTTCCCTCGCGCCAGGCCTCGTCCAGGGCGATCGGGATCGACGCGGCGGAAGTATTGCCGTATCTGTCGATGTTCACGTACGCTTTTTCGATTCCCAATCCCAGCTTCTCCATGGCCGAATCGATGATGCGCTTGTTCACCTGGTGGGGAATAATCAGCTTGATCCGCTCGGGCGTCAGCTCGCACTTGCGCATCGCGTCTTCAATCAATTCCTCGAACCGCTGTACGGCAAATTTGTAGACTTCGCGACCCTTGATTTTCATGTACTGGTCGCCGCTGGCCAACAGCAGCTCATTGAGCGGATGGCGGCTTCCGGGCTTGCAGCAGAGCATCTCCCACCCGTGTCCGTCGGCGTGGAGCGAGCTATAGATGACCCCCCGACCGGGATCGCTACAGCGCTGGAGCACCAGCGCGCCAGCGCCGTCGCCGAACAGAATGCAACTGGAGCGGTCCTTGTAATCGGTAAGCCGGCTGAGGGTCTCGGCGCCGATGACCAGGACGTTGCGATAACGGCCACCGGCTTTGATGAAGCTGGCGGCGGTTTCGAGGGTGTAGATGAACCCGCTGCACGCCGCCGTCACGTCGAATGCCGGGGTCGAATCCAGTCCCAGCGAGGCGGCGACGAAGCACGCGGTTGCGGGAAAGGTCATTTCCGGCGAGATGGTGCCGCAAACGATGAGGTCGAGGTCGGCGGGCTCGAGTCCGGCGGCGGCCAGCGCGCGTTTTCCCGCCGCCGCCGCCAGCGTGGCCGTCGATTCGTGCGGGCCGGCGATCCGCCGCTCCTTGATGCCGGTCCGCTGCGTGATCCACTGGTCGTTGGTGTCGACCAGCTTTGCCAGGTCGTCGTTGGTCAGACGTTTCTCCGGCACAAAACTGCCGGTCCCCACGATGATGGCGCCGTAACTTGGCATGTCGTGTGTTCAGAATCGCCGAAGAGGGAATTCAAATCTGAGCTTTCGGCTCACCCTCATCTTCACCGCCGGGAATGCTGGCGGCGACTTCCTCGATAATCGTGCTGTTGATGCCACTGTCGGCCAATTGCTTGCCGACGCGAATCGCATTTTTGATCGCCCGGCTGTCGGACCGCCCGTGGCAGATCAAACAATATCCACCCACGCCCAGCAGCGGCGCGCCGCCATACTCCTGCCAGTCGTGCTTGTGATAAATCCGCTTCATCACCGGCTTGAACTGCTCCAAAAGCTCCGGCTCGCCCTCCTCCAGCTCCGCGACAATCGTCTGAAACAGCCCCTCGGCCAGGCCTTCGGTGAACTTCAGGACGATATTTCCCACGAACCCGTCGCAGACGACGACGTCGACGACGCCGCGAAACAGATCGCGGCCTTCCACGTTGCCGATATAGTTGATCTGCGGCTCGTCCCGCATCAGCTTGCGGGCTTCTTTGACGGTGGTGGTTCCCTTGGCGTCTTCCTCGCCGATCGAGAGCAGCCCCACGCGCGGGTTTTCGATCCCGCACATCTTGTTGGCATAGACCCCGGCCATGATTCCGTACTGCATCAAATGACGCGGCTTGGGGGTGATGTTGGCGCCGACGTCGCAAATGACAACCGGTCCGTAAAAAGTCGGAATGATCACTGCGATGCCGGGCCGGCTGACTCCGGGAAGGGTCCGCATGCGGAGCTGCGCCGCCGCCACGCACGCGCCCGTGTTGCCCGCCGAGATCACGACTTCAACCTCGCCCCGGGCCGCCATCTTGCACATGACGGCGATCGAGCTGTCGGGCTTGTTGCGGATCGCCTCGACCGGCGGGTCGTCCATCTCGACGACCTGCGTCGTGTGAACTGTCTGATAGTGCCGCTTTTGCTGTTCGCTCAGCCCGCTCTCAGCCAGCCCCGGGCGGGAAATCGTTTCATCGCCGATCAGCAGGACCACGTCGTCGCGTCCGAGAAGCGGGGCGGCTTCCCAGCAGCCTTTGAGGATAGCGGCCGGCGCCTTGTCGCCGCCCATCACGTCCACCGCTGCTCGCACGCGTGTCCTCCCGAGCCTAAGCCTGTTCCGTGTCCATCTGAAGCGCCAGCTTGGGATTGACGTACCCGCAGTTGTCGCAGGCGCAGTGCGGGAGCTTGGCGCTACCGCACTGCGGGCAACGGACGTAGTGGATCGGCCTAAGCGCGTGGTGCGAACGGCGTTTGCGCTTGCGCGATTTGCTGTGTTTCTGAACCGGAAGCATCGAAACTCCTGCTGACCCGGGCCTTATTGGTAATGGGAAAACGGCCCATCAAACGCAACCGGCGGGCTTATAAAACCCGCCGGACGGGAAAGTTCGGTACGTTAGAGCCCCCGCCAAGTTCTGTCAAGAATGCCCGGGCCAGCGGGTGTAGCGCGCGATTGTGGCGAACTTGGCATAATGGGTGGCAACCCTATTCAAGGAGGATCGCATGGCACTGGATTTTGCCAAGTTGTCGCCGGAGGAGTTGTTGGCCGCGGAGTCGGCGGTGTTGACGATGCGGAGTTTGATGGAGGCGGCCAAGGCCGCTCCGCATGGGCAGGGGATGTTTTGCGTCGAGTCGGCGTTGCACGAAGAGGGGTTTGAGCACCTGCGCAAGATGCTGGCGGCGGCAGTGGCGTCCCACGAGGGGGCGCAAAAAAAGGGGTCTGCAGTTTGCCCTGTTCCTGCGGAAAATCCGCCTCGTTCAAGCGGCATAAACCGAAGAACGTCCTGAGCAGCGTGGGGCACATCGCGGTCGCCCGGCGTTACTACCACTGCCGGCACTGCAAGGCCAGGCAGACGCCGTGGGAAAGCTGGGCGGGCGTCGGCGGCCCGCACCGCATGACGCCGCACGCCCGGCGGATGGTGGTGCTGGCCGGCAGCGGCTGCTCGTTCGACGAGGCGTCGCGGAACCTCAAGGAGCTGTGCCACCTGCAACTGAGCAACGACGTGGTGCGGCGGGTGTGCGACGAGGAAGGCCAGGCGGTCCAGAAGTGGATGAACCAGAGCCCCGAGCCGAAAAAGGCCTTTGATGCCGCCAAGGGGGCGGTCGAGTTCTCCACTGACGGGTTGAAGATCAACACCGTCGGAGGATGGCGGGAAATCCGCCAGAGTGTGATCGCCAAGCGAACGGCGGCCTTGGCGGTTGCGGCCGATCAGTGGGACCAGCGGACGCTGGAACCGCCCAGCGTGCGCCTGGCGGTCTGCGGCATCGCCCCCTGCAACGTGATCGGCGCCAGTTGGCAGCGGCTGGTGAAGCTGCTGGGGCTGCCCAGGGACCTGGAGATGAGCGTCATCGCCGACGGGGCCAAATGGATCTGGGACCAGGCGGCTAAGCGGTTCGCCGATCAGGATGCGCAGTGGGTCGTGGACGTGTATCACGTCATGCTCTACCTTTTTGCCGCCGCAGCGGCACTGGGCGCAGAGGCAGCCCGGCAATGGGTCCACGCCCATGTGATCGAGCTGATCGAAATGGGCGGTCCGCGGTTCATCGACCATCTGAAGGGCATCGGTCCGCCCGATCCGTCGTCCTCTACCGCCGAGGCGTGGGGCAAGCTGCTGAACTATCTGCACGAGAACCGCGACAGCCTCTGGTATGGACAACGCCTGGAGCAAGGCCTGCCCATCGGCAGCGGCTTGATCGAAGGGGCGGGCAAAAACACCCTGGCGCGCCGCCTGAAGATCAACAGCGCCCGCTGGCGCATCCGGCGTGCCGAACGAATGGGAGCGCTGCGCTGTCTACAATACAGCGGCCTCTGGGAGCCCTACTGGGACTCAAAGGTGGCAGCTTGATCGCCACAAATAGGAGTTACACCCGGCTGGAAACGCCGGATCGCCGGCGGGCAAGCCACAACGACGCGCTTGAAGCTCCCGGTTCCCTCAGCCAAATCGTCGGGCAAGCGATTCGATCAGTTGCCGATTGGCTGGCGGGAAGCTGTATTCGAGCAGGGCGGCGGGCTTCACCCAGGCGATCTGTTGGCAGGCGAGCGGCGCCGGCTCGCCGCCGGCCAGCTCGCAGAGGTACGGGCGCAGGCGAACTGCGACGGCGGGGTACTTCCAGTCAATCGACGCCAGTGGCTCGGTCGGCCGCACGGTGATTCCGAGCTCCTCGGCGATTTCGCGACTCAGACATTGCTCGGGAGTTTCGCCGGGTTCCTGCTTGCCGCCGGGGAATTCCCAAAGCCCGCCCAGCGGGTCATCATCGCGGCGTTGGCAGATCAGAATCAGCCCCTCATGGAGGATGACGGCAATCGCAACTTCGACTTGCCTGGGCTGCATGGTTCTGCTGCGGAGATTATCCGTCGCCGACTGCCGAAGCCAGGTGCGGCGGCGGCTTAAATCTCACCCCCGAAATCTCGGTTTTTATCATGAATTGCGAGCGGAGTGTCGAGTCTGTAAGTTACGTTAATAACACAATTTATGAATTATTGAAGGGTCGATTTAACGCCGACTTCCTTGATTGACATGGTAGGGGGGCACAGGTATAGTCAGCCGTGTTCTTGAAGTGAGAATTCTGCCAGCGGATTATACGATCTAACG
>DATHPP010000081.1:0-23272 GCA_035483795.1 Tepidisphaeraceae bacterium | reverse complement strand
GACGCAGGGACAGAGGGAGACGGGGACAAAGGGGCAAAGGGAAAAAGGGACAAAGTGGGGGCGGCTGGTCCAGTTTCACGTGACACGGGTTTTTAACCCGTGCTGAGCGACGCTCACCGACGATTGGTCCGCCAGGCCAAGCTCACGCAGAGCCGCGAAGCCGCAGAGGAATGCCGGGAACAATCTCCACACGCATTGATTGAATCTTTGCGTCTCGGCGTCTCTGCGTGAGATCAGATTGGTTCTCCGCACCGCCAGCGCAGCGAGCCGGTCCAGTTTCACGTGACACGGGTTTTTAACCCGTGCTGAGCGACGTTCACCGACGATTGGTTTGCCGTGCTCAAATCCGCGACAGGATTTTCATCAGTGTCCATCCGGTCCATCCTGGCGTTCCCGCAATTCGGAAAAGCTCACGCAAAGCCGCGAAGCCGCAGAGGAATGCCGGAGACAGTCTCCTCACGCATTGATTGAATCTCCGCGCCTTGGCGTCTCTGCGTGAGATCCAATTGGTCCCGAAACGAATCAACAGGCGAGCGGCATTCCGTTGGCCCGCCGGGCCTCCAGGCAACCCGCAATGGCTTCCCGGATGTTCGCCAGGGCTTCCTCTTCGGTCCGCCCCTGCGAGACGCACCCCGAAATCGCCGGGCACTCGGCGACGATCATCCCCGTCTCATCCGGCTCGAGATTCACCAGAAACTTCATAGCCAAATGATAAGAAAGCTCACGCCGAGCCGCGAAGCCGCAGAGGAATGCCCGGAACCGTCTCCACACGCATTGATTGAATCTCTGCGTCTTGGCGTCTCTGCGTGAGACCGGTTTGGTTTCCAGTGTGGTACAAGAAGTCGCACAGGAACATGCGCAAGAGCACCTATTGTGATCGCTGCCGCGTCGAGATCGAGTCGCAGGCGGTCGAGTTTCTTCGAATAACGGGTTTGCTCGCCTGGATCCT
This sequence comes from Tepidisphaeraceae bacterium, assembly GCA_035483795.1. Classification (GTDB taxonomy): domain Bacteria; phylum Planctomycetota; class Phycisphaerae; order Tepidisphaerales; family Tepidisphaeraceae; genus DASXMX01. The sequence continues at coordinate 22,323 of DATHPP010000081.1, read as the reverse complement.
CTCCCACCCCATCCGGGGATACTTCTGCCGGCGTTGTACCGGCATCCTCTTCTGTAAAGCCGCCGCGACCAACCTCACGCTTGGGCTTCTCTGGTGGCTGGGCCCGTTCGCCGGCCCGCTTCTGACGTTCGCGAACATCTTTCCTCTCTTGAGCAGCCTGCGATTGCCGCGAAAACGAGGCGACGAGCGCACGCCCGAGCTGGACGACCAAGTCATGCAACGCGTCTGGGAACTGCTTCCCATGCTTTCCGACGACATGGAACGCGAGACCGGCGACCTCCATGAGTCAGCCGCCAAATTCGCCCCGACCAAAGGACTTCGCGCCGCGCAGGTCATCCACGCCGTGCGGCTTTTGGTGGAGCAGTCGGCCCCTGGCGAACCCGAAGGCCGTCGCGGATTTGAAGTGATCCTCAGGAACCTGCGACCGCCTTCTGAGGCTGATTGTTCGATCACGACACGTATTCACGACCACGAATCGTGATCCGAGATCTCCGCTCTCTGCGGCGCCGCGCCCGGCCGCCCGCGAGCGCACGGAGGGCTGACTTTCACGATGCTGGCGAGCTAAACTAGCCTCACGGCCCGGGCCCGCAGGCGCAGGATCGCCCTCGCGGCTATACCGTGGAAGTCTTATCGCACGGTCGCTGGTCTAGGTCTAGGCGCACGAGGCGCTGGCGCGCACGCGTTGTGAGATCCGGTTTGGCTTTCTAACGGGGGTGTGACTAATCGGGCGCGGAATGGACGGAAACCCATGCGTTCGACATAATCTTGCCGCCATGCCCGTGCTTTCTCCGAAAGATTTCACCGCGGCGCCGCAGATGGCGGGCTACCTGTTTCAGTGTCGATACGCGCTTCTGTTATTGCTTGAGCGGGAGCCATTCGACCCGGCTTGCAGGGTCAACATTGAGAAATTTGACGACGTCACGGTCGAGCGACTCGGTGGGATCGTTCGGTCCGTGCAGACGAAGCATCATGGCGGGTCGGCTGCCCTGACCGATGGCAGCGTTGACTGGTGGAAAACGTTGCGTGCATGGTGCGCGCTCCGAGACGCTAAACGCCTCACCGACTCCACTATCTTAAGTTTGGTGACCACCGCGACCGCGCCTGCGAAAAGCGCAGCGGCGTGCCTTCGGAAGGACGACGATCGTGCTCCGGAGCTAGCACTCGAGCGGCTCCGCGCAGCGCTGCATGCCACGACAAGCGACGACGTGAAGAGCACGGCGGCAGCGTTCAAAGGGCTGAAGAAGGCGCAACAACTTTCGCTGCTGCAGAAGGTATTTGTTTTCGATACAAGCCCAAATCTCAAAGACGTCAGAACCGAGCTGAAGCGGCACCTGTGGCGTGTGGCGGAGGGGCATCGGCTTGATGCCTGCCTTGATGCCTTGGAGGGGTGGTGGTTCAGCCGCGTCGCCGAACACCTCGAAGGCGGTGCGACGGAGCCCATCACAGCCACCGAACTGACCTTGAAAGTTGCGGACATCCGCGAAACGTACCGGCGCGGTGCGATTCCTGATTACGTAGCTAACTTGACGCCCCCACGAGTGAATCTTGCAAATGACAGACGCTTATTTGTCGAACAACTGCGGCTAATCAAGGCGAACGAGGGGCGGCAAGTCGCAGCTGTCTCGGATTTCACTCGCGCGGCGACGCAACGGTCTGAACTTGTTCGAAAGGGGAATATCGACCGCCTCGACCTCCAGCAATATGACGAAAAGCTTTGCTCGGAGTGGCGGCGGCTTTTCAGTATTCGGCAAAATGAAGTGCCTCTGGGGGCCGGCGACGTCGAGCTTGAGAAGGCGGGACGCGAGACCCTGACTGCTGTTGAAGCTCAGCAGCTGAGCCTGAGAGGTTTTCCAGAACCGTATCTGATGCGCGGTTCATATCATTCACTTGCGAATCGATGGGCAGGTAGCACGCCAACGCTGGGCTGGCACCCGCATTACGGGAAGCGGCTGACCAAAACGGCGAGGGGAGCGACAAAGTGATATCGTGGGTGGAATTGCCGCTGGAAGTGTCTCACCTTTTGAATCCTGCGTTTTGTGGGTTGATGCTCCATAAGGCTGTCGATTCGTATTGCGCAGAGCGAAATGAGGCAATGCCATTCCCACTTTCATATTTGGTTCTACCCATTGTGCTTCATGAGGAGACGCGGCGAGTTTTGCCGCCAGCGAAGACCACTACAATGCACTTATGGTTGCAGCGATACCCGCAGGCAAGGGTCGGGTTTGCACTGAGGGCGACCCGTTTCGTCGAATTTACATCCGAAGGACTTCGGTTCCTGTTCGCGCATGGCAACCTACTACTCGTCAACGGGGGCGGTGCTTCCTTGCGGCCCTCGGCACGAGGACCGGTGGGCGGCAAGGCCCTGAGCGAACTCGGCCCGGAGGTGCGTGAGTGCATTCGAGCCGCGGGGCTGGTCGGACGATGGTTTGCCAATTGCGGTACGCCTTGGACTGCCTTTGCCTTGTGGGGGATACGACCGTGAGCATGCAAATACTTCAGATTGTGCTTTACAGCCATTCGGGCGAGCAGCGGTCGCTGAAGTTCCATCCCGGTCGCGTGAACATCATCACGGGCGACTCCAATCGTGGGAAGACAGCCCTCATTGAAATCATTGACTATTGCCTTGGGAGAGAGCATTGCACGGTACCAGAAGGACCCATTCGCGAGAGTGTCTCGTGGTACGGGCTGCTCATGACTCTGGGGGCGGGACAGATTTTCGTCGCCAGACCATCACCCCCCGCCGGTAGCGATCTCAACGAGAGGATTCACCTTGAACTTGGTACGAACCTCAAGCCGCCTCCTCTTAGGAACCTTCGCCAGACGACGAACCGCGACGGCTTAGTCGCGGATTTGACGCGCTCTCTCGGGATATCCCCTAACAAACATGTGCCTCCGGTCGGTCACGTCCGACCGCCGCTCGAAGCCAACATGAGGCACGCTTTGTTCCTTTGCCTTCAGAAGCAAACCGAAATTGCAAATCAGGACTTCATGTTTCATCGGGAGACCGAGCAATCGTGGATTGGGCAATCCATCAAGGATACCCTGCCATACTTCTTGGGCGCCGTGGCAGAGGATCGGCTATCCCGGACGGCGGAGCTTTCGTCGCGACGGCGCGAGCTGCGCGACGTGCAACGGCGCATGCTCGAGGAGGAGGACATACGTGGCACGGGCGCATCTAGAGCCAGGGTGCTTGCGGCCGAAGCCCAAGCGGTCGGGCTCATCGCAGAGAACCTGGTTCTTGAATCTGACGAGCACGTGATTGACGCACTTCGATCACTGCGAGATTGGTCCCCGAACGCGCTGCCCTCCACGCCCGGCGATGAATTGAATCGGCTATTGGTAGAGAGAACCGAAAGAGTGCGCTCGCTTTATGCGCTAGAGCATGAAATTGAGGCGGCAGAATCACTATACGTTGAGTCCGAACAGCTGACGTCGGAGCTGGACGAACAGCGCCGCCGCCTCCAATCTATCGGCCTCTTTCGAGCATTGGAGCGCAACAATCCAATGGAGGAATCGGGAAGCACCCGAGCCGCAGTCGACCAGGCGCGGCAATGGATTCAGGAATCATTGGCGGATGTAGACTCGCAGATCGCGCACCTAACTTCAGAGGGCACGCGGCTTGACCCTTATCTGCAGGAACGACGGGCCGTGCGCGCAGACACAATCGCGCGCATCCAGGTCCTCAGCGAAGCGATTGATGCGACGGTCCGGCAGCAGCGCGACTATCAAGACCAACGCACGCTTGAAACGCGTCGCGCACACGTGGTGGGGCGTGTAAGCTTATTCCTGGAAACCGTCAAGCTCACTTCTCGTGACGGCGGCCTTGCACAACGCGATAACGATCTCCAGCGTCGCGTCGCTGAACTTCAACAAGAGCTTGATGAGGAAGACGCCGAGGTAGTTCTTCAAGCAATACTAAACCAGATCAGCAATCGCATCACCGAGTGGGCACCGCGACTCGATCACGAGTATAAGAATTCTGACTGGGTCTTCGATCTGTCTCATCTGACGGTCGCGGCGAGTTCAGGAAATCGCTATGTCCCGATGAAGCGGATGGGTGGGGGCAAAAACTGGCTGGGGTGCCACCTCCTGGCGCATCTCGCGCTGCATGAATGGTTCACGAAGAACAAGCGGCCGACGCCGCGATTTCTCTTTCTTGACCAGCCGACAATCGGCTTTTACGGGCGCGATCGGCGTACTGAGCGAGACATGAAGTCTCTGAAGGACCCCGACCGGCTGCAGGTGCGGCGCATATTTGAATGGTTGTTTGAGGTCGTTAATTCACTGGCCCCGCATTTCCAGCTTATTGTCACCGAGCACGTCGACTTGCGGGACGACAAAGCATTTCAGGACGTGGTAGTGGCCTCATGGTGGGATGACGGTGAAGCGCTTGTGCCCCGAAGCTGGTACTCGGCCGATTGAGCGCTTTCAGATTAGAGTTAGCTTAGGCACCCCTCCGTCCGCGGTTCGGAGTTGCCGACGGCATCGGGTCCGGCCGCACTGGCGGGATTTGGTCAGCAGCGAGGGCTATTTTGTGCCATGTCGCATTGGGGAAGAAGACCGAAGGCTGGAGACAGAATCAGATCACGGAGCGAGAAACTTGGCGGATGGATTCCGAAAGCGATCGGGAGTTTCCAACGGGCTGCGAGTTCGGCCGGCTCCGGAGAGCACGCGCGGAGCGAGAATCCGCGGCGGCGCGACTCGACTGAGCTCGTCGAAGTCTGCGCTTTGCCGGCGGCACTTCGGCAGGCTCAGGACAGGCGTGGGGTCCGTTCGACCTCGGATAGGCGATCGGGGGGGGAGACGCGGGGACGCGGAGAGGGGGAGACAGGGGAATGGCAATCTTTCGACAAATGGCACTAAGGCAATAATTTGTTAATCAGAGTGCCATTTCACGCCATTTTTGGCCACTCGGTAGGGGGGAGACAAGGAGACAAGGAGACGGGGAGACACGGAGACAAGGGAAACAGAAACTGAACGTTTTGAACAGAACTGAACGTTTTCGTGCTATTGGCGCGATCGATAGGATCGCACGGGCCAGGAAGCTGAGGAGTGGCGCGATTTGGCGTGTTTTTTGGCACGTTCCAGGCCACGCCATAGCCACATGACCCCAAGTGGCTCATTTTGGCTCATAGTGGCTCATTATTTCAGGGGTGCCACGAGCCACATGGGACAAGTGGCTCGTTTTGGCCCATAGTGGCTCACGTTTCAGGGGTGCGACATGAGCCACGTGAGCCATGAGTTGGCGGGGTTGGCGTGGTTTGGCTTGGTTTGGCTTGGTTTGGCGTGGTTTTTTGAGTCACGCGCCACGCCACCCGCTCGCATGGGCGAGCGAGAACAGTGGATCAGGAGAGCATCGAGCAGTGGACGAGATCGGGCAAGCCCGCCGCGTGATGGCAGAGCGACGGAGCGGCGAAGGGGAAATGAAAAGAGGACGGGCGGTGGGCGCCCGTCCTCGTTCTTCAATTGAATCCCCTGTTCACTTTGTCCCTGAGTTTCCCGGTCTCAGTTACTTCTTTTTGGCTTTCGCGGCGGGCTGGTCCTGGAGGACGGCGTGGGCCGCGGCGAGTCTGGCGATGGGGACGCGGAAGGGGGAGCAGCTCACGTAGTTCAGGCCGACCTGGTAGCAGAAGATGACGGAGCGGGGATCGCCGCCATGTTCGCCGCAGATTCCGCACTTGAGGTCGGGGCGGGTCTGACGGCCGAGCTGCACGGCCATGCGGATCAGCTTTCCGACGCCGGTCGTGTCCAGGCTCTGGAACGGATCGCGCTCCAGGATTTCCTTCTTCAGGTAATCGGGCAGGAAGCTGTTGACATCGTCGCGGCTGAAGCCGAAGGTCATCTGCGTCAGGTCGTTGGTGCCGAAGGAAAAGAACTGGGCGGTCTGGGCGATCTCGTCGGCGGTCAGCGCGGCCCGAGGCACTTCGATCATCGTGCCGTACAGGTAGTCGACTTTCACGCCCTTTTCCTTCATCGTGCGCTGGGCGGTTTCGTCGGTGAAGGTCTTCAGGTAATCCAGCTCGGCCTTGGTGCCGGCGAGCGGGATCATGATCTCGGGGAGGACCTTGATCCCTTCCTTCTTGCACTCGCAGGCGGCTTCGATGATCGCCTGCACCTGCATCTCGAGGATCTCGGGGTAGGTGACGGCCAGGCGGTCGCCGCGATGGCCCAGCATCGGGTTGGCCTCGTGAAGCTGGTTCACGCGCGCCTTCACCTGCTCGAGCGAGAGCCCCAGGCTGCGGGCCAGCTCGGCCTGGTCGTGCTCGTGGTGCGGGAGGAATTCATGGAGCGGCGGATCCAGCAGCCGGATCGTCACCGGCAGACCCTTCATCTCGCGGAAAATGCCGACGAAATCCTCCCGCTGGTACGGCAGCAACTTCGCCAGGGCACGCTTGCGCGCCTCGGTGTTCTGGGCGAGGATCATCTCCCGCATGTGATGGATGCGCTGCGGGTCGAAGAACATGTGCTCGGTGCGGGTCAAGCCGATGCCTTCGGCGCCGAAATCCCGCGCCACCTTGGCATCGTGCGGCGTGTCCGCGTTGGTGCGGACCTTGAGCGTGCGATACTTGTCGGCCCACTTCATCAGCGTGGCGAACGGGCCGCTCATTTCGGCTTCGACGGTGGGAACCTGGCCTTCCATAAGTTGGCCGGTCGAGCCATCGAGGCTGATCCAGTCGCGGTCCGTGAAGGTTTTGCCGTTGACGCTCATGGTGCGGGAATGGGCGTCGATCTGAAGGTCGCCGGCCCCGGCGACGCACGGTGTTCCCATGCCGCGGGCGACAACGGCGGCGTGGCTGGTCATCCCGCCCGTGCTCGTGAGGATGCCTTCGGAGACGTGCATCCCGCCGATGTCGGCCGGCTCGGTTTCCCGGCGCACCAGGATGATCCGCTCGCCCTTTGCCACCCGATCCTCGGCCTCCTGGGCGGTGAACGCGATCTTGCCCACGGCGGCGCCAGGCGAGGCTGGCAATCCGGTCGTCAGCACCTTCCGGTCGGCCTTGGGGTCGAACATGGGGTGGAGCAGTTGATCGAGCGAGGCCGGGTCAACGCGGAGGACCGCCGTCTTCTCGTCGATCAGCCTTTCCCTGACCATGTCCACCGCGATCTGGACTGCCGCGGCGGCGGTCCGCTTGCCGTTCCGCGTTTGGAGCATGTACAGCTTGTTCTTCTCGATGGTGAACTCGAAGTCCTGCACATCGCGATACCGCTTCTCGAGCACGTCCTTGATCTTCAGCAGTTCTTTCCAGCTCTTGGGCAGATACTCGCCCATCTGCTCGCAAGGGATCGGGGTTCGGATGCCGGCGACGACGTCCTCGCCCTGGGCGTTGATCAGGAATTCGCCGTAGAACTTGTTTTCGCCGGTCGAGGGGTTGCGGGTGAATGCCACGCCGGTCGCGCTGTCGTCGCCCATGTTGCCGAACACCATGGTCTGGCAGTTGACCGCCGTGCCGGCCAGACCGCGGATGTCGTTGATCTGGCGATAGCGAACGGCGCGTTCGGTGTTCCAGCTCTTGAATACCGCCTCGATCGACTGCGCGAGCTGCTTGAGCGGCTCCTGCGGCCACTCGGTCCCCAGATGCTTCTTGTAAACTTCTTTGTAGCGACGGACGACTTCCTTCAGATCGTCGGCGCTGAGTTCGGTATCGAGCTGCACGCCGCGTTGGCGCTTCACTTCCGAAAGCTCGTGCTCGAAGTGCTCGTGGTCGATGCCCATGACCACGTCGCCGAACATGTTGATCAGCCGGCGATAGCTGTCGTAAGCGAAGCGTTCGTTGCCCGTCAGCCTCGCCATTCCTTCGGTGACGGCATCCGTCAATCCCAGATTCAACACCGTGTCCATCATGCCCGGCATCGAAACCTTGGCGCCCGAGCGCACGGACAAAAGCAGCGGATTATTTGGGTCGCCAAATTTCTTGCCGGTCGCTTTCTCGACCCGGCGGAGGTGGTCCTGCACTTCTTCCATCAACCCGCGGGGCAGCTTCTGGCCCGCCTGGTTGTATTCGGCGCAGGTTTCGGTGGTGATGGTGAATCCCGGAGGCACGGGCAGGCCGATCGAGGTCATGTCGGCCAGGTTCGCGCCTTTGCCGCCCAGCAGTTCCTTCATCGTCGCGCCGCCCTCGGCCTTGCCGTTACCGAAGAAGTAAACGCGTTTTTTGGCCTTGGTTTTGACCGAGGCCTTGCCGTTCATTTTGGCGGACGATTTTTTGCTGGCGATACGGGGCGCTTTGCGCGTCAGGGTCGGCATGTGATCTCCATCGCCGCGTCGTGCGGCGGTTCGTTGCTCATCTTCGTTTCGGAAGCCGCCACAATGCTAAGGCCGGCTGAGGCGGTTTTGGGCCTGGTTCCAGTCGGTGTGGACCGCTTCTGCAAGAAAGCGGCGGAGTATAGAAATGCCCTGCCCCCTGTCAATCGGGGCCAATCACCGGACTTTGCGCCGGTTGCGTCTGCCTTTGCGGACTTTGGGAAGGGTCGGCGTAACAGGCATCGCCTTGGGGGGCGTCCTCGGCGGAGTCTTGGCGGCCTGAATCGCCAAAGCTTCCGCGACGTACTCATCCACCGGAGCCTGAGTGTTCCGTGATCGAGACGCTTTACTGTATGGCATGCCGCGCATGTCGAACTCCTGCGACGTAAGTTTTGAACAAGCCGGGCCTATTGCTCCGGCCTGCGGGTTGGTCGCGAGGTAAACAGCTTACCACCGGGAGGAGTTGGGGAGCAGAGTCTTGTGTCAAGGGTGTGACGGCTACAGTGGCTTCCGCTGTGAGCGCAGAGGGTGCAACTCAAGCTTCTGCGATGGACGCGGCATCCCTGGTGCCTCTTCTGACACGCCTCAGGGCGATGGCGAACACTACCGCGATGTAAACGCCGCAGGACGCCTCTGGGACCGGCGTTTCGAATTGAGCCACGGCATTCATGAGAACAGCGCCCCGGCTAAACCAGTTCGGAATCGCGTTGCCGCTTGCGTCGAGCGGATCGGAGAAGGCAAAGGCCGTAGGATAAATTTCGCTCGTGTCGACGTCCAGCTCGTACTCCATGCCGGGAAGCAGCGGCGCCGGCGGCGTCCAGCTCGGGGAATCGGGGGTAAGGGAAAAATCGTAGTCGTCAATTCCCTGCTGGCCGCGTGAGCCGTCCGGATTGGTTACCCATACAAAATGACTGAGCCGGGCTGTCAGTGTGAATGCGGTGTTGACCGTAAAAATGGGTGTGAGGGAGTCGATGGTCGAGCCGAACTGGGGGAACGTGATGGAGGGCGGCGGATACTGCCCCGTCGCCAACTCGCCAAGTGCCAGCGACATTGTGTAGTCGCGTTCTGTGGTCAGTCCGGCGTCCAGGGAGATCCTCCAGGGCTGCTGAAGCGATGCAACCAGGTCGGAAAAACTGGTGATGTCCGGCCACTTCTCAGTCCCGCCGCCCGGCTGATCCGTCAACGCGTATCTTCCGTCGGCGCTTGAGACGACGAGGGTCGTATACGACAGGTCTTCAAAGGAGGGAGAAAGGACGGCGTAGTACGCGTCGCCGGGTGATAATCCACCATTCTCCACAAAAATGCTCATGTAGTTGGTCGCGCCCGCCAGTCGCGGCAGTGACAGCAAAGGGCAGATGAACAGCAGCCAGAATAACCAAGTTTTCAGATGGGACTTTGCGAACATCGATTCCCTCCCAGGAAGTGCCGGACGAAATAATTTGCCTCGATCGCGGCCCCAGCCGCTATCAAATGGGTTCCGGTTCCTTCGTCAGCAAAACAACTGCCGCCGCGACGCACCGGATCATGAGCGTTGCCGTCGCAACGCCTTCATCATACCGGCCGGGCTGGCACCCGAACAGGGGCGTTTCCGCGGCACCCAACCTCTGACGACCCCGAGGTCGTCTTGTCCCGATCTGGCTGGATGAGTCAGGCCTACCGCCCCTGGCCCTTGAAATGGTCGGCGATGAGGGTGAGGACGGCGTCGTTGCAGGCCTCGGCGTCGGCCTGGTTGCAGGCGACAAGGACGGCGAAGTCTTTCCCGGGGGCGAGCCAGGCGACGGCGAACCACATGGTGTTGCTGCCGGCATGGGTGAGCGCGGGGCCGCCGGCCCAGGGTTGGTTGTCGGCGATGATCCAGCCCATGGCGTAAATCATGGGATTCATCCCTCTGCATTTAGCAGGCTTTCGCGCATCGCCAGAAGTTCCTGGCGACGAGCTTTGCCGGCCGCGACGTTTTTTCTCGCGCCGTTTCCAGCCAGCGCTGTATTGAGCGCGACCCGATACCTGCGATGTTACAATGCGCCCTGGCCCGCGAGCGTCCAATGGCACGAATCCTGATCGTTGAAAGCAGTTCGGAGACACGGCAGGCGCAGGCTGCGCTGCTGGAGAAGGACGAGCACGCGGTCACCGAGGCGGCGGGGGCCGTGGAGGCCGGGGCGCTGTTGGCCTCACTTCCCTTCGACCTGGTGATTACCGCACAGCAGTTGTCCGACGGCAGTGGGGCGGTTGTGCTGGCGGCGAGCCAGGATGCCGATCCGGCGCTGCCGGTCGTGTTCACCAGTGCGACGGCGACGGTCGAGATGGCCGTCGATGCGATGCGGCAGGGGGCGTTCGATTTTTTGTCGCTGCCGGTCAACAGCGCCGCTCTGCGATCGCTGGTCGCTCACGCCGCCGAGCACAACGAGCTTTCGAGGCAGACGCGGCTGCTTCGCGGGGAGGCCGACCGCCTGGGGTTCTCCGCCGATCTGCTGGGCGAAAGTCCGGTGATGCAGCAGGTCAAGGAACGCATCGCCCTGGTTGCGCCAACCGGGGCTACGGTTCTCATCTGCGGCGAGACCGGGACCGGCAAGGAGCTGGCAGCCCGCGCCATCCACAAGGGCAGCCCGCGCACCCGGGGCGCGTTTCTTGCGGTCAACTGCGCGGCGTTTCCCGAAACGCTTCTCGACGGGGAACTGTTCGGGCACGAGAAAGGCGCGTTTACGGGCGCCGACCGCTCGCGGCCGGGCTGGTTCGAAGCCGCCGACCGCGGAACCCTCTTCCTCGACGAGGCCGGGGAAATGTCGCTGCCCCTCCAGGCCAAGCTCCTGCGCGTCATCACCGACCATGAGATTTTCCGGGTCGGCTCGCGGGTCGCCCGCCGGGTGGATGTGCGATTGATTCTCGCCACACACCGCGATCTCAAACAGCGGGTGCAGAGCGGGGAATTCCGCGAGGATTTGTACTACCGGGTCGCGGTCGTTCCGCTCGACATGCCGCCGCTCTTTCAGCGGCCGCAGGACATTCCGCTCCTGGTGGAAAAATTCCTGACCGATGCCTCACGGGAATTGAAGGTCCCGCGGCGGGGGCTGGCGCCCGCCGCCCTGCAAAAGCTCCAGCGCTACCGCTTTCCCGGCAACATCCGCGAGCTGCGCAACCTGATCGAGCGCGCCTGCATCCTCGGACGCGGTAACACGCTGGGCCCGGCGGATTTCCCGCTGGGCGAGGAGGCTGAGGCGGAGTCCGATCCGATCCGCAACTGCGCCCGGGCCATGCCGCCCTCGCTGGACCTTCGCGAGTCGGTCGAGCGTTTCGAGAAGGAGCTGATCCTGCGCGCCCTGGAAGAGGCCGAGGGCGTGCAGGCCGAGGCCGCCCGCCGGCTGAATATCTCCCGCGGCGACGTCGGATACAAACTCCGCAAATACGCCGTCCAATCACCGGATTCTCCCGAGCCACCGCCGTAAGCTCGCGCACGTACGAAACTCCGCACGTGAATCCGGGGCTTGTTTGAACTCTTGCACACCTCGCAGCCGCACCGGCGCAACAACTCGCGAAATCCGCGTAAAACGGCTGTTTGAATTTCAGGGTCTTGTGGCACGACGCTCGCAATAGACGCGATAGACCATGGCGTGATTGTTGCGTGGCCCAACTGATTTTCCGCAGGCCAAGAGAAGTTCTGATTGAGCTGCTTGCCGGCAGGGGTATTTCGTCCTCGTGACATTTTGTTTGTCGAGGCCGGAAACATCTGCGCGAAGTAACAGGCGGCGCAGTTGTCACCACACCCCGCGTTCGCCGGCTCGGAAACGGGCCGGCGGACGATTGAGCTGCCGCACGGAATGTCGCGCGGCGCAGAAGACGTCCCTGGGCGGGAGCCACTTCCCCACCAGCGCGGGCATCCCCCCCGTGTTGGCGGCTCCCGCCCTCTTTTTTTCACAATTAAAGAGAAAGCGTGATGCCATGCTTCGTTTTGCAGATCGTTTATCGACGGTGCCCGGGCTCGCCCGCCGCGTACTGGTTGTCGAGGACGACAAGATCGCCCTTGCTGCCCTGAGCCGCATTCTCGTGATGAGCGGCTACGAAGTGCTCTGCGCCGACAGCCTGGCTCGGGCCGCGGCCCAATTGGTCTGGCAGCCGGACTTCGCGCTGCTGGATCTGATGCTGCCGGACGGCAGCGGCTTGGATCTGCTGGCGCGAATCCGCCGCCGCGACGAGCCAATCTGTGTGGCGATCCTCAGCGGCGCCGGCGAGGAACTGATGTTGCGGGCGGCGCGGCTCAGGCCCGACGCCGTCTTCCGCAAGCCGATTGACCTGGGCCGCCTGGCTGAAGAATCCTGTGGCTTCGGCACCGAGGCCGCCGGTCGTCGGGTTCCATCACCGCGGAATCTGATCCGGCCGGTGCAACGGCCATCCCGGTATTCATGGGAGTACATCTCCGCCGCGTGACAATGCCGAATTTCTCTTGCACAGGCGGCAAGTCCGAATGATGATACGGATTGTGCCGTAAAGAAGGTGCAAAACACAGGGAGCGGAGATGTCACACCGGCGGGGACTGTCGGGCGCAAACCGCGCCCGGAATCAACGTAGCCATGACGGCTTTGCGTTCCTCGCCGAGAAGCTGGAGCGGCGGGTGCTGCTCTCCAACGCGGCCGTCGTGTTCGGTGCCCAGCACACCTACGCAACCGGATTCGGGACCGGATCGGTGACGGTCGCCGACCTCAACCACGACGGCAATCCCGACATGGTGGTGGTTCAAGCCAACGCTGTCGGCGTGCTTCTGGGTAACGACGACGGGACTTTTCAACCGGAGCAGCTGTACGCCACAGGCCCGTCACCGACGACCGTCGCGGTCGCGGATATGAATGGCGACGGCAAGCCGGACATTGTCGTTGCCGACGCGGGAAATGGGACCGTCGGCTTGATGCTGGGCAACGGGGACGGGACCTTCGCCCCGCAAATCACTTTCCACACGCACTGGTCAGGCCCCGGTCCGTTGGCAGTGGGCGACTTCAACGGCGACGGCAAGCCCGACATCGCGGTGCTCAGCGGCGGCCTGAGCATTTTTCTGGGCAACGGCAACGGGACTTTCCAGCCCGAGCGGACGTTTGCAACCTCCAATGGCGGGGGGAACGCCCTGGTCGCCGCCGATTTCAACGGCGACGGCAAGCTCGACCTTGCCTTCAGCGGCCTGGGATTCAATACCGCCAGCGTTATGCTCGGCAATGGCAACGGGACATTTCAGCCGCAGCAGAACTTTCCCACGGATGTTAGCCCCATCTACATCGCCGCTGCCGATCTGAATCGAGATGGCAAGCCGGATCTGGTCGTCGCCGATTACGCGACTACGAATGACGTGAGTGTATTGCTGGGCAACGGCAACGGCACGTTTCAACCCTATCGCACGCTCGCCGTCGGCCGGATTCCTGACTACGTAGCGATCGCAGATGTGAATGGGGATGGAATTCCGGACCTGGTTACAACCGATGCCAGTGGCCTGAGCGTGGCGCCGGGGAAGGGCGACGGGACATTCCGCACGCCGTTTCAATTTCCCGCGGTGGACCCGGACTCTGTCGCGGTGGCCGACGTGAATCACGACGGCCGACCCGACCTGCTCTATGCCAGTGGCTATACGGTTCAGAGCGTAGGAGTGTATCTTGCGGATACACCGCCGACCGTGCTGTCGATCAATCGGGTCAGCCCGCCCGGGCCGGTCACGTCCGATTCGACGGTCAACTTTTCGGTGGTTTTCAGTGAGCCCGTCAGCGGCGTCGATGCCAGCGACTTTGCGCTGCAACTGAACGGCGTGACGGCCGCGCAGCCGCTCGTCGTCGCGCCAGTTACCAGTTCCGTTTACATCGTCACGGTTAACGGCATCTCGGGCGCCGGAACGTTGGGTTTGAACCTGTTGGACGATGGAACCATCCAGGACACCGCCGGCAATCCGCTTCAGCCGGGAGGCGTCGCGACGTTTCAATCGGCGCAGACCTTCGCCGTTGGTGCGGTTCCGGATGCTGTGGCAGTCGGCGATTTGAACGGCGACGGCAAGCCCGATCTGCTGGTCGCGAATTTCAACAGCGCCACCGTGAGTGTGCTTCTGGGAAACGGCGACGGGACGTTTCAAACGCAGCAGACGGTCGCGACCGGCGCCAATCCGATTGCCATCGCCCTCGGCGATATCAATGGCGACGGCAAAGCCGACATGGTTGTCGCCAACTGGGGCGGCTCCTCCGTCAGTGTATTTCTGGGAAATGGCGATGCTACGTTCAAGCCGGCACAAACGCTTGATGCCGGCGCTGTTCCGATCTCAGTCGCCCTCGCCGACATCAATGGCGATGGCAAGCTTGACATTGCGGTCGCTGACGGCCAAACCTTGAACCTGTTGTGGGGCAACGGGGATGGAACATTTCAGGGCCGCCAGACGGTGGCGACGGGCGGAAACCCGGTCGGTGTTGCCGTCGCCGATGTCAATCGAGATGGGATTCCAGATCTGATCGCAGCCAATTCAGCGGCGAACGGCTCGGTGAGCATTCTGCTGGGCAACGGCAACCAGATGTTCCAGGCGCCGCGGACCTTTGCCGCCGGAGATCAGTTGGAATCAATTGCGGTTGCCGACGTGAACGGGGACGGAAATCCGGACGTGGTGTGCGGAAGCCAGGATGGCTATGCCGTGAGCGTGCTGCTGGGCAACGGCAATGGGACGTTTGCTGCCCAGCAGACGTTTGCCGCCGTGGCGGGTCCGCGCATCGTCGCGGTGGCGGACGTCAATGGAGATGGCAGCCCGGATATTCTCGTCGCCAGCGTCCGCACGGAGAGCGTGGCGGTCCTGCTGGGGAATCACGACGGCACGTTTGGGAGTCCCGCCACGTTTGCCGCCGCCAATCCCCAGTCAGTTGCCGTGTTTGACGTCAATCGCGACGGCAGACCCGACATCCTCGTTCCCGACGGCTTGGCGGGGACAGTCAGCGTCCTGTTGGGCAATACAAACGCCAACTTCACCGGCCCGACGTACACCGTCGTGCCGCTCCTGGACACCATTACGGGCACGGCGGGCGACGATCGGATCACCCTCGCGCTCGATCCCGATCATTTCCACATCGACTGGACGCTGGAGGGATTGACCGCGCAAATTCGTTCCGACGATGTCAATGGCCTCACGGTCAACGGCAACGGTGGTAACGACACCATCACCCTCGACTATACGAACGGCAATCCGCTTCCCAACACACTGCACCTCAACGGCACATTCACGATCAGTGGTCTTCAAGGCACCAACCCGCTCGCCGGGACGACGCTGGACATTGGCAGGAGCACGGTCTTCATCAGCTACAACGGTTTCGATCCGATCGCGGCCATCAAGAGCTACCTCGAGAACGGCTATAACGGCGGGGCATGGGACGGTACGCCGACCCTGTCGACGGGCGTAATCACGTCGCTGCCCGCACAGGCCAACCCGAATCACAACACGGCCATCGGTTACGCCGACGCATCCGATGACAGCGGCGTGAACCCGGTCCCAGATACAATCGAGCTGAAATACACGCTAACCGGCGACGCCAATCTCGACGGGCAGGTCAACAGCGCCGATCTCCAGGTCCTTTTGAACGGCCTGAACCTGCCCGGAAACAGTTGGGACCAGGGTGATTTCAACTACGACGGCGCCGTGAACAGCGCGGATCTTCAGTCGCTGCTCTTCACCCTGAACACCGCACTGGGCAGCCAGGCGACGGAGACGGCGAAGGCGGTGGCAGCGACTGCCACAGCGACGGCGCCAGCCGCGAACACTTCCGGTAGCCAGACCTCACGGCGTTTGCTACCGACGGTGCAGCCGACCGGACCGACGCCGCCGGCCAATCTCCATACGCATCCGGCCAAACCATCGGCCAGGAAGCGGAAGTGAAACGCCACAGATGAACACGGATGAACACAGATCAGAAAGAGAATTGTGGCACAGCCGCCCCCCGGCTGTGTTTTGTTGTGGCCCAGCCACCCCCGGCTGTGTTCAACCTACAGGTCGAAGAGATCGACGAAATGATTTCCGCCTTCGGCGGAACACGACTCGACTGAGCTCGTCGAAGTCAGCCGGGGCGACTTGTGCCACAAAAATCACACCCGAGGGCGGGTGTGCCACAAGTGCCGTGGCGTATTGGGCCAAGGCCCTGTCGGTGGAAACCGAGAAGGTCGTGCAGGCGAACCGGGACAAGCTCATGCAGCAGGAGCTTGAGCGGTATCTCGCACACGCCATCGGGCGGAAGCCCACCGGCAGGCTGTTCGCAACCACGATGCACCGGCGGTGAAACAAAAGAAGCCCCTGACCTGATGAACTCAGGCCGGGGGCTCTTGTCCGTGGGTCGCGGGTGTGGTTCGACGCCGGGAGGTCAGACAAACCTGATTAGCGTGTTTTCCCCGGCTCCAAGTCCGGCTCGACACGATAATACAAGCATTCGCCGTTCTTGTTCCAAAACCAGAGCTTGTCGTGAGTACATCGCACCTGTCCCGGATCACTCTGCGAAGCGTCGGGAAGGGATAGCTGTCCATTCTCAACCTTGTAGAGGCCGTGCGTGACGGGAGCCACGGGCGTCGGCCATGTTGCTGCCGTTCCGTCCGGATAGAGCCGCAAATAGAACGCCTCGCTCACAGGATGAAGCTGGCCGTTTTCAGTAATGGAAATCAGCTTCCACGTGCCCACAACATCCGATTCAGATGGCTTCGTTGCAGGTGGACGTTCGTTATCTAGCTTTGGCTGCACGCAACCAAGTGCAACCGCCGCAATGACAGCGACCAATCGCCTTTGCATCGGATTTCCTTCTCGTTGGTAGGGATGGACATTAGTCGTTTCACATGGACGATTCAACATCCACGCGCCGACGATGCACCGGCGATGAAACGAAAAAAGCCCCTGACCTGTGAATCACGCAGGCCGGGGGCTTTCGTGCCATCGCGGTACAATGGCGGTCATGGGCGTAAATAAGCAGACGCTGGACTACAGCCGACCTCCACCGGCGCCGAGAAGAAACTGGTGGCCAGCTATCGGCTGTTTGGTGGCGAGTGTCATTGCGGTTGTGGCAATCATGCTCGCCTTTTGGCTGCATGTTAAACCCGATTGGGACAAGGGCATCGTTCCTTAAACGGGGTACGATTCCGCCGGTGCCACGCCGTAGTTTGCCGAGCACTGAAACGAAAAAGCCCCTGACCTGTGGATCACGCGGGTCGGGGCTTTTTTCGGCGGGCGCGGTCATTACAATCGGTATTGGGCAAACCGAACAATGCGCTACCTTAGCCTGCTGCTCGCATTCATTCTCGCCGGGTGTAGCCAAAGTGGTGCGGGGGACAGTCAGAATCACTTGGTGATGTTGTCTCGGGGAGAATTGGTGCGGCTGCTGGCCCCATTTGGTTTTCAGGGTGCTCCCATCGCGTGGGCGAACTCCGCAGGGTCAAAGATATTTGTCTACCCATACGATCGTACCGCACAGGCCATTTACATCATCTCAGAAGACTCGCCCGACATTCAAATCGTCAGCCTGAATGGGCGGCGTGCGCTCTACTTCAATGGCGAGGGCTCACTTATCGGATGGACGGACGAGGGCTATCTCAATACCGCGGTACATCTCTCAAATGGCCATACCCTTCCAGTCCTTGGATGGCCGCAAGCGACAGTCGAAATTGACGATAGTGGAAGATTTTTCTATGCGTTCGATTGGAAAAAGGGCACGGCCTACGTCGCCGAATTGGCAAACCCTGAGCAGATTCTGTTCACCTGCGAAAACCATCCTTACACGATTTGGTCGAAAGGCGACGCAGTTTTTCTTGGAACTTCCTGGGGGCCGGGAATTGAAGGCGTTGAAGATACGGGGTGCGAGCGGTACGAGAAGCGAGGGGCGAAATGGGAGCGTACGGCCAGGGTTATCGTGCCGGGGTTTGTCTATTCGTACGATCCGTGGTCAGATTCGGTCGTCGTCAGGCGCCACGGATGGTTTGAATGGACTCAAATTTGCAGCATCTTTGACATGCGCACAGGCGAGGACAGGCGGCTATTCGGGGTTCCTTTCTGGCGATTTCCCGTTTTTTTGTCCTCTGATTGGTTTCATCATCGAGGCATGCGACAGACGCCGAACGCGACAACGCCAGCCTCAACGCAGCCTCATCACTGACGGTGGTCGAGCGGAGAACCTCTGACCCGTTCACGCAGGCCGGGGGCTTTTCTCGTTAGGTTCTTTCGGGACCGGCGTGCCGCATTCCGGGCAGGTCCCGCTGGTGTTGCCAGTCAGGTTGTAACCGCAAGCCAAACACAAACCCGCGAATCTGGATTTGCGAAGAAAACGTGGAGCTAGGCGGATGGCTACAGCAATACTGAGGAACACCGAAGCGGGAACCCACAGCGGCAGCGAACTCTCGCCGTACCACTTGCCGTCCCACGGCGTGTTGATCCATTCTTCCAGTCGCCCATTCCGCAGAAACACGTAGTCGTTCCCTTCATCCACCCTCAGCCAGTTGAATCCTGCACCCGGCTGGATGAAGCTCAGCCCCCACAAAACCGCCGTGCCGATGCAACACAGCAGGGAGACCCAAGAAGCAACGCGGAATAACCAGCGACGCATCACGGATCATTCTACCGGAATCGCGGCGGGAGGCGGAGGGAGGGGGCAGCGATCTTCACGGCAGCATGGCGAAGCCTTCCACTTCGATTTTTCTCACACGCTGGTCGCTATCATATTGGATGTCCATCCGCACGATCGGCATGGTTGCCTCGCAGCCACCCACTCGCCGATATGCCTGGGCCAACCTAGGATCAGTGGGATCAGTGTGCCCGTAATCAAACCCGTGTTCCGTGCAGAACGCCTTTACCTGACCCTCAGAGCTTCCCGGCGGCACGCTCGCGGATACCCACGCCTTTACCTGATCGGGAGTGGGGTTGATTGGTGCGCAGCATCCACCGACCGACACGAACAGGCCGATGGCGAGGACGCATAGTGCATCTGCCTCAATTATCGCGGCGAGCGTGCTTAGACGGCGATGCATCACGGATCATTCTACCGGAATTGCAGCGAGGCGGAGGGGTGGGGAAGACGTGTGCACGGGTCGGGGCAGCATGTCGCCCGCCAATGACCGCGCTTCTCGCGGGGTGTGTTCTAGCGGTATCGCGGGGGCGGTGGAGGGTGGGGAAGGCGTGTACACGACTCACTGGGCACCTGTTCTCCCCGGCAATGAGCGTCCGCTCCGTCTCCTCGCGGCTGACGATTGAAACAAAAAAACCCCCGAACCTGATGAACTCAGGCCGGGGGTATTTTGGCTTCGGCTTCAACCGGAAATCCCAAATGTCTGATTAGTGTGGGCACTCAGGGGGTCAACTGCCACAAATTTACTGCCACATGAACCTTCCCGAGGGATGATTCTTGTGGAAATCCCCGAGGAATCCGGGGGTTTCGTTCAGATCAGGGCCGCACTCTCATCACATTTACAGTCTGACCGGTTGGTTGCTCGTGACGTTCATGTCGTCTGGCGCTCGTTTCGCCGCGACTCGAAGAGGAGCGCTTTTTCGTGTAGCCAGGGGCGCAAAACGCTCCTCTTCGAGTCGCGGCGAAACGAGATACCGACCCCCTGGAAATTTCGCACGTCGACAATATCGCACGGCAGGCCCGGCAGGATGGGAAAGAACGGCGAGGCCGTCGAGGCCTGGCAGGATGAGCAAGAACATGCGAAATGGCCATATCGCAATATTTTGTTAAATGCAGTGCCATTTTAGGCCACTTTTGGCCATTTTGCGCCACCAAGGCGCCCCTCGGCACGGCAACGACCATGGCGATGTTACAAGATGTTACAAATGGTTACATTTTTTGAGGCAATGTGACCAATGGCACTATTGGCACGCCATTTTTTGTGCCAAAGTCGGCCAAAAGTGCCACCCGCTCGCCTTCGCGAGCGAGAACAGTAGAGCAGGAGACCAGAAAGGAGATCGCGAGGCCGGCGGTTTAGTCAATGTCTGAAATAGCGTTTCGCTTCGGCAAAAATGGAGCGCCCCAAATGTCGCGAATGTCGCGGAATGTCGCACTTTTTGGGGTGTGACAAGTGCGACATTGGTCACATTTGGCAGTGATTTTTTGTGCCAAAGTCGTGCCACGCCGGTGAAGCGTGCTTCGAGGCGCTTTCGTGAATTCTCGCCGAGTCATGGCGCTGGCGGCGGTCTGGGAAATGTCCCATTTTGCTCGAAAAGCGGGACATTCTGGGACATGTGGGACATTTGCCTGGTGAACGGGCGGGAAGGTGACAGTTGGCGCTGGCCGCTGCCCTGCGGGTCAGGAGGCGAGGCGGGTGGGGCGGGTGAGGGCGATCGCCAGTTGCTGTAAGATGAGGGCGGTGTTGACGTTGGCGTCGAGGTAGGTTTCGGCGCGGAGCAGGGCGTCGATGGCGGAGCAGGATCGCTCCAGCTCGGCGGGGTCGGATTGGGTCTGGAGGCGGTGGCGAATGTGCTCGCCGGCAATCATGAGGTAGAGGGACAGGCCTTCGCGGGTCGCCTGGTCCTTGCTGGCCAACTCATCGCGATCGAGTTGTTTCTCGGCGTAGTTTTCGGCGGCTTTTTTGAGCCAGGCAGGCAGGTCGGCGGGCTCGTGGCCGGCAGAGGCGGCGTCGAGTTG
Organism: Tepidisphaeraceae bacterium; assembly: GCA_035483795.1. GTDB lineage: Bacteria > Planctomycetota > Phycisphaerae > Tepidisphaerales > Tepidisphaeraceae > DASXMX01. The sequence goes on along the minus strand of DATHPP010000081.1, from coordinate 1,479 downwards.
GGCGATGAGGTCGCGGGCCGGTTCGATCACGCCGTCCTCGATCCACTTGAGGGCGATCCCCAGCGAGCCGCGGGAAAGCTCGGCGGCGAAGGCGGCCAGGGCGGGCTCGATCTGCCGCTTGCGCAACTCCTTCTGCACCAGCTCGTTGTCGAGGGCGGCAAAACGGAGAGTCTGGCAGCGGCTGCGGATGGTCGGGAGCAGCACGCCGGGCTGGTCGGTGAGGAGGATGATCGCGGTGCGGCCGGCGGGCTCCTCGAGCGTCTTGAGCAGCGCGTTCTGCGCCTGCGGGTTCATCATCTCGGCCTGCTCGATCACAAACACCTTGCCGCGGCCCATGACCGATTTTCGCCCCGCGGGCTCGATCAGCTCCGGACGCAGCACGTGGATCGATAGATCGATTCCCTTGGATTTGCCGGTCTTGTCGTGGTAGCGGATCAGCTCCTTGGTGATGACGTGGTAGTCCGGATGGGTGTTGGCATCGAACGCGGCGCAGGCGGGGCATTTGCCGCAGCGGGTGGTTTGGTTCGGGTTTTCGCAGAGCAGAAGTGTCGCGAGGGCGGCGGCGGTAGTGGCTTTGCCTACGCCCGCCGGTCCGGCGAAGATCAGGCCGTGCGGCAAGCGATCCTTCAGATAGGCTCGGCGGAGCCAGTCGATGGCGGCGTCCTGGCCGAAGATGGCGTCAAATCCGCTCATCCCTGCGTCCAGCCGATGAAGACGAAAATCGCCACGACAACGCCCGCGAGGCCGATCAGCATCGCCACCAGGGCAATGCCGATTCCGATGTAGCCGAACCAGGGGGAGCTGGTGTCGCGCGGGTCGGCGGATTCGGCCGGCGCTGCGGGGGATTGGAATTCGAGGGTCTCGGCATCGGACGCCTCGACGATCGTGGCGTCGATGATCTCTTCGTCTTCGGGTTCGGGTTCGACAGGCTGTGTCACTGGGGCAACCTCAAAAGTGGGGCGACGTGGCGCCACAGGTCGGCGGCAACCTGCTCCGGCGGGCGGTCGGCATCGATCACCCGGTAACCGTGCGGATCGGCCTTGGCCTGGGCCAGAAAATTCTGCCGCACCTGTTCATGATAGGACAGCGGGCGCTGCTCGATCCGGTCTTTGGCGCGGTTGACGCGGGCGAGGCTTCGCTCGACGGGCAGATCGAGCAGGATCGTCAGATCGGGCCAGCGGCGGTCGATGGCGATGTCGGCGACGTTGCGGATTTGCTGATCGGTCAGGCCGTCGCCGCCGAGCTGATACGCCAGTGTGCTGGAGACGAAGCGGTCGCTGATGACGGTTTTCCCCGCGTCCAGCGCCGGCGCGATGACCTCCCGCATCATTTGTGCGCGGGCGGCCATGTAGAGGAGCATTTCCGTGCGCATGCTCATTTCGGTGTGGGCGGGGTCCAGGAGGATGGCGCGGATTTGCTCGCCGAGCCGCGTGGTGCCGGGGTCGCGCACGAGAAGGGTCTGGCGGCCCAGGGCGGAGA
>DATHPP010000080.1:0-13822 GCA_035483795.1 Tepidisphaeraceae bacterium | reverse complement strand
CTCAATCAGGCTGCCTTCCGCAGTCAAGAACATTCCCCCGCCCCATCCTGCCGGCGGCAGCATGCGCTAAACTCCGGGGGTGCGGGGGCAGCGCCCCCGCGCGTTGATAGAATTACCTACGCAAAAACCGGAAGAGCCCATAATGTCCCCAAATGTCCCCTCCGGCGAGGGGGACATGGGACATGGGACATGGGACATGGGACACGGGACATCGGACGGCTCAGGCGAATTATCCCGCACAGGTGTGAGCGGCTCGAAGGGTGCGACAGCGAAATCGCAGCGTTTTTGGCGGTCGTTCTTATGGGACGTGGTAGACTCCGGGGTGTCGTCTCATAACCGGAGGACCTGCGATGTTTCGAGCCATGTTGGGAATGGGGTTGGTGGCGTTTCTGGGGTCGGTGGCATCGGCGGCGATCGTGTACGAGCCGGTGCAGTATCAATACCGCGATCCGGTGTACGGCAACCCGGTGTTTTACTACGGCGGGACCAATCCGGCGGTGTTTGACGCCGGTGCGAATTACCAGCAACGCTATCACATCGGAAGTCCGATTCGGAACGTTGCGTTCAACGACTCGTTTGTGGCGCCGTTTTCCAACGACCTGCTGCACCACGGCCTTCAAGGGAGCATGCCATTGACGTTTACCGACACGTTCAGCCCGCGGACCGACGTGTGGCCGCTGGGTTTCACGCCGGACGACGCCCGCAACGAGGCGTACGCGAACGTGCCGCGCTACTTCCGCAAGGCCGATTTGATGGAATCGGCGGTCCAGACGCCGGACGGGCACGTGTTCGTTCCCCCGCAGGCGCCGCTGCCGGGCACGATTCAGATCATGCCGTACCATGCCCCGACGACGCAGCCGTCGATGAGCCAGCCGACGTCGGGCCCGATCCTGATCATTCCCAAGGGCCTGCTTCAGAAGAAGCTGAATACGAGCCCGACGCCGGTGGCGTCGGCGCAGTAACGATCTCGCACAGCCTCTGTACGCGCCAAGGAGCCGTTCCACCTCTGGTTGGACGGCTCCTTGTGCATTGGCGCAGGCGGCAGGGCCGATACTCTCTTGGTATGAAGCGACTTGGTTTTGGCCTGATCATGCTGGTTTGTGCATCCCTGACGGACGCGCAATCAACCCGGCCCACAACCCGCCCGAACGGAAGCGGCAACGACATGAAATTCATGTCCGCCGACCAGGTGTTCGACCAGATGCTCAAGCCGGCGACAATCCCGTCACGGCCACTGGCGCCATTGCCGGAGCGGGGCTCGCAGGCGCCCAACCAGGGGAGTGCGGCGGTGAAGCCGGGCGCGCCCAACGTGCCGCTGATTCGAGAAGGCACCTACATCATGGACCGCCTCGGCCGGCTCACCAAAACCGACAAGGGCGAGTTCGAGTTCACCTTCGAGTCCGACGGCAAGGCCCTGCGCGATCCTCCATTGATCCTGCTGCCAAACCTGAAGTTAGCGCAACTGGAGGAAGCCGTCACCAGTCAGGCCAGGGACCTGAAGGTGCGAGTCACGGGGAGGGTGACAGAATATCGGGGAAGGAATTATCTGCTGCTGGACATGGTGATCGTCCCGCCGGACGCGACGCAGCAGTTCTGAAGCTACCCCTTACTCAAGCGGTAAGGATGGGAAACTTCGTGCTGCTGATCGGCAAGTGGCTGTATTCCTCGACAAGCCTTCGATATTCCTTGGCGACTTTTCGCGGCTTGCGGGCGAGGGTGTAGAGGCCGACCTTGTTGACGGTGCCGCGCAGCTTGGTGAGGGCGCTGTCCCAGTCCTTCATGTCGACCAGCCCAAACCAGGTGAAGCCGATGATGGGGACGCCGTCCTCGCGGAGACGCAGGAGGTTCATCCATTCTTTCCAGAGCCACTCGACGGCGAACTTGGCCGTCCGGTTGGTTTCCGTGTGCATGACCGGCAGCCGGTAGCGCTCGAAATACTGGCGGGTAATGACGTAGTAGCCGTAGACGTCGCCGGCCCCGATCGACCGGCCGTCGACACGAAGGATATGCTCGTTGGTGATGTAATAGTCCGTCCCCATGATGCAGTGGCTGCGAAGGTCGCGCTGGGCCATGAACCAGGTATACTCGTCATTGGTCATGCCGCTGGCCAGCAGGTAGCGATACATGGTCGCCGATACATCGTGGCCGAAGAGCAGGTCGAGCGAGAGGAAACGGCGCTCGTTCATGAAGTGGGCCTGCTCGACGACGGCGGGGCTGCCGGGATGGACGTACTCGGTGCTTTCGCTGAAGACGAAGATCGCGTCGGGGCGGAGGTCCAGAATCGATCGCATCGCCAGGATCGATGCCTTCACGCAATGCTTGATGTTGTTGACGAAGCCCACGTCGCTCATGAGCTGCTCGTTCCACCAGCCGAAGGCGGCGGAAAACAGCGCGGTCACGTAGATCTCATTGACCGGCGTGTAATACCGCACCCACGGGTACCGCTCGGCAAACCGCCGGGCGTATTCGCCGAAATAATTCGGCCAGTCCGGGTTCTGAAAATCACCCAGCCAGTCGGGCAGGCCGAAGTGCAGCAGGTCGATGATGGGTACGATGCCCAGCCGCCGCATCTCATGCATGACCGGGTCGAGAAAGCTCCAGTCGTATTCGTCCTTGGCTTTGAGAATCCGGTAGATCGGCGGGCCGTAGCGCAGGTAGCGGAGGCCCAGCTCGCGGACGAGCTTGAGGTCTGTCTGCCACATCTCGTAATGGCCGGTATCACGCAGCTCGTCGACGCGGACGCCGCCCTCGATCCGCGGGCAGGAGCATTCGATGCCGACGCCGAACATGAACCGCAATGTGTCGACGGGATCGGCGGCGCGAAGGGCGGGAGTGGCGGAAGTCTGACCGGTCAAGAGTCGAGTCCTTGCTGAGGCGCGTCGGGCATTTCGGGCCGGTTCTTATACCCGCCGACTCCCGCAGTGCCAGCGCGGAATGTCGTTTGGTTCTGAGTGCTGAGTGCTGAGGAGCGGATGCAGGCTTTGGCGCCCTTACTCAGCACCCAGCACTTGGCACCCGGCACTTAGCGCCGGCTCAGATGTCAAAATACATGCAGAATTCGTATGGGTGGGGCCGCATCCGGATGGCGTCGACTTCGTTCTCGCGCTTGTACTTGATCCAGTAGTGAATGACGTCGGCGGTGAACACGTCGCCGTTGAGCAAAAACTCGTGGTCGTTTTCCAGTTCGTCCAGCGCCTCGTCCAAGCCGCCCGGGGCCGAGCCGATCGATTCGTACTCCGCCGCGGTGAGATGGTAAATGTCCTTATCCATTGGTTCCCCGGGATGGATTTTGTTCTGGATCCCGTCGATCGCGGCCATGACCATCGCGCTGAACGCCAGGTACGGATTGCAGGAACTGTCGGGGCAGCGGAATTCGACGCGCTTGGTCTTGGGATTCTCGCTGTACATCGGGATGCGCACCGCCGCAGAACGGTTGCGGCTGGAGTAGACCAGGTTGACCGGCGCCTCGTAGCCCGGCACCAGCCGCTTGTAGCTGTTGGTCGTCGGATTGCACAGGGCACACAGGGCGCGAGCGTGTTTGAGGATTCCGCCGATTGCAAAAAGCCCCATTTCGCTGAGTCCCGCATAGCGGTTGCCGGCAAACAGCGGCTTGTCTCCCTTCCACAGCGAGAAGTGCACGTGCATCCCCGAGCCGTTGTCCTGAAACAGCGGCTTGGGCATGAACGTCACAACCTTTCCGTGTCTCGCGGCGACGTTCTTGCAGACATACTTGTAGATCATGACGTTGTCGGCCATAGTCACCAGGTCCTGGTAGCGCATGTCGATTTCGCACTGCCCACCGGTCGCCACTTCGTGGTGATGGGCCTCGACCGGGATGCCCAGCTCGATCAGCGTCGCCACCATCTCGCTGCGGATGTTCTGCATTGTGTCCATGGGCGGCGTGGGGAAATAACCCTCCTTGAGACGGATCTTGTAACCGAGGTTCATCGGGTCTTCGTCGCCGCGGCCCCAGATGCCCTCGCGCGAGCCGACGTAATACTTCGCGTAGTTGATGCCCTGGTCGTACCAGGCATTGTCGAAGATGAAGAACTCCAGTTCCGGCCCAAAGTAGGCGGTGTCGGCGATCTTGCTTTTCTTGAGGAACTCCGCCGTCTTGCGCGCCACCGAACGCGGATCGCGCGAGTATTCCTTCTTGGTGATCGGATCGCGCACATCGCAGATGAGCTGGAGCGTCGTGTGCTGGAGGAACGGGTCGATCTTGGCGGTGTCGGGGACGGGGACCAGCAGCATGTCCGATTCGTTGATCGCCTGCCACCCGCGGATCGAGGAGCCGTCGAAGCCAAAGCCGTGCTCGAAGTTGTGGAGCGTCAGTTCGCTGATCGGCGCGGTCGTGTGCTGCCAGAGGCCCGGAAAGTCCATGAAGCGAAGATCGACGAACTCCACCTTCTTCTGTTCGCACAGTTTGAGCACGTCACGGGGGGTCATAAGCGGATCTCCTTCCGGTTCTGGCGCGGGATGGACAAAGCGGTTTGACGACTATCGTATCGGGAGGGCAAATCGGGGTCAAAACGAATGCAGTAGCTGTTAACTGGACGACGCGCTACACACGGGTTTCTCGTGGCACGGGCTTCCAGCCCGTGCTGGCGATCATCAACTGTGAAAAACGTTGTGTTGCAGGTATCTCTTCGGATTGCCCCGCGGGCACGGGCTGGAAGCCCGTGCTGTTCCGGCAAACGCCCAACCCCGGTATGCTCCGCGGTCATGCGTGCCATCGTGTTCGACATGGACGGGTTGATGATCGACAGCGAGCGGATCTACTGGGACGCCGGGCGGCACATCGCCCGCCAGTACGGCAAGGAAGTCTCTGATCAGACGCTGGGGCGGATGATGGGGCGGAAGCCCCTCGAATCACTGACGGTTTTCGCCCACGAGCTTGGGATTCCGCAGCCGCCGGAGGTTTTGCTGGCGGCCCGCGAGGCGCGGGTGGTGACGGCGCTGAAGGCCGGCGTCGAACCGATGCCAGGGCTCATGGATGTGTTGCCGGTCCTGGGCCTGAAGTACAAGCTCGCGATCGCCACCAGCGCCCGGCGGTCCATGGTCGACATCATCATGCGGTCGCTGGGCGTCGAGCATTACTTCACCGTCGTGCAGACTTCCGACGACGTTACCAACGGCAAGCCCGACCCGGAGATTTACCTGAAGGCCATGGGCAAGCTCGGCGTCGAGCCCGCCGAATCGGTCGTGCTGGAGGATTCGTCCAACGGAGCGCTGTCGGGCAAACGGGCGGGTGCGTACGTGATCGCGGTGCCGTCGCAATACACGCGGCAGCAGGACTTCAGCTTCGCCGACTACATCGCCGCCGATTTGCACGATGCCGCGGCGCACATTGCCGCGATTGGATGAACGACGGAAATAATCGCCACGAATGCGCGAAGCCGAGGATCACGACCGCCCCTCAGCGATTTTCCAGGCGTTGTCCGGTGAGGTCGATAAAGACGTCTTCCAACGTCGGCTTGCCGACAGAAACCGAGTCGATCAGCCCAGGAGCGGCTTCGATGAGCTGCGGCACAAACTCATGCCCGCGGCTGCGCTCGAGCCGCAAGGCTCCGTCGATCTGCTGCACTTCCACGCCGAAGCGCTCATGAAGCAGCGCGCGAACGTCGGCGGGCTGGGAGGTGGTGATGGTAATCACGTCGCCGCCCACGCGTTCCTTGAGAGCGGCGGGGGAGTCGCAGGCCAGCAGCCGGCCCTGTTGCATCACCGCCAGCCGCGTGCAGCGCTCCGCTTCCTCCATCAGGTGCGTGGTCACCAGGACCGTGACGCCATCGTCCCGGTTGATCTGGCGGAGGTGGCGCCACAGGTCGATTCGCGCCGACGGATCCAGCCCTGTGCTGGGCTCGTCCAGCAGGAGCAGTCGCGGACGGTGCAACAGTCCCTTGGCGACTTCGACCCGGCGGCGCATCCCGCCGCTGAACTGCCCGACCAGCTCGCGCGACCGCTCGCCCAAACCAACCGTCGCCAGCGCCTCTTTCGCCCGCTGACGGAGCGTCGGTCCGCGCAGGCCGTACAGATGTCCCTGATGGATCAGGTTCTCCTCGGCGGTGAGCTGCTTGTCGAGACTGGGCGATTGAAAAACCACGCCGATCTGCCGGCGGATTGCGTCGCGATCGCTGAGGGCGTCCAGCCCGAGAATCTTCACCTGCCCGGGCGGCGCCCCGATCAGCGTCGAGAGAATCCGAAACAACGTCGTCTTTCCGCTGCCATTGGGACCCAGGAATCCGAAAATCTCGCCGGCCTCCACGCGTAAGCTGATATCGCCGAGCGCGGCTCGCGCGCCGTAGCTGAAGCTCAGACCGGCAATTTCGACGATCGGATCGCTCATGGCCCTCGCATCATAGGCGGACAGCGCCGCCGGCGCCTCACAGTCTGCCGGGCGGCGGGATGTTCATGTGCCGGGCGAAGGCCGGCGGCTCCTCCGAAAGCATGAGATGCCATACTTTCGCCGGGTCGGACACCAGCCGAAGGCCGCGCTCGGAGGCGATCCGTCGAAGGCTCTGTGGCGTGTGGATGGAAACGTGGCCGTTCCGCGGCGCGATAAACCACCAGTTCATTCCCAGCTCGTTGATGTTGCCGGGCTGAATCGGCGTCGAAAACAGCAGCATTCCTCCCGGCCGCAGCAGGGAAATCATGTCGAAGAAGATTTCACGCGGCTGGGTCGCGTGTTCCAGCACCTCGAACGCCACGACCAGATCAAACCCGCCGGCCGGGCGGGCGGCAAATTCCGCGACGTGCGGATCGTAGGTTTCGACGCCGGCGAAACTGCGCTCGGCCAGCAGCCGCCCCAGCAACCCGCCCCCGCCACCGTAATCGAGGATGCGCAAATCCTGCTGCGCTGCGAACAGCGAGCAGAGCTTGTCCGCGTTTGCCCGCGGCCGAATCTCCCGATAATCCGGATCCACACGGATGTACTCGTCGTTGTAGATCCAGCGGTCAAAATCCCGGCGCGTCCAGCCGTCCAATGCCGCAGTGAAGATGAACCCGCACGCTGGGCAGCGATAATAATAAATTGGAATGCCGGCCAGCGGAAAAGGATCATGAACGTTGCAGTGCTTGTTGAAGTCCGCGACGCCGTAGAGCGGGGAGGCGGCAAAACAGCATTTGCAGGCCGCCTCGACCGGGGCGATCTGCCAGAGGCCGGCGGGGAAATCGCTCATCGTGCGTAATGCTATAAGTTGCACACAGGCTTGAGAAGCCAGGGAGCATCCATGCGGGCGTGGCTGTTGGAAAAGTTCGAGGGCCTTTCGGCCTTGCGGCTTGTAGAGATTGCCGATCCGGTGGCGGCGGCAGGCGAGGTCGTGATGGAAGTCGAGTACGCCGCGCTGAACCCGGCGGACCGCTATCTGGCCGAGGGGCAGTATCCGGCCCGGCCTCCTCTACCGCACATTCTCGGGCGGGACGGCTGCGGAAAAATCGTCGAGCTGGGTCCGGGTGTGCAAAACCTTTCCATCGGCGACCGCCGCGCCATCCTGCGCGGCGACGTCGGTGTCTATCGGGCGGGGACCTTCGCACAAAAGGTTGCCGTGCCCGTCCAGTCGCTCGTCGAGATTCCCCAGGGCTGGAATGAGCAGCAGGGCGCAAGCGCCGCGCTGGTCTATCTCACGGCCTGGCAGGCGCTGACGCAGTGGGGCGAGCTGCCGCCATCGATCGTGCTGATCAGCGGCGCCTCGGGCGGAGTGGGCGTCGCCGGCACGCAGCTCGCCCGCGCGATGGGACACACGATCGTCGGTTTATCCAGAAATCCTCAGAAGCAGCAGCGGCTCACCGAGCTGGGCGCCGCGATCGTGCTCGATCCGCACGATCCGCAATGGCCGGCCCAATTGAAGCAGCGGCTGGGCGATCGGCGGGTCGACCTTGCCATCGACAACATCGGCGGCCCGCTCTTGCCGCAGATGATCGAAACCTTGGGAGACCATGGAAAGGTGAGCGTCGTGGGCCGGCTGGCCGGCCCGGTGCCGCAATTCAACACCGCGTCGCTGTTCTTCCGCCGCATCAAAATCGGCGGCGTGGCGGTAGGGGCCTATACCAGTGCCGAAAGCCGTACGGCCTGGTCCGACGTCGTGGCGACGCTGCGGAAGATCGACGCCAAGCCGCTGATCGACCGCGTCCTCGATTTCGATCAGCTTCCCCAGGCCTTCGAGCGCCTCAAAGAGGGGCCCATGGGAAAGGTGCTGATCCGATTGTAGCAGGCACGCTCCGCGTGCCGTCAGCCACGGCACGCGGAGCGTGCCTGCTACCGAGGGTGACGAACAGGTCGCAAAAAGCACGGCCTCCGCGCCGAAGCGTGGAGGCCGATGCTTTTGAAATTGGGTTCGTTGTGGATTAGTAGCGGTCGCGGCCGCCCCGGTCGCCGCGGCCACCGCCGCCGCCACCGTAGCCGCCCCGGCCACCACCTCCACCGCCACCACCGCCAAAGCCACCGCGACGGCCGCCACCACCACCGCCACCGCCTCCGCCAAAGCTGCGCTCTTCGCGCGGCCGGGCCTCGTTGACGGTCAGCGCCCGCCCATTGTGCTGCTGCCCGTTGAGGGCGGCGATCGCAGCCTCGGCCTCGTTGTCGTTGGCCATTTCCACGAATCCGAAACCTTTGCTGCGGCCGGTGTCCCGGTCGTTGATTACCTGGGCAGAGAGGACCTGCCCATGTGCGCCAAACAACTGCTCGAGTTCCGAGCTGTCCACCTGGTAGCTCAGATTTCCGACATACAACTTCTTAGCCATTGGTTGAATCTCCTATGAATGGCTAACGTGCGGCCCCGTTCTGCAGGGTAAAAACCCAACGCGGTTCTTTCCGGGCCAAATCGAAAGAGGTTGAACACGCCAACCGATGCGGGAGAGGTGAGACACAGACGGAGGAATGACGAAACACGAAGCAGTTTTCCTGAGGCCGATCCACGAACCCGCCACCTGATGTCCAGTTTATCGTACGTTCAAACCGAAGCAAAAGAAAAAATGCCCCCGATGACGATTTTTTGGCTTGTAAAGCCTCAGTTAAGGGGCCCCGCTTAAGGCGCCCACGCATCGGAGTCCTGCTCCGCCTCGGCCAGCGTCTTGTATCGACCGGTGTCAATCTGATATGCCGCGTTATGCAGGGCTTTGCCATACGCGCGGTAGCGCTCGATCGCCTCCGGGTCGAACTTGGGGTCCACCTTGGCCGTTGCCGGCAGGTCGACTTTCCAGAGCCCCTTTTCCTTTCGCAGGATAACCGGCGGGCGGCCAGTAAGTCGCACCTCCCCATGCCACCCCGGATCGACCTCCGCCGTATCCACCCCTTCCTTGACGATCCCGTCTGCCAGACGATCGATTTCATCCTGCACCAGTTGCGTCATTGCCTGCTTGAGCTGGACGTCGGTCTGCGTCGCCTCATGGCCGAAACGCTTGACGACGGCCTCGTCATAACGTTGCAGCCCGGTGAGCATGCTGGACATGGCGTCGATCCACTGCTTGTCCTCCCCGGTGCCGATCGACGCCTCGCGGGCCGTTCGGACGTCGCCCGCCGCGACGGCGCGGAAGAAGCTCACCGCCGCCGGTTTGGGGCCTGAAAGGTCCGCGACGACGTGCGGCGGGGGGTGGCTGCTGCAACCGGCCGCCACCGTCGCCAACGTGCAAAAACCCGCCTTTGCCCACCGCCTCATGCCGCTCCGCTTACAAATCCGTCGCATGACTATAACCGCTCGACCGTTCACAACTTCACAATCTTTATTTCGTCTTATTTGATGAGGAAACGGAATTCTCCCGTTCCTCCTGTGGTTAGATCAACAGGAGCGGCACCATGATCAAGGTGAAACACTTCCTGGAGCCGGTTGAACCCGACGATGGGCTTCGCATGTGGGTCGAGCCGATTGGGCTGACCAAGGACCTGCGGCAGTGGTGCGGGGTCGAGCACGTGATGCCCCACCTGGGTCCGCCGCGAAACGTCTGGGAGTGGTTCGGCCAGCACCCCGACGAGTACGAGGTCTTCCGCGGCCAATATCACCAGTGCCTTTCCCACAGCCACTACCGCCCCGCGCTCCAGCGGCTGGCCTGCGCGGGAATGCGCGAGAACTTCACCCTCCTGCACGCCGGCGACGACCCCGAGCGCAACTGCGCCACCGCCCTGCGCGAATTCATCAACGAGCTTGAGGCCTACTGCCCCCCGGAGCAGCCGTGAGGGAAATGAATTGAACCCCAAATAAGAGCGGAGGACGGGGCGGAAGCGAATCCGCCGCGTCCTCCGCACAGAGGCCAATTCCATTAAACCACGAAGACTCAAGAAAATGATGAAACTCGAATGACCAATGACGAATCAAGCTCGAAATGCGAATGATCGAATGACGAAACTGAAGGCCTCGCCCGCAAGCGGTTTCGAGTTTCGGTCATTCGAGTTTCGAATTTGATTCGTCATTCGTCATTCGAGTTTCGTCATTCCCGCGCTTTCATCGCGTCGGCATCATGCTGCGGATCGCCGCCATCATGTTCTGCCGCACGCCCGCCTTGGCCTCGTCCAGCGTCTGGTACTTCCCGTCAATGATTTCCTGGGCGCTCTTGGTATTGGCCTCGGCCACCTTCCCGAAGAAAGGACCTTGCTTGTCGACGTTGTCGAACTCGCTCATGTTGGTCAGGTCGACCTTCCACTTGCCGCCGTCCTTTTTCATTTTGGTCGGCTTGCCGTTCTCCGGCGTCGCGATCGCGGTATCTCCGTCCACCTCGATTTTGGCGTTGTCGATGCTCTGCATCACCTGCGGCTTGCGGGCCATGCCCAGATTGCTGTTGGCAATCGAATTGCCGGCGTCGCCGAACTTGGCGACCGCCGCGTCCACCAGCTTCTTGTTCGACTTCATCAGGTCGGCAAACAGGTCCAGAAACTTCTCGCTCTTGTCGTCGGTCAGGGCATATTTTTTCGCCTTCGCGACATCTCCATCCGCGAAGGCGGTGATGAAATTCTTCCCCGCCTCCTTGATGTCGCTGGTGGCGTCGGCATGCACGCGCCCGCCCGCCAGCAGCACCACCGTCCCCGCCAGCCCACAAACCGCAAAACGCTTGAACATCGGTCTCTCCTTTCCCGGACAATTCTCCATCGTGCCGCGGACACCCGCGGCATGATCAGAAGCGCAAAACATACCCGCCAAAGCGACGAAATTCACATTAGAATTCGCATTCATGTCCCGAACCCCCCACAATCTTTTTGAAGACATCCCCGACGTTCTCCCCGGGGAACTCGTCCAAACCCTCCTCGACGGCAGCCAGGTCCGCATCGAGCGCATCGTCTCCCGCGGCGACGCCTCGCCCGATGGCTTCTGGTACGATCAGCAGCAAAGCGAGTGGGTCCTGCTCCTGACCGGCCGGGCGCGCCTCCGCTTCGAGGGCCACGACGCCATCGAGCTGACGCCCGGCTCCTTCCTCAACATTCCCGCCCGCACCCGCCATCGCGTCGACTGGACCGACCCCGCCGAGCCCACCGTCTGGCTGGCGGTGCATTATTGAAACGCGCGCCGGATGAAGAGGGACACTGCTGCTTCTTGACGGCGCCCGCCACGGCCCGCTACCCTTTGCCGCATGCCCCGACGCGCCCGCCGCGTGGCCGACGACGGCGTCTACCACGTGCTCAACCGCGGCAACTGCCGCATGGAGATCTTCCACAAATCCGGCGACTTCGCCGCGTTCGTCAAACTCCTGGAAGAAGCCCGCCAGCTCACCGGCATGCGCATCCTGGCCTACTGCCTGATGCACAATCACTGGCATCTGGTGCTCTGGCCGCGCCGCGGCAAAGACCTCTCGCGCTTCATGGGCTGGGTGGGCACGACGCACGTCCGCCGCTGGCGCGAGCACCGCGACAGCCGCGGCGAAGGCCACCTCTACCAGGGCCGCTTCAAAGACTTCCCCATCCAGACCGATCACCACCTGCTGACCGTGATCCGCTATGTCGAGAGCAACCCGCTTCGCGCCAACATGGTCGAGCGGGCCGAAGACTGGCCGTGGTCCAGCCTCGGCGGCGCGCCCGGTTTCGGCGGCATCGCCCTGGAGCTTTCGCCCTGGCCGGTCGAGAAGCCGCGGAACTGGAAACAACGGGTCAATCGCAGTCTACCGGAAGCGGAGCTCGAGCGCCTGGACGCCAGCGTCACCCGCGGCCGGCCGTTTGGGGACGAGAAATGGACCGCCGCGACGGTCGGCAAGCTCGGCCTGGAGAATACCGTCCGCGACCCCTGGCGGCCGCGTAAAATCAAGCCGGCCGAAGCCAAGGCGGGAACAGCCGGCAAGTCCGTCACCGCCCCCCGCCGCAGCCGAAGCCGGAAAGGAGCCCGATGAATGTATGGCTATTCATGTGTTCGGGAAGAAGCAGCAGTGTCCCTCTTTCCGCGTCCCTCTTTCCGCGTCTCCGGGAGGAGCCGATGGCGGATCGGACGCGCCAATTGGAGCCCGCTTTGGCAGGCTGATTCGAGCGGCAGCCCCGGCGGTCTGGGCAAGGCCGGCTGAGTGGCGGCATCTTGCATCAATACGACAAGTGTCGCCAAGCGAAAATATGAAAAAAGATGAGCTCCTCGCTTCGAGGAAAAATGGGGTGCCCCAAATGTCGCGAATGTCGCAGAATGTCGCACTTTTTGGGGTGTGGCAAGTGCGACATTTGGCTCAAAACATGCAGGAGATGAGACATCTTGGGGCGGGACATCTGCGGCAGGGCGGTCGGGGAATGGCCACCAGTGTCACCCAGGACGCACGGAGGGGGTATTTGGGGACGGGACACTTGGGGACATTGAGCCGGCGGGCGTTTCGGGCTGGAAGCGGGCGAGAATCAGGTCGACGTTGCGACGGGTGGTGCCCTGGTGGAGGCGGACGACCTGCTGGGCGGCGGAAGCCATGGTGCGGGCGGAGTCGGGATGGCTCAACAAATCCAGCAATTGCTCCTGCAATTGATCGGCGGTGTGGACCTCGCGTATGGCGCCGTCGGCGCGGAAGGCGCTCATTACCTCGGCGAAATTGGCGGTGTAGGGGCCGACGATGACCGGCTTGGCGAGGGCGGCGGGCTCGATCATGTCGCTGCCGTGCTGGCGCGAGCCGAGGTCGAGAAGGGAGCGGCCGACGAAAATAACGTCGGCCAGGCTGTAGAATTTTCGCAGCTCGCCCATGGTGTCGCCGAGGATGACGGGGGTTGGCGATGGTGAGATGCCGGCAGGGGCGGGGCTTGAACGGCGGAGCAGGTTGAATCCATGAGATTGAATGAGACTTGCCACCTCATCGAAGCGCTCGGGTTTGCGCGGGACGATCACCAGCCGCAGGTTTGGGAGGTGAGCCAGGAGTTTTCGGTAGACGTCGAGGAGGAGTTGTTCTTCGCCAGGGCCGGTGGAGCCGCAGACCCAGATGGGTTCGGCGCCCGGTTTGAGGCCGAGATCGAATGCGAGGCGGTCGTCGCCGTCGATGCGGTCGGCGATCTGGGCGGTGTCGAATTTCATGGTGCCGGTCACGCGGACGCGATCGGGCGGCGCGCCCAGGGCGATGAAGCGGTCGGCGTAGGTCTGCTCCTGGGCACAGATGGCGGTGAGGCGGCGGAACATTTTGCGGATCAGCCAACCGCCGAGCCGGTAATTGCGGAAGCTGCCGGGCGTGAGACGGCCATTTACCAGGAGCACGGGGATTTTTCGCCGCTCGCATTGCAGAACAAAGTTGGGCCAGACCTCAAGTTCCATGAGGACGACGGCGGTTGGGCGGAGGTTGTCGAGGACGCGGTTGATCGCCGAGCTGAAGTCGAGGGGATAGCGGAGCAGGGTGACGGCGGGATCGTTGCCGTAGAGTTCGACTGCACGTTGATAGCCGGTGTCGGTGGTCGTGGTGA
>DATHPP010000079.1:0-10483 GCA_035483795.1 Tepidisphaeraceae bacterium | reverse complement strand
CTCAATCAGGCTGCCTTCCGCAGTCAAGAACATTCCCCCGCCCCATCCTGCCGGCGGCAGCATGCGCTAAACTCCGGGGGTGCGGGGGCAGCGCCCCCGCGCGTTGATAGAATTACCTACGCAAAAACCGGAAGAGCCCATTTCATTCGAAACATGGGACATTTTGGGACGGGACATTTGGGACATCACGGGATGCGACGCGGGGGAGGCGACGGCCAGAAAACCCGGCATGCAACGTTTGAAACGAAATTGAACGTTTATCGCGTTCGAGCGGGGGATTTCGATTGGCAACATTCCTCGCGCGTGAAATTGGAGTGCTCCAAATGTCGCGAATGTCGCGGAATGTCGCACTTTTTGGGGTCTGACAAGTGAGACATTTTTCGGATGTCAGACGCGGCAGGCGTGGCGGGCGACCGTCTGCATCAGGTGGTCGGGGTCGAAGGGCTTGGTGAGATACTCATCTGCGCCGACCTCGCGGCCGTGCTGGCGCGAGGCTTCGCTGTCCATGGCGGTCAGAATGATGACTCGGGTTGTGGAGCAGGCGGGCGTGCCTTTGATCCGCCGGCAGATGTCGAAACCGCTCATGTCCGGGAGCATCAGGTCCAGGACCACCGCCGCGGGGACCTTGGTTTCGATTTCCCGGATCGCGTCGCTGCCCGTCAGCGCCGAGCGGCAGGAGAGGCCCGCCATGCAGACGTAGGCGCCGATCAACTCGTTGAGATCGGCGTCGTCCTCCACCACCAGCACGTCCGGCAAAGCCATACTCCTCCGAGGGATTGGCGAGGTTATAATCTGGCCGCGCGTGATCTTCACGCACAAAGCATGAGCTGGCAACTGCCCACGTCCGCGCAGTTCTGGAACGCGGTGGAGATTTATCTCGCCGCGGCTTACAACGCTGCGTGCCCTGCCTCGGTTCGGGCGAGAATCGAACCGCTTCGCGTTGGGCCCGAGAGCGATCTGTATCGGGCGACGATTTTTGAGCCGACGCCCAGGGAGCAGCCGGTCCGATTGAGCCTGCGTCTGGGCAATCCCTGGTATCCGCACATGAAGCTGACGATCGAGCGGGCGCCCGATGGAAAGACATCGCTTTTCCGGGCCGACACCCACGACCGGCACATTCACGTGGGGCCCGAGTCGCCCGAATACGCCGCTTTTTGTCAGATGATGGAAAAGAACCAGTCGCTGGCATCGCGGATCGAAGCCGCCTGGGAATCCGGCGGCCTGCCCACGTTCAAAAGCTTCCTCCGCCAGGACCTGGCGCGCCGTCAGGCAGGACAATGCTGATGCCACGCGCCAAAGCGAAAAAAACTCCACCTGCCGCCCCGGCGACCGCCCTGCCCGCTTCCATCGAAATCGACGGAAAGCAGATCGCCCTCTCGAATCTGGGGAAAGTTCTCTATCCCGAAGCCGGATTCACCAAGGGGCAGGTCATTGACTACTACCTTCGGATCGCACCGGCGATGCTGCCGCACCTGAGCAACCGGCCGCTCACGCTCAAGCGGTATCCCAACGGCGTCGATGAAAAGTTCTTCTACGAGAAACGCTGCCCGAAACACCGCCCGGATTGGGTGAAGACCGGACAGGTCTGGAGCCGGGACAACAACGCGTTTCTGGACTATTGCCTGGTCGACAGCCGCGCCACCATGGTGTGGCTGGGAAATCTGGCGTGCCTGGAGATGCACACGCTGCTGAGCCGGCTGCCCAAGGTCGAAGTGCCGACGTCGATGGTGTTCGATCTCGATCCGGGCCCGCCCGCCGACATTCTCGACAGCATCCGCGTCGGCATCCAGATGCGCGATTTGCTCCAGAAGCTGGGGCTCCAGAGCTTCGCCAAGACCAGCGGATCGAAGGGACTGCATCTGTGGGTCCCGCTCAATACCGCCACGACCTTCGACCGCACCAAGGAGTTCTCCCACGCGATGGCACTGCTCCTGGAGCGCGAGAATCCCAAAGAAGTGACTTCGGTCATGCGGAAGGAGCTTCGACACGGCAAGGTCCTGGTCGATTGGAGCCAGAACGACAATCACAAGACCACCGCATCTGCCTATACGTTGCGGGCACGGGCGGAACCGACCGTTTCCACGCCGGTGACGTGGGACGAACTGGAGGCGGCCTTCAAGAAACGCGAGCCGGCGCGAATTCAGTTCACGACAAACCAGGTCCTCAAGCGCGTTGAAAAGCACGGCGACCTGTTCGCCCCCGTTCTTACCCTCAAGCAGCGTCTTCCCAAGGAATAAGTCGATGAAGGCCGCACGATCCACCACCATTCTCAGCGTTCGACGAGACGATCAGGTTGCCCTTGGCGGCGACGGGCAAGTGACGCTCGGGAATACCGTCGCCAAGCATGACGCCGTCAAAATTCGCCGGGTCGGGGGCGGAAAAGTCCTCACCGGCTTTGCCGGGTCGGCGGCGGATGCGTTCGCCCTGCTGGAACGATTCGAGAAGAAGCTGAGTGAATTCCCCGACAACACCCGGCGGGCGGCCATCGAACTGGCCAAGGAATGGCGCACCGACCGGGTTCTGCGCCGGCTGGAGGCGATGCTCGCCGTCGCCGACAAAACGACCAGCCTGATGATCAGCGGGGTCGGCGACGTGATCGAGCCCAGCGACGGCGTCATCGCCATCGGCTCCGGCGGCCCCTACGCCCTCTCCGCCGCCAAAGCCCTGCTCCAGCATTCTTCTCTGAGCGCCAAGGAAATCGTCGAAACCGCCCTCAAAATCGCCGGCGAAGTCTGCATCTACACCAACACCCACATTCGCGTCGAAACGATCTGACGGCCCTTCACGCCCAGCGCTCCCGCCAGGTGGGCCACGCCGGTGTCCACGGCGATGACCAGGTCCAGGTTTTTCATCACCGCCGCGGTGTCGACCAAAGCTTCCGCCGTCACGTCGGTCGGGTCCGACCACTCGATCAGCTCGAACTTGTCCCGGTTCTGCTCGATCTGCTCGTGGCCGTACCCTTTCTGAAGGCTCACCAGCTTTACGCCGGGCACTTTCGCCACCGGCTCAAACATCGAAAGCGAAATCGAGCGGAAGCGATCGCCTTTGTGGGCCGTGTTGCCCTGCCAGACAAGACCCACGTGGATTGCCGATTGCCGATTGCCGAATGCCGATTGCGGACCGGGTTCCCGCTTGCCGCGCTTGAATTGCTCGGCGAACTCCGCCACCCGCTTCTCATCCACGCTCAGGTACGGGACCTGACTCGGCAGATCCTCCGGCGTCGAGCCGAAAATGCACGGCGGGCATGCATGTCAAAATTCGGCAGCGGCTCGCCGCGGGCGATGACGCGGACTTCGCCGCGTTCCAGACAAGGAGACACGGAGACCGGGAGACAAGGAGACGAAAGACCGCCCTTGTGCTGCGTCTCCTTGTCTCCGTGTCTCGCTGTCTCTTTGTCTGCCGTATCAAGGCACGCCAGTAGCGGCTTGAGCTTCCCCTGGCACTCCACCGTCACCTTCGCTCCGCGCGCCGCCAGCAGCGGCACATATCGGATGAACTGGATCGAATCCCCCAATCCCTGCTCGCAGAGCACCAGCACGTGCATCCCCTCGAGCGGCGACCCCTGCCACGCCGGCTGGGGAAACCCCCGCTTCTGCCCCAGGTCCTCGCGCAAATGCCTTCTCCACTCGTACTCCACCCACCCCTCGCGCCACCGGCCCAGGGCCAATAGCGCCAACCCCAGGTTCCAATGGGCGTCCATGTGATTGGGGTTGATCGCCAGGGCGCCGCGCAGCGCGCTTTCCGCTTCCGCCACCTTCCCCGCCTCCTGCAAGGCCGCCCCCAGGTTGTTGTAAGCGTCCGCATCCCGCGGAGTCAATTCCGTCGCCATGCGATACGCCACCACCGCTTCGGTCGGCTTTCCCTCACGCCTGAGCGCATTGCCCAAATTCTTCCGCGCCCCCGCATCCCGCGGCCGCAGCTCCGCCACCCGCCGCAGCATCTCACAAGCTTCCTCGTGCGGCGTCTCCTTGTCTCCTTGTCTCCCGGTCTCCTTGTCTGCTGTGCGCTGCCCCATCCGCGACAGCGCATTGCCCAGGTTGGCCAAGGCTTCCGCATAATCCTCCCGCAGGGCCACGGCGTGCCGGTACGCCTCGACCGCCTCGTCGAGCCTCCCGAGCTTCTCCAGCGCCACGCCCTTGTTGCTCCACGCCTCGGCAAAGTCATCGCGCAGGTCGATGGCCCGCTGCGCCGCCCCCAGCGCCTCGACCGCGGCGTTCATCCGTCCCAATACCGTCGCCAGATTGTTGTGATAATCCGCCCGCGAGGGATCGATCTCGATCGACCGCCGGACCAGTTCCAGCGCCTTGTCCAATTTCCCCCGCTGCATCGTCGCGAGCCCGAGAAAATGCAGCGCCTCCGCGCACGTGGGCTGCTCCTTTAGCACCCGCACATACATCCGCTCCGCCTCGGGAACCTTGCCCGAGCGAAGGTGATTCTTGGCGAGTTTCAGGATGGCGTCTATTTCGATGGGATGCATGGTCTTACCTCGTAATTGTTAAACACACCTGCTGTGGCGCCGTCGACGGCTGAGCGCGGCAATCGCCAGCCCACATAGGCCGAGAGCGGCGCCAGGCTCTGGGATCTCCACGGCGCTAAATGTTGCTGATGCGCTGTAGGCAGTGTCAGCGGCATCAGCCGAGCTTTGCGCGGAGGTGTTTTCCTCCAACCACCAGCGGAACTCCAGCCAATAGGTTCCGTTCGACGGTAGTGAGACTATGGCCGGGGGCGCGCCCAGAGCTCCGACACCTTCAATGGAATCCTGGTCAACGTCCAAGAGCTGCCCGTCCGGCGCTACCAGTTGCCACTGGAATCCTACCTCGCTCTGCGGGTCCGAATTCGACATGACAACGCCAATCGCGGCGGACGAAGGCGAGTCGGAAACGTCGAGCCAAATGTTGTCAAGTACACTTGCATAGCCGACGTCCGAGCCGTCGGGGCCGATCTCAAGAACACGAGACGCCGCGACGGAGTTGGTGAACTCGTTACCAGATATGGCAAAAATGGATGCAACACCGGCCGCCTCGGAAGCATAATTTAGCGCCCCGGAGCTTGGTATCGTGTGAAGTTGCGAATCCCCGCCGACAAACCCGGCTGTCGAACCGACTCCGATGCTCACAATACTGTCCTGTCCTTCGGCCACCGTCCAATCGCCGAGCGCCTCTGTCCGACGGCAGGCAAGAACGATCGTCAACACGACCGCGATTTTTCTGCCTGAGAGGTGGCCTCCCGCCCCGAGCGGGTGACGAAGTAGAGACATGCATGCGAAATCCATCATTTTTTCAACTCCTCCGGATGGCCCAGACGAGAATGTCGCGTGGATCTCCTTGCGCGCGGTCGTGGCGGACTTGCACACCTACTGTAATGCTCAATGACCTGACTCACTTTCCGCCGTAACTTCCCTAAACGCTCCCCCACTCTGGGTTGCAACCCGCTTGAGCACCCCCGCGAATTCCACATCCCCACCGTGTGTCATCAACGCAATTGTGTTTATGCGGATTCTGTAGCCCTGCTCAAGTTCATGGAACCTGCGCTGAACGAGGTCGTTGTCCGGAAAATCCCCATCGGCAACAAAGAATATCACGTCAGGGTGCATCGCAAAGGCAGCTTCAATGGCTGGCAATGGATCCGTCGCACCTTCGACCCTGACCCGTGAAAGGAGCGTCCTCAGCTTGATGCGATTCTCTTCCGTGGCCGGCAATAGGCTCACGCTCAGGGTCGCGAATCCCGCCATCTGGCTGAACACCGTGTTGAACGATTGAGCGGACGATAGCTCCGAAGCTGCCTCCGTCAGGCCGGATCGAACCGCATTGAACTTCGTCGACATCGACCCCGTCGCGTCGATCACGAATACGGTCGATCGGCTTGAGTCCTCTATTCCCATAAATCTGACACTTCGCGCTGGCTGGCTGGCTGGATTTGTTCCCCCTACGGCGGTCACCGGAATTAACAGAAGAATGGATCGTATGATCCTATTAACACAGGTCGCAACTTTATTCATAGCTCGCTCCTATCGGAAAGCGCCACTAAGGGGGAGGCGGCACGGGTGAATTCTGCACGTTAAACCCTCCGATACCGCCAGCAAGAATCTGATTGGCCGTGGCTCCGCGCACGACGGGTGAACTGCCGTCAGTGACTGGCGTCCACGCCGTGGGCGGGGTAATGATCGCCGTTGTTGGTGTCCAGGTGTACGCGGGATTCCCGGTAAGCGGGCGCGCCGGAAGCGGGGGCGTGGCGGCTACGGTGCCGTCGCCGTCGAAGGACCAACTGGCCGTTGCCTCGCGAACATAATTTGAGGCGTCCTGCTCGGTAACAGCGCAAACACTGATCACGAACTGATCGAGAATCTGCGTACTAGTCAACCTGTTCGAAGACGAGTTGATGACCGCCGCATTCCGAGTACGACTCAAATCGAAAGGAATCTCCGCAGTCGGCTGGTCAAGCTCCGTCAATGTGGTCTTGAATTGGTGGCTAACCGGATCTAGAGCAGGCGTCCATGTGCCCGCGCCGATCTGGCGGTACCACGGGTATGCATCGGATGCGGCGTCGAGATATGGGTACGCGTTGAGGACATGCTCCAAATTGGACTTCATCCACGTAGTGCCGTACACGCCGCGCGCGATGTAGCCGGTCAGATTTTGAATATACCCGATTCGGAGTTGGTTGACGCCGGCCATTATCGGCACCCCATTCGAATTGAGCGGCCCGTTCACGGTAATCATGGCATTCCACGTTAGGCCGGCCGGTGTTCCAGATACGATATTCTTTCCTAGAATCGTCTTCCCCGCATTTTTCATGAACACCGCCCCCCCGTCGTACGGCGTCCCCGTCGGGAAAGGCGTCCCGCCGGGTGCAGTGACCGCGATTTGGAATACTGTTACAGGTAGACTGATTGTGAATCCAGGTAGGGGTGTGTAAAGCACGGACGCGAACGCAGGTCCGCCGCCCCATTGTATGTTCGCGCCAACAAACCCGCTTTCGCCGGTAAGCACCGTGCCACCGGCCGCGCTCCAAGCGGACGGCCCTGCCGGAACGGCGGGCCCACGGATGTAGTAGCTGTAGATCCCATAGCCGGGGACAATGGTCGGACCGACGATGCTGAGAACCGTGGGCTTCAAGATGTCAACCGGTCTGACGATGCTATAATCGTTTGACGTCCAAGTCAGTGTCATCCCGTTTGCCGCCATCTGCGAGCTGATCGACATTCCTTCGAGGAAAACCGGTGCAATGCTGGTTCCAACGGGCGCCGCGGCGAAACTATAGCCGCTTGTAAGCTGTGTGTCTTTCTCGGCGTCCGACCAGACGGTGAAATCCGGGGAGCTCCAGGAAATCGTGTATGTGCCCCCGACTGAGGTGGGAAGCTGATCGAAAGTCACCTCGAGAAGGTCGGTGTCGGCGACAGGCATGGCGGTTTGGCTGTAGTCGGGAATGTCGTTCCCCAGCGTGTCCTCGACGCCGGTCATATCACTGTAGTCTACGCCTAGTATTGCGCCGTCGGTTTCTTGCGTCTGGTGGTCCAGCGTCGTTCCGTCCGATTCAACGACGTGCATTTCCGGGTCGTAGACGTTTACGCTCCAGCTTGTCGCGTACGTTCCTTCGTTTGTGATCGCCGTTGCTACGATGGTTTCCTCGCCTGGGGAATTGTACGTGTGCTCAGGGAAGGAGTGGAAGGGCTGATAGGCATCGGTGCTGCCGTCACCCCAGGCGATGATCCACAGTTGCGGGGCCTCCGCCGTGCCGGGGTGGATGACTGTGGGTGTGGATGCCAGTGTGTATTCCTCCCCGTCGACTGCGTACGTTGCGCCGGAAACGGCAAATGTGGGCGTCGCGTGCGTGACCACCACCTGCTGATCGGCGAACGCCTGAAAGCGCCAATCGATTGCGCCCGTCGAATTGATGTCCTCATAGCTGACGCCCCACTGAATGGTATATGTGCCGGCGAGGGCGTAAGCATGGCTTGCCGTTCCTTGCAGGACGTTATCGGGACTGAAGACGGTGCCGGTCAATCCATCGCCCCACGCGACTGACCACCCGGCGTTGTCAGGCAGCGTCGGCGGGTTAAATTCGGCCGTGAAGTCGGCGCTGAACGTCGTCAGCGAGCCCTCGGTGGCCGTGGGGACCGTGTCGGGCGAGATCTCCCCGCTGCTGGATGGGTAGACGGTGACGTAACCGCCCCCGAACGTCTCTGTGCTCGTGCCCTCAGTTACACTGAAGCTTACAGGACGGTAGTTCCAGACATACGTGGTGTCGGGGTCGGGCCAGTGCTCGTCGAACGTGTAAACGTGCGTGAGCGTCGCCGCCGTGCCGATGTATGTGGTGTCGTCACCCCAGCCAAGCGTGTAGGTGGGCAGCGGATCGCATCCCCCGTCCCTGACGTAGAAAGTATATGGAACGCCCGACTCCGCAAATCCCACATCATCGAACGTGAAGTTGAGGTATGGTGTGATCCCCACAACCTCTGAGCAATAATACGTGCCCGCGTTGCTGTCCAGGGTCACATTTACGGTGACCGTACCGTACGTCTGAAAGGTGTGGGTAAAGGCGCCGCCGTAGTCTGGGTCAGTGCCGTACGTCGACGTCGTGCCATCCCCCCAGTTGATCTGATAACTCGTTGGAACCACTTCGCTGCTCGGCTCGTTGAACATGACCGTCGCGTTAAGCGGCTCCCCTTGTTCAAGCCAATTCGGATAGGTTGCGTCGGACAAGTTAATTGCAGCGTTGCCATAATCCCGGACGGGAACGCTGATTCCCGCTGTATAAGTTCCTTCGTCGTCTGAGAAGGTTGCGGTGACGGCGTACGTACCCGGCAACACGTAATCGTGGCTGAAAGTCCCTGGATTCTCGTAGTAGGCTCCGCTGCTGCCGTCACCCCAGTCGATCGAGAGGCTGTCGAGCGTGTGACCCGCCGGGTCGGTGAAGCTGTCGACGAGACTCGTTGCGTCTCCCGCGATGCCGGTGGACGCGAGGGCCAATGAGTACGTCGGCGTCGCCTCGGCGACCGTGATGGTCGTCTCCTCGATGTCCCCTTCGCCGCTGGTGTCGTCGGTGGCGATCATCTCGATGGTATACGTACCCGCCTCGTCGTATGTGTAAGAGAAAGCACCGCCGGGGGAAGCGGTCACATCTTCGCCGGTCGAGCCGTCGCCCCAGTCGATTGAGAAGTCGTAGGTGTCGCCCGACGACGATCCCGAAACCGTGTCGGAGAGGGCGTAGGCGCTGCCTTCCGTGATCGACGATGGGCCTGAGATCGAAAGCGTCGGCGGAACCTCCGCGATCACCGGAGTGTCGGTGAAGGTGCCATCCGCGGCCGCAACCAACACCGTGCAATAGAAGGGCGAGCCGGAAGCGGAGGAATAGGCGTAGGTAAAGTCGGTGGTGGACCCCCCGTACGTCTGCACCGTCGAGCCGTCGCCCCAGCTAACGTAGTAGGAGAGCGGCGTGTCGCCGTCGGGGTCAGAGAAGGTGGGCGTCAGCGCGTATGTCTGCCCCGGCACAAAGCCGTCGGGGCCGGTGTTGTAGAAGGTGGGGACGACGATCTCGAAAAGCTCGGTGGCGCTGCTGCCGCCCGGATCGGTGATGGAGATCGAGCCGAAATAAGCGCCGAAGGAGTCGAACTCGTGCGAGCCGCTGAGCGTGCCGGTGTTATTGGATTCGGCGACGGTGGCCGTTCCCGTCGTGCCGTCGCCCCAGTTGATCGAGCCGGTGTGGGTGGTCAGCGGACCGGAGTCGGTGAACGGGATCGAGAGGGTGGCGGTCTGACCGGCGCTGATCGCCTCCAGGGCCGGCGGGGTGAGGGTAATAGATCCGGCCGCGGGGATCGAGGCCAGCAGCTCGGGCGATTGCCATGAGCTGTCGTTGCTGGCGTCCTTGCCGACGACGAAGTACGCATGGGTAGTACCGGCAGAGAGGCCGCTGTCCATGTATGTCGTGGCCGTGACGTCGGTGGCGATGCGGGTTGAATCGCGGTACACATCGTAGGCGGTCACGCTGGGGTCGCTGGGCGCGTTCCATGCGATGACGAAGCGGCTGTCACCGGTGTCCTCAAGCGTCGGCGTGCCCGGCGTGCCCAGCAGGGGCAGGCTCTTGTTGAGGAAAAACAGCACGTCCTGGAGGTCGGCGGAGTTGATGTTGCCGTCGTAGTTGCTGTCGCCGCCGCTGAAGGTGCCGGGGTGGTTCAGGTCCGCGAGGACGGTCTGTAGATCGGCGCTGTTGGTGTTGCGGTCGTGGTTGAAATCGCTTTCCTGGAAGAAGAAGTTGAAGGTGGAGTCGTCGCCCGCCACCCCGTCATTACCCACGACCGAGAGGCCGGTAGTGGCGCCCTGGAGCTGTGAGCCGTGCAGGATGGCGGCGTAGTTGGCGTCGGACAGCTCGGTGCTGTTGTTGAGGCCGAAGACCAGCTCGTTGTACGCCGGCATGTGCGTGGCGGAGACCGGGATCGTTACGCCGTTGCTCAAGTCGATGACGCTGACCGAGCCGGTCCAGTCGG
>DATHPP010000078.1:0-2814 GCA_035483795.1 Tepidisphaeraceae bacterium | reverse complement strand
GCCGCCGAACAAAGCGAGCGTGACGTTGGAGTGGTCGTTGCTCATCAACTGACCCGAGGCGTTGAGCACGTCGACGGTCACGGCGGGCGTAATCGTGGCGCCAGCGGTGGTATTGGTGGGCTGCTGGGCAAAGGCCAGGCGCGGGACGTGAACGCCGCTCAGCGTCACGGCAAAGGGGTTGGCCGGGCTGCCGATGCCGGTGACGAGATCGTAGCCAGGGCCGGCGGAAAAACCGTTGTTGCCACTGGTGATGTCGTGGAAGTTGTTGGCACTCATCGCGTAGAGGTCGGGCAGCGTGTTGTTTCTGCCGTCCAACGTGGTGCCGTTCTGGAGCATGGATCCCTGGTTGGCGATGGCCACAAGCGCCGCGGCCATCGGGGAAGCCAGGCTTGTGCCGCCAAACTGCGCCCACGGCGCCGAAGTGCCAAAATCGTAAGTATCGTAAACTGGCACACCCGTCTGCGGATCGGCGTCCATCGCCATATCCGGGATCGTGCGAGCGGTCGTGCTCTGCGTGACCTTGCCGGATTGATAACTCGGTTGCGATTCCTGCGTGCTGATGCCCCCGCCGCTTCCTGACCACCCGGTTTCGCTCAGGTAATTGCCATTGGAATCGACGTTGAGGGTGGTGCCGCCGACGGCGACGACGTTGGGCGAATACGCCGGCCATCCGCCCGGCTGACCGGTGTCCCCCGTCGATGCGAAGAAAGTAACGCCGGTGTGCCCGGCGGGCGTGACAAAGTGCGAATCGTCCGCGGGCTCTCCCGCGAACTCAGGACCGCCCCAGCTCATCGAAACCACCGACACGCCGGCGTAGTTGCGCGCTGTGTCGATGGCGGCAAGAAGGTCCGTATCGCTCGCGCTGGCTGCCTCCACCAAAACAATGTTGGCCTCGGGGGCGATCGAGTGGGCCCACTCGATGTCCAGTGATTCCTCGATCGCCCACCCTCCCTTTGGGGCTGGGGAGGGTAAGTTAGTACCTCCGTTCTCATCCACCTTGGTGAAGGTCGGGCCGCCGGGCTGGTTCATCAGCTGAAGGTTGAAGAACTGGTTGAAAGCGTTGAGGTCACTGACGGCGTTGGGCTGGTCGAAGGCGTCCACGATTGCGATGGTCTGGCCCGTCCCGTCGCCGACCGTCCCATTGAAGTTGATCTGGTCCACGCCGTAGGTTTGGCGCATCTGTACCGGCGTGAGACCGGTGGGCGAGCTGGTGTCGAAGGGCGTGTTGTCCCGGCCAGCACCGGCGCGCAACCTGGACCCGGGGGGGTGATAGGCCACGAAGGTGGTGTGCGCCACAAGATTGGCCAGCGAAGCCGGGGTCGTCACGGCGCTCAATAAGATGCGACTCTCGATGCGTTCCACCATGAACGCCGGCACGCCCCGCCCATGTTGTCCGGCGCGATCGCGAACCGCCCGTCGGCGAGATTTGCTCCTGGCGGCCGTGGACAAAGCAGCGAGGCTCGACACGAGAGGCATGTTCAGCCCGGTGCGCTGTTGCTGCGTCATTGCTGTGAACTCCTGTCCAATAGCCGAGGATTGGGTGAACCGCCGCTTATCGGCATGACTCGATGGACGGCCAACCAAACTCAAGGGCCGCCCATCGACCTTCGCTTCCCCAATGACCTCTGACTCACGCCTGCGGCGGGCTATATCGCTCCAATGTACGCGTGGGCAACATCAGGCACAAGCAAGTTCCGCCGGTGACCACGCCCGACGGGACTGTGGCCACGGCCTGCGAGTTTTTTCTTCCATGTCCCTCAAAAGCAACACCCGTTCTTGCCGATGCTTCCAAAGGACACGCGTTGTGGAAAAGCGTCAACCCCGTCTGGCGGATTGTTGCGGAATTACACCATGCTACAGGCCAACTCGACGCCCAAGCCCCGGCTGCTGATATTGGACGAAGATCGCATCATTCTGCAATCCCTCTCTCAGTTTCTCCGCCGCGAGGGCTACGAGGTGCGGACGACCGATCGGCCCGAGGAGGCTATGGCCCTGCTGGAAGCCGAGCCCGTCGAGCTGCTGCTGGCCGACGTCAACATGCCGGGCATCAAGCCGATCGAATTCCTCCGCGAGGTCCGGCGCCGGCACGCCCACGTCGTCCCGATCGTCATCACTGGCTACGGCTCGATCGAACGGGCCGTCGAAGCCACCAAGAGCGGCGCTTTCGATTATCTGACCAAGCCGATCGTCGATGAGGAGATTCGCGTCGTCGTGGAGAAGGCTGCCCGGCAGCAGGCGCTTTTGTTTGAGAACCAGTCGCTGCGCCAGCAGCTCGACCTGCGCTTCGGATTGGACAACGTGATCGGGCACGATCCCAAGATGCACAAGCTGTTCGAGCTGGTCGACGCGGTCGCCGACAGCCGCACGACGGTCCTGATGGGCGGGGAGAGCGGCACGGGCAAGTCGCTGCTGGCCCGCGCCATCCATCACCGCTCGCCACGCAGGGACAAGCCGTTTGTCGAGGTCAGTTGCGGATCGCTGCCGGAGACGCTGCTGGAATCCGAGCTGTTCGGCCATATCAAAGGCGCGTTCACCGGCGCCATTTCGGACAAGCCCGGACGTTTCATGGCCGCGGACGGCGGCACGCTCTTCCTCGACGAGATCAACTCCGCCTCCCCCGCCCTTCAGTTGAAGCTTCTGCGCATGCTCCAGGAGCGGGCCTTCGAGCCGGTCGGGAGCACGCAGACCCGAACCGTCGACGTGCGCGTAATCGTCGCCAGCAACGTCGATCTGGCGGCGCTGGTGGCGCAGCAGCAGTTTCGCCAGGACCTCTATTACCGCATCAACGTCGTCAGCATCGCGCTGCCGAGCCTG
>DATHPP010000077.1:0-3611 GCA_035483795.1 Tepidisphaeraceae bacterium | reverse complement strand
ATCAATCATCGCATCCGAGTTTCCGATCGTGGTCCGCGGTCGACGATATTAGGCGCGGAAAGGAACGACGGCCACCCCAGCCGCTGGGCCGGGTCCACCTACTAGCGGCTTAAGCCGCGGTCGTGCCCGCGCGTTCGTTCGCGCTCGAATTGGCGGGCGGGCGTGGCCTCGCGGACCGTCGAGGAACTGAGGCCGGTGAGACATGCACCCCTCGCCGGCTCTTTTCATTTTGTTTGGCCTTCGTGTTTGCGAGAAACGGGGCGGGAAGAAACAAAGGGCGGCCCATGCGAGCCGCCCCCAGCCGGACTTACTCGGCCTTGGCCTTGCGGGCCTCGCGCGACCAGACAAGGATAAATCCCTCGCCTTCGCCCTGCTCGACCAGCGCGCAATTGAGCGGCTGGGTTAGTGACGGATCGTCGAGCCTGACCGAGAGGTATACCCGGCCCTCCTCGCTGCGCTTTTTCCACGCCGCGCCAAACTCGACATCGCCGGTCTTGGTGGGACTGACGACCCGGTAATGGGGCGCCTTGTCGGTCTTGGCCTCGATCGCCCGGAACATCACTTTGCGGGCGTCGACCTCGAGGGTCGCGAGCTCGCCCGTGTAGCTGTCCTGGGCTTTGTTGTAGGTGAAATTGCCGATAATCATGACTGTCTCCTTTCGCTAGGGAAGCCCCGGTGTGGGGCCTCGATGGCGACCGGATACGGTTCGAGGTTCTGGCAGCGGCGGGGCGCGCCCGGCGGAGGGGGATCACCCGGCTTGCAGGGCGCGTTGCGGCCGAAAGCCGGGGACACCGCCGGCGCGGTCGCCAGATGGAACCCCCGAAGCGCCGGAGGGAACCGTAGGGAGCCCGCAAATCGAGGACCTCGTGCCGGGGAGCGGTGAAAGGGACCGTCATCGGCAAGCCTTACCCACCGCGGCCGAAACAGCAATTCGCCGACGCCCGAATAACGCCCGCTCCCCGATCCGGCGAAAACCGCCAGCAAGCCCGCTACCCAGGCCGGTCGATTCGCGCCCCCGGGCGGAATTCGCGCCGGCGGCAGCGCCCGATCTCCCCGCAGTCGAAAGTCGGCTGGAAGAAGATCAGCGCCCGAACGGCGGGCAGACGGCAGTTACAAGCCGAGGCAACGCAAGGGTCGTCACTCTGAGTTCGACGCAAAGACGTGCCCCATACCGAAGACTCGTGCCAGCCAGCGGAGCTCGCCGGCACCGTACCGATTACGGCCCATCTCCCTAAAGACGTTCGGGATCGCCTGAAGATCCTGGGTGTCCGTCTCGACCGCACAATGAACGATCTCATGGCCGAGGCATTGAAAGCCCCTGTTCGCCAAGCACGGGAAATAAAATTTTCTGACGACACTCGAACAACAGTTGGCTAACTGACAACAGTTGACAGACTGTTTATATCACATCAACAGTTGACCAACTGACGATGTTATGCAAGCATTTGACATATAGAAGGGGGAACTCAAGTGCCAACAATTTCCTTAGCCAGCTCCAAGGGGGGTGCCGGCAAATCCACGTCCGCCGTTCTCCTGGCCACAGAACTCGCGCAACGCGGCGCTGCGGTCACCATCATCGACGCCGACCCGAATCAGCCGGTTCTGCGATGGAGCAGGAAACCCGGGAAACCCAAGAATTTGACCGTCATCGGCGACGTGAGTGAGGAAACGCTGATCGACGCCATAGACGACGCGGCGCGCAAGACTGCTTTCGTCATCGTCGACCTCGAAGGCACAGCTTCCGTCATGGTCGCGCATGCCATGACCCGGTCGGACCTGGTCATCATTCCCACCAAAGGGTCCGAACTCGACGGCATCGAGGCCGCTAAGGTCATCCAGTTCATCAACCGGCAAGAGCGGGCCTATCACCGCAAAATCCCCTTCGCCGTCCTTTTCACACAGACCAACCCGGCCGTACGTCCGCGCACCCTCAAGAGCCTCGAAGCCGATATGCTGCAGCAGGGCGTTCCCGTCCTAGGCACACCGCTCCACGAGCGGGACGCCTATCGCGCCATTTTCTCCTTCGGCGGCTCGCTAGCCGGTCTCAAGCCAAACCTCGTGCGCAACGTCCCCGCGGCTATCAGCAACGCGCGCGAGTTCATGGTCGAAGTCATTGCCATGCTCAAACGACAGGCCGAAGAGCCCGCGCCGCGGCAAGAGGTGGCGTAAATGTCCGGCTCCAGGCCCAGCATCCTCTTCGGCGGCGACGTCGACCTGACGGGCTTTACGCCCAAGACCGGCCCCGCACCTGCGCCGATCGCGCCTGAAACCGTGCGTCGAATCGCTCACGAAAGCGGTTTT
This sequence comes from Tepidisphaeraceae bacterium, assembly GCA_035483795.1. Classification (GTDB taxonomy): domain Bacteria; phylum Planctomycetota; class Phycisphaerae; order Tepidisphaerales; family Tepidisphaeraceae; genus DASXMX01. The sequence goes on along the minus strand of DATHPP010000077.1, from coordinate 1,310 downwards.
TCAAGCCGGGCTCCAGTTCCTATGCCTGCGCCGGTCAAGCGACCGGCCAAGACCGGCCGCACCGTTCTCCTCAATGCCCGCATCACGCCGCGCGCCCACGATCGATTCCATAAGATCGTAGAAGCCGAACAGGCGCGGTATTACGCCGGCGAGATCACCCACAGACCCACGCTCGGGGAGATTGTCGAACGGGCGCTGCTGGCGCTCGAGCGGGAACTGGAAGGGCAGGGAACCCCATGAGAGTCCCAGCCGCGCAGCAGCTTCGCTGCCCTGCTCCAAGCCGCACAAATATGAGGTTTTCGGGGAAATATGAATCGGCTGGCTAAACATTTTCATTTTTGTATTATGAGACCCTTATGGAGATGCGCCTCCTTACCCTGAACCTCAAATCCCGCAACCGGGAGGCTATCAAGCCCGCCGAACTGATTCAGATCACCGGCCATCATGAACTCACCCTTAATGCCAGGCGGGCCATAACCATCCTCTGGTACAACGCGCATATGCAAGGCGTTGAGGTAGGCAAGGATTATTCCATCGAGATCGACGACCTGAAACCTGACAGCCACAAGGGCTATGAGATGGTCGAGGAAGCCATCGAAGCACTTATGCGTACCTTCCTCACCCTCCGCCTGCCGAACGGCAAGATTCGCCGTGTCCAGTTCCTCGGCGGCAACGATCTGGACGATCCCGACCGACCGGCCGGAACCCTGAACTACAGCTTCGACAAGCGCCTGATCGAGGTGCTTAAGGATTCGACCATCTGGGGCAAGATCGCGCTCCCGATCCTGATGGCCTTCACCTCAAAATATGCCATCAGCCTCTATGAAAATATCGCCCAGATGGTCAATCTCGACAAGAAATTCAACCATTCCTATTCACTCGACGAATTCCGCGATTTAATCGGCGTCCACGAAGGCCGCTATAAAACTTTCGGCGAATTTAATAAGCACGTCCTCAAGCCCGCCGTAATGGAGATCAACGCGCTCGCGCCCTTCGGTCTCAGCGTGCTTCCCGTGAAGCACGGCAAGCGGGTGATCCAGATCAAGGTCGGATGGTGGCAGAAAGACGCTGACGCCCTACGGGCGGCCTGGAATGAGCTGCAGGGAACGAAAGTCGGCAGAAAGGCACGGATCAACGGCACGGTAGAATACATCTTGGCGCCGATCCAGTCCGTCGAGCGCCTGCTCCGGACGGGTCGCCAGGAACGACGGGCCTCAGCTTCCCCGAAAACTTCATAGTTGGCGCAGCCTAAGGCATTGCAATAGCCACTGCTTTTTCGCGGCCCCGAATTTCTCATAATTGCCGACCCT
>DATHPP010000076.1:0-13971 GCA_035483795.1 Tepidisphaeraceae bacterium | reverse complement strand
GATGGTCGAGCAGGGCTGGGGCCGCATCGTCAACATCTCCTCGATCGTCGGCCAGACCGGGAACTTCGGTCAGGCCAACTACGCCGCCAGCAAGGGCGCATTGGTTGCATTTACGATGACGCTGGCGCGTGAGCTGGCCCGCAAAAGCATCACCGCCAACGTGGTCGCCCCCGGTTTCATCGAGACGGACATGACCCGCGACCTCCCCGCTGCCGTGACCGAACAGGTCAAGGCGATGACGCCCGTCGGCCGGCTGGGCAAGCCCAAGGAGGTTGCCGCCGCCGTGGCCTTTCTGGCCAGTCCTGCTGCCAGCTACATCACCGGACAGGTGATTGGCGTCAATGGCGGCATGTACATGTAGCCACACGTCCCTCACTCCACGGTACGCCTGATTCGCCGCTTGCGGTTTTGCGGTCGTGGCGCGATCCCTCGCGAAACCGCAAGCGGCGATCAAAGACGGCCCCGACATGCATGGGCGCCGGCAGTGAACACGGCGCGTTCGATAGCGCCAGCGTTCCGGATCGAACCGGTCGATGAAGGTGTTCTGCGCTTGGGCGGTGGACTGCGCACGGAGTTTGGCAAATCGCGCAGGAACGCGATAATACCTGCCGTCATCGCGTCCGAAGAACGCGCAATCTCTTTGAGCGAGACATTGCTCTAACCAGGTGTTCCCATGCTTTCATCCTTTTTTTCGCGTCGTCGGTTCGTGAAGCTGGCCGGCGTCGCGGCGGCCACGGGACTCTGTACGTCGAATCTCCTGGCGGCCGATCCGCCGGCCGACAGCTCCGCCCGCCCGGGCGCGGATGAGGCCCTGCGGAATCTGCTGGAAGGGAATGGGCGATTCGCCGCCGGCAACCCTAGCAGTCCCCGGCGCAGTCCGGCCGATTTCCAGCAGTTGGCCGAGGGACAGGCGCCCTTTGCGGTCGTCGTGAGCTGTGCCGATTCGCGGGTCGCGCCCGAAATTCTGTTCGATGTCGGCAAAGGGGACATATTTGTCGTGCGGGTCGCCGGCAACGTGGTCGGCGGCGCGGGCGCGGTCGTCAAGGGCAGCATCGAATACGCGATCGCCGAGCTGAATGTCCCGCTCATCATGGTCCTGGGTCACAGCAACTGCGGCGCGGTCAAGGCGGCGATGAAGCACATCGATGCCAAAGATTCTCTTCCCGGCGCGATCAACGAGCTGGTGGAGTTGATCAAGCCCGCCGTTACGCAAAGCAAATCCGAACCGGGTAACCCGCTGAACAACGCGATCCGCAAAAATGTTGCTCTGGGTGTCGAGCGACTGAAAGGACTCGCACCGATCGTGGCGCCGCGGGTCGCGGAAGGCAAAGTGAAGGTGGTGGGCGGCGTGTACGATCTTCGGTCGGGAAAGGTGACGCTGATCGCTTGAGCAGTCGACTTTCCTACTCCCTTACGGTGCTCGCCCTCAACTGCCTGCTTGCGCTGGCGGGGAGCGGGTGCGCCAACTCGTCTCATGGGACAGCTCCGCCCGCGAACGGCCAGGCGGGCGGCCCGATCGACCCGCAGCGGGTGCAGGGCAACACGATGAGCTTCGCCAGCGGCTACGCCGCGGGAATGGCCGACGCGTACGACCGGGTCGCGGCGCAATTGACTTCTACTCCCGCCAGGCTGGTGGCCATCCAGGGCAAAAGCGCGGCCGCCTCGGGCGCGCTGGGCAACGCCGTCAACCCCAATCCCGTCGCCGGCATGATGGACATGGCGATGATGGTCACACTCACGAGGCAGTCGATCGAGGACCCGTGGGCGACCGAGCTGTTCGGCCCGGACAACGTGCAGATCATCCTCGCGGCCATCACGCCCCGCGAGGCGGAGATCTGGCACATCGCCGGCAACTTTCTCACCCCCAGCCAGATCACCGAGCTGCGCAAGCTCGCCGAGCGATGGAGGCGCGAGCATCCCGAGCAGCGTTTCGTGGCCAGCGGCCGGCTGGCGGATTTCCCGGAGGCCAAACAGCCCGCCCAGGGCGGCAATTCGCTGGTCAGCAGCGTCTTCGGTCTGGTCCGCATCGATCCGTTCTCCGGTCTGGACCCGGCGGTCCGCCAGGTCGAAGAATCCCGCGTTCTGGCCGAACGCATGTTTTTCTATCTCCAGTACATGCCGACCCTGCTTTCCTGGCAGGTCGACGCGATTTATCTGCGGATGCTGGAGGCGCCGCAGGTCGGCAAGCTGGTCGCCGATACCACGACGGTCGCCGGCAGCACCACCCGCTTCACCGACGCCACCAGCCGGTTTTCCGACGCCGGCAGCCAGTTTGCCGCCACGATCGAGAACTTCAGGAGACAGCTTCCGCAGCAGCAGTCGACCCTGGTCGATCAGCTCAACGACCTGATCGCCAAGCAGCGCGACGCCGCCTTGACACAGGCGACCACCCAGATCGCAGCCATCCGCGATGCCACCGTCGATCAGCTCAATTACACGGTCAGCGCACAGCAGAACCAGATGACGCAGAACCTCCAGGCGGTCATGGACAACTCCATTGCCAACCTCTATACGCGCTTGCGCGCTTTGATTCTCATCGCCGTCGGATCGCTGCTGGTCATGCTGGTAATTTACCGCCTGATTGCGATTGCGATCTTCGGGTCGAGGACTCGCCACTGACGACTCCGTTTGCCAACCCACCCGGCACCTTCTCAATCCTCGGCTTCGACCCAATCCGGCAAAGTCGCGCGTGTTGTGGGGCGCCGGCCCGATATGATCGTAAGCAGAAGGTCAGTGCGGCTTTAAGGGGGACGCAGCCGGGACGCAGCCGCGATGTTCGGAACCCTTTGGCGTCCCATAATCCGAGTTGATGCAGCTGCCTCCATTCAATGCTATGCTGCGATTGGTCCGATAGAGATAAAGGCGCCCTGTCGGATCAGCTCATGTGGTTGGTATTCGTCTGCGTCATTCTCCTGGTCACGGTCACGCTGATGATTGCCAGCACGGTAATCTGGCGGCGGTATCGGCCGGCGGTGCCGGCGCTTGTGCCGCAGCCGGCGCCGTGGGAGAAGGAAGGGGGATTGGATCTGACGATGCCGACCGGGGGCCCGGCGGCGATCGTCGAGCCGCCGCAGGGGGCGCGGCTTCGCCCCGCGGCCCCATCCTTCGGCGTGGCGCCGCAGCTTTTGGATGATGTGGCAAAGGGTCTGGCGAAGATCCCGCCATTCCCGCAGGCGGTCCTCCGAATCATGGCCGAGCTGGATTCGACGGGCTCGAGCGCGCGGAGCGTGGCCGATATTCTCGCCACCGAGCCGGTGCTGACGGCCTGCCTCCTGCGAACCGCCAACTCCGCCGGCACAGGGTTGCGGCGCGACATCGTCACCGTCGCCGACGCCGTGGCTTATCTGGGTTTTTCCACCGTCAAGGCGCTGCTTCTGCGGCTCCAACTGGGCCAGATGTTCCGCGACGCGGGCGGCGGCTACGACAGCCAGAATTTGTGGGTGCATTCCATGGCCGTGGCGCAGGCGGCCGAGGAGCTGGCGATTCGATCCGGGCGCGCGGACCCACAGCTTGCGCTCACGGCGGGGCTGCTGCACGATATCGGCAAGGTGGCGATCAACAGCCAGTTTCCCGATACCGTCCGCGAGCTGTGGAGCGACAATCATCCGGCGGACGAAAGCTTCCTGGCCCGCGAGCACCGGCTGTTCGGCGCCGATCACGCGTTCATCGGCGGATACCTGGCGAGCAACTGGAAACTCCCTGAGCCGCTCATCCAGATGATCCGCCTGCACCACTTGCCCAGAGAAATCCCGCTCAACCTGACCGTCGAATCGCGGCGGGCGCTGTTTGCCGTCTACATCGCCAATCAACTGGTCAAATTGCGATACGTGTATTGCGCCGACATGGAGATCGACATCATTCCCGCGGCGGTCATGACCGATCTGGGCCTGCCGATGGAAACGGAGCGGCTGCTGGACGCGCGAATGATGGCAATCATCAGCCGTGCCGCAAGCCTTGGCGCCGAAACGTCCGACCCACGGCCGAGGCAGAACGCCGCGTGAGTTTGGCTTCAACGTGGCACGGGCTTCCAGCCCGTGCTGAGTGCGCTCCGCTTCAGGTTGACGTAAAATCAGCGATCTCTCTGTTCGAAGCTCGCCAGCACGGGCTGGAAGCCCGTGCCACAACTGGTATCACTCTACTTCTTCGCGCGGCCGCGAGTCTTCTTTGGTTTCGGCTTGGAGCTCGTGCGAGTCGGGGTCTTGCGAGACGGGCGTTTTCGCGACGGCCCGGCAAGCGCTTTCTCATCCTGGTCCCAGGCGTCGATATTGCGGCGGTAGATGTCGCCGACGATCTTGCGGACCTCGGAGACTTTTCGCCCACCGGAGCGGGACATCATCATCCAGCACATGACCATGGCCTGGCGGAGAAAGGCGTCGGCGTCGCCGGGCAGCAGGTCTGCGAAAAATGCCGTCGGCGAAGGCTTCTTGATCTTCGCCCAGACCGCCATGTTCCGATCGAAGACCTGCTGCGCGATCTTCTTGACGGAGGCCAGCGAACGGCCTTCTTCAGGCGATTCCCGCCAGCAGGCGTCGAGCATCTGGCGGACCAGGTGATCGACGCCCTGCGGGCCAAGTGTTTGGTACAGTTCCGACGGGCTTTTGGCCGTCCAGCGATAGGCTTCCCAGGACATGCCGGGCATCTTAGCGGGCCGGGCGGTTTGAGCGAAGAAGGAGGCGTCGAGGCGCGGGCCGAAATCGTCAAAAACGTTCCATTTTGTTTCAAACGTTTCACGGGCGCTCAAGGCGATGAAACGTTTGAAACAGAATGGAACGTTTTTGGGCGTTATTCATGCCTTGTCGAACCACGACCCTATTTCCGTGGCTCCGGTGTCGACTCGTTGCTGGTTTGGAGGATGGCGCCGAGGATCTGGGCGCGGGCACGCAGCTCGTCCAGCTCCGACACCGAAATTGCCCCCTTCTGGTGCATTTCTTCTCCGTGCTGCTCGGCGGTGTTGGCCTGCTCGGCGGCGATTTCGGCGATGTGACGGAGAAGCTCTGCCTTTCGCAGTGCGTTCTCGGCTTCGGCCTGCGCGAGGGCAAATTCGTGCGGATCGGAAGAGCGATGGGCGGCGTCGAGCCGAGCCCGAGCCAGCCGCACCTGGCCCACGGCGTTGGCGTAGCTTTCGGCGAGGCCGATCAGATCCAACCGGCCGGAAACGGTGGCGGAGGTCTTGTCCGGTTGCGGCGGGGTGGCGGCGGGCTCTTGGTGCGGCGGTACATCCGCGCGAACACGATCCAGTTCGATCTGATCGCGGCTCACTCTGAGCTTGGCCGTTTCGACGTCGTATTGGGCTTGCTCCACCACTAACGGTGAGATTGCATGTTGCTGATAGAGTTCTTCCTTCCGCCTAAGGTCAATCGAGTGCCTGTCCAGTTCCACCTGGTCCGTTTGCAGTTGGTTTTCAAGCAGCCGGATTTCGTAAGGGTTTGCAGCGCGATTTGGGCCTTTGTTGCTTCCAGTCGCTCGCGCACCCTGGGTTTCGGCAAGCTGCTTCTGAAGCAATTGAATCTGGGCTTCAGTCGCCTTGAGCCGGGCCTGGGCTTGATCCAAATCGGCCTGGCGCTGGGCGAGATTGGCGAGCGTCTGGTCCTGGTCGGCGGCGAGCTTTTGCAAGTCGAGCCGGGCGGCGTCCTCTTTGGCGGTGGTCTCGGACTTCTTGGCGTCCTGCTGCGTTTCCTGCGCGGTTTGAGCGAGCGCGGGTCGCACACCCAGGAACAGCGACATCACGGCGATTGCAGCCGCAGATGCGGCGAGCGTTCCGATGGACCAGCCGGTCGAGCAACGAGTCTGCCACGATTGGCGGGATTGCACGAGCATGGTGATTCTCCGTGAAAGGTTGTTGGTGAAAATGAACATTCCGACCGCGGCGATTGCCCGACGGCGCGGGGCGGGGGAGGAGTTGGCCAGGGCGAGCAGGTCGGCGGCGTAGGAGAGGCGGTCGCTTGCCGCCGCGGCTTGGGCGTCGGCGACCAGCTCGCGGGCCAGGAAGGTGCGCGAGCGCAGCCACCAGTACAACGGGTGAAAATACAACAATAACATCGCAAGGTTGAACAGCGCGTTACCGCAGGCGTCGCGGCGTTTCAGGTGGGCCAGCTCGTGGCGGAAGATTTGCCGCAAGCGCCCGGCGTTCTGGCGGGTCGACGTCTGATGATCCAGTACGATCGTCGGGCACAGCAGGCCGAACGAGAATGGACGCGTAGGCTTTGGGCTGATCCTGAGCCTTGCGCCTCGGACGCCGCACTCTGTCATGGATTGTCGGAACAGCTCCGCAAGCCAGTCTTCCGGCGGCTGGGAACCGCCCAGCATCCGCCGCAGCAGCACGTGTCCCAGAAGCAGCCACGCACCGACGAGTCCCGCGCCCGAGAAGTATACAACCGCAAGAAGATGAGCGACGGAGAACGAAGGAGATTCCGCAAACGGCGTCGAGCCGATTCGCTCGGCTTTGATAATCGGGAATTGCCTCATCAGGTCGGCTCGCGGCGTTTCCTTCAAATGATCGACCGCAATGGGAACGAGGATGGGAAGGGGCGCGATTGAAGTTGCCTCTGCTGTCCGCCCCGGGAGCGGTTTCCAACGCGGCAACGGAATGCACGCCAGGATAATCCAGAGCAGCGCTGCCGCGACAACGATTTCTCCCAGCCGCTGACGGTGGGCCGGCGAGCGCTGCATCGCAAGCGCCACGGCGCCCGCGGACAAGAGCGCGGTCACCCCACAGATCAGCATCAGCCCATGCTCGGCGAGAAAATCGGCGGGTGCGCTCATGGTTTGACGCCTCCTTTCCCGCGGGAGGCCTTGGCCCGCGCGATCAGTTCCTCCAGCTTCTTGAGTTCCTGCGCCGTCGGCTGCCGCAGGGAAAGGGCACTCTGGACCAGCTGGTCGATCGCTCCGTCAAACACGCGCTGCAAAACCCGCGAGACCATGTGTTTCTTGGTCTCTTCGCGGCGCGGGATGGGCTGATAGATGAATGTGCGCCCCTCGACGCGGTGCCGCACGAGCCCTTTCTGCTCCATCGTGCGCAGAAATGCCTGGACGGTGTTCTGCACGATCGGCGCGGTGCGGCTCATCTCCTCGTAAACCTCCCGGACGCTGGCCCGCCTGCGGGCCCAGAGGATGTTGAGGATTTCCAGCTCGCGTTCAGTGGGGGTCAGATCCATGGGCATGTCACGGAACTCCATCGCTTAGTGAACTAAGCTTAGTAAACTCAAAAGTTCACGTCAAGAGGAAAATCTTCTTTGGACCGTGGTCGGCGACCGGGGCTTTGAGCGGTTGCTTTACAGTGCTGCGGGCGCGACGTATAGTCCGCGCGCTGGAGTGCGACATGAGTGACAGCGGACCTGCGCCCGATCCCAACAGCGAATCATTTTTGCCGCAGTCCACTGTCCTGATCGTCGACGACAACCCGCAGAACGTGGAGCTGCTGACGGCATTTCTCGAATCGCTGCCGGTTCGTATTTTCACTGCATTCGACGGAATCGAGGCCCTCCGCAAGGTGCAGGAGCATAATCCCGACCTCATCCTGCTGGACGTGATGATGCCGCACATGAGCGGCTTCCAGGTCTGCCAGCGCATCAAGTCCGATCCCAAAACCCGCGACATCCAAGTGCTCATGGTCACCGCCCTCAACGAGCTGGGTGACATCGAACGGGCCACCGAATGCGGCACGGATGACTTCGTCAGCAAGCCCGTCAATAAATTCGAGCTTCACACTCGCGTCAAAAGCCTCCTGAAGGTCCGTCATCTCAAAAGCGAGTTGGAAAGGGCGCTGACATACCTCAACGAGATGGAGCAGGATACGCCGGATGACGAGCCGAGATGATTCCCTGTGACACGGCTTTTCAACCCGTGCTGATCGCGATCCGGCGGGAGTGGAACATTCCAATCGCAGGTGATCGTCATAGAACATCGTCAGCACGGGTTAAAAACCCGTGTCACAGGTTAGCCGTGTCACAAATGAGCGCACGAGGAGGATCATCAATGCCCCTTTTACGATCGATAGCAGTCGCTTTGATGGTCCTGCTGTTTGTCGGCTGCGAGCCCCCGCCGCACCAACCGGTGCCGCAATCGCTGCCCCAGCAGACCGCGGTGAGGCTGACGACGGAAGCGCCCGCGGCGGAAAGCGCGACCAAGCCCGAGTATTCGCAGGAAGACTACCGGCTGGTCAGTGAGAAAGACGAGATCGTTTCCATCCTTAAAAACGGTCTGGTCGTGATCACCAAGCGCGTGGCTTCGCCCGTGGTGGCGGTCCGCGGATATGCGTTCACCGGCGGCGTGTACGAAGGCAAGTGGCTCGGCGGGGGCCTCAGCCATTTGCTGGAGCACCTGGTCGCGGGAGGCAGCAACAGCCGGCGTACCGAGGAACAGAACAAGGAACTCCTTCAGGCCATCGGCAACGATTCCAATGCCTACACCACCGAAGACCACACCGTTTTCTTCGTCAACACCACGCCCGAGCACACGGAGCAGGCGGTCGACCTGGTGACCGGCTGGATGTTCACCGCCGCGATCACGCCCGATGAATACCATCGCGAATACCAGGTCGTGCAGCGCGAGCTGGAAATGGGCAAGGGCGAGCCGGACCGCCAGCTCGAGTACATGATGGCGGCCAACCGCTATCGCGTCAGCCCGGCGCGCGTACCGGTCATTGGCTATCAGCCGGTCATCCAGAGTCTGAGCCGCGATGACGTTTACAACTATTACAGGATGGCGTACGTCCCCAACAACATGATGTTTGTCGTCGCGGGAGACGAAGACCCCCAGAAGATGCTCCAGGCAGTGCAGCGCTTCAGTGCGTATGCGCCCGAGCGGGTTTTCTCGCACAACATCGCATCCGAGCCCGCGGTCACCTCTCCGCGAACACTGGCGGCCACTTTTCCCAAGCTGGGGGAAGCGCGGGTGAATCTCGCTTATCCGTCGGTTTCGATGTATGGCCGCGACATGTACGCGCTGGACCTGCTGGCGGCGGTGCTGGGGCAGAGCGAAAGCGCCATCCTCATTCAGGAATTGCGCGACAAGCGGCAGCTCGTGACCGCGATTTCCGCCACCGACGACACGCCGAGCTACGCCAGCGGCAGCTTCGATGTAACGATGGAAGTCAATCCGGAAAAAGTCCCGCAAGCGACGGCGGCCGTGCTCGATCTGCTCGATTCGCTCAAAGCCAACCCGATCGACGACGATCGTATCGAGCGGGCCAAAACGCTCCTGCGCTCGGCCCACATCAGACAGACGCAAAAGGCCGAGGACATCGCCGGCGCCATGGGCGACGACTATATGGCCACCGCCGATCCGCATTTCAGCGACCTGTACCTCCAGCGCATCGATCAACTCAAAGCCAGCGATCTCCAGGCGGTGGCGCGGAAGTATTTCGACCGCGCGACGCTCATGACGACGGCGTTGTTTCCGACCGAATTCGCGGGCGCCGCGGGCATGCCAAAAATCGAGGATGTGCTCCGCTCGGCCGCAACAACGCAAGCGGTCGCGCACAGCAGTGGCTCGGAAACGAGCGTCCAGCGCTATGTTCTGGACGATGGAACGATCGTCCTGGCCAAGCGGATTCCGACGTCGCCGATCGTCGTGATGGACATGTACAGCCTGGGCGGCCTGACCGCGGAGGACGCGCAAACCAACGGGCTGGGCAACCTGGCGATGGAACTGCTCATGCGCGGCACCAAAACGCGCAGCGCCGAGCAGATCGCGGAGTTCTTCGATTCAACCGGCGGGTCGATGGGAACGACCTGCGGCAACAACACCTGGGCGTGGAACGCGAGCTGTCTCACCCGCGACTTCGATAAGACGTTCGCGGCGTACGCCGACGTCGTCAACAATCCCACGTTTGCCGAGGACCAGACTCGCGAGATCAAGCGGCGGATCAAGGCTGCCATCGACGCCGAGGATGCCGACTGGTTCGCCCAGGCAGCACGGTTCTTCAAGAAAGAATTCTTCGGGCCCAGCGGCTCGCCCTATCAGTTCCTGCCGATCGGAACGAAGGAGAACCTCGAGAAGTTTACCTCGGAGCAGGCGCGCGCATGGTACGAGCAGAAGATCCAGACGGCGCCGCGTGTCTTAGCTGTTTTCGGCAACGTCGATCCGGAGCATGTGAAACAGATCGCGGGCGATCTTCTGGGCAAAGGAAACAAGCATGCTGCGCCGAGCCATCCATCGCTGCCGAAGATTGAAACGGCGCCGATGGCCGGCACGTCCGTGATCAGTGTCGTCGACGTCAAAGTTCAGAAGACCGAGCAGCAACTCGCTGGGGTGATCATCGGATTCAAATCTGAGAGCGTCGTAGGCGATCCTTCGAACTACGTGTTGGACGTGATCAATACGCTGACCGGCGGGTTCACTTATCCGACCGGATACATTTTCGAGACGCTGCGCGGGCTTGGGCTGGTTTATGTAGCGGGGGACCACAACGTCCCCGGCCGCGACGCGAAACTTCCCGGAACTTTTGAAGCCTATGCGGGCTGCGGTCCGGAAAATGTGAACAAGGTCGTCGAGCTGACCCTCCAGAACATCGCCCGGGTCGAGGGGAGCGAGAAGGACGTAGACATGGATTGGTTCAAGCGGGCCAAGGAGCTGATGATCGTGGCGGACGCGATGGAAAATGAAACGCCCGCCGCCCAGGCGCAGATGGCCGCGGTGGCTGAGGTGCTGGGGCTGGGCTACGACTATCACCGCCAGTTTGCCGATCATGTCAGAGCGGTAACGCTCCCGCAGGTGCAGGAGGTCGCGCGGCATCGGCTGACCGAGTGCATCGTGACGATCAGCACGCCGCGGCCCGATTTGGTGCAGGTGAAACCGGGGACCAGGACGTATACGTCGTTTCCGCCGGTGGATTTGGCGCCGAAGGGCGTGCAGCATGATGTCGGAGGCGGGGGCAAATGACTTGCTTGTGACACGGGTTTTTAACCCGTGCTGACGATGTGCGGATGAATCGAACCTGGCTTGGCTGGGTTCCCAAAGGTTGGAGGCATTCGGCACGGGTTGAAAACCCGTGTCACGCGGCGAGTTGCTTGTGACACGGGTTTTTAATCCGTGCTGACGTGTGCGGATGATTGAACCCGGCTTGGCTGGGTGTCCCAAGGGTTGGAGGCTTTCGGCACGGGTTGAAAACCCGTGTCACGCGGCGACGTGATTTACGATCAGAACATCACCATCGCACAGTTCCTCGACGGCACCGCGGCGAAACAGCCGGTGCCGGGTGGGGGAAGCGTCAGCGCGCTGGTGGGGGCGCTGTCGGCGGCGATCGGGGAAATGGTAGTGAACTACAGCGTTGGGAAGAAAGGCCTCGAAGTGCATCGGGATGCGCTGCGGAAGGCCCTCTCCGAGCTGCATCGCGCCCGCCAGCTGATGGTCGAGTTGATTGTCGAGGACCAGAACGCATATCAGGCCCTGAGCGCAGCGAAAAAACTGCCCGGGGATGCGCAAGACCGAAAGGCGCAGTTCAACGCGGCTTTGCTGGCGTCGATCCGAACGCCGGAAGCGATTGCCGCAACCGCGGTCGCGATCCTGGAGCTGTGCGGGCAGCTCGTGCAAATCGTGAATTTTTATCTGCTGTCGGACCTGGCAGTCTGCGCTGATCTGGCGATGGCAACACTCCGCTGCGGAATCTACAACGTTCGCGTCAACCTGGTTGATGTTGCGGACCCTTCCGATCGGAAGAAAATTGAAGCAACCATTGCCACGCTGCTCTCCCACGGCACGAGCATCATCAAGCGGGTCGCTCCCGCGATCTGGGAGCGAAATCGGGGCGGCAAATGACCAGCGATCCGCGCGACTACAAGCTGGAAATCAGCTCGCTCGGGCAGATGGATACAGCCCCATCGCTGCCCACGCCGCGACCGTTTCTGAGCGTCCTTTTTGAGTGCTGCGGCGTCTATCAGCGCGTCTACCGGGACTCGGGCAGTTCTGCTTACAACGGCCGCTGTCCGCGGTGCGGGCAACCCGTGACGTTCCGCGTCGGCGCCTCCGGCACTTCCGACCGCTTCTTTCGAGTGCGATGAACCCATTGGTCGCGCATGTGCTGTATTTGCGCTTCGCTCTTGGTATTCTTCGGCCATGGAGGTTGACTGATGAGCACGGCGGCTCCCGCACCATCGACTCGAAGCGGCTACGATGTTCCCCGCCCCGCGGGCAAATGCGCGGTTTGCGGACGGACAATCTCACCCGGAGAAAAATTCGTCGCCGCGGTGCGCGAAACGACCACCGGGCTGGAACGGCTGGATATCTGCCTGGAGAACTGGGAGGGCGTCGACCGCACCGATCTGCTGGGTTTCTGGCAGACCACGATGCCGCAGGGCGAGGAAAAGAAGAAGCTGTTCGTCGACGACGAGGTGCTGTGCACGCTTTTTGAGCGCCTCTCGGAAGCGACCGAACCGGCCAAGGTGAACTTCCGTTTCGTTCTGGGTCTGATCCTGATGCGCAAGCGGCTGATCATTTACGAGGGCAGCCGCCAGGAGCCGGGGCGCGACCTGTGGGTCGTGCGGATGAAGGGCCGGGAGCAGACGCTCGATCTGGTCGATCCGAAGCTCGGCGAGCAGGAAATGACGGACGTGAGCGGGCAGTTGGGACAAATATTGAACGAAGAGCTTTGATCGATCGCTCAAAGTTCCAGACTGTCGAGGTGGCCCCGAATCATGACCAAGGTACGCGTTGATGAGCATCAGGCCCCGGGGGTGTTGCATTTTGTTACATTCTGTTACATCGGATCACTGCTGGTTGGCTGCACAACCTGCCCGAAGGGGGCTGCGGAAACTCCCTTTAAGCCCAACCCGCCCGCGCTGCTTCCCATGGTCGCGGTGGTGAATGCGATCAATGCCAACAACCTGCGGATTCCGACCCTCTGGGCCTCGCTGAATTACAGTGCGACGATTATGGACAACGGAAAAGCCCATTCCGTCACCAGCGACGACGGCATCCTTCTGTATTCCCACCCCCGCGATTTTCGATTGATCGGGAAGAAAGAATTTGTCGGCACAGTGTTCGACATGGGAGCAAATGAGAACGAGTTCTGGCTGGAAGTCGTGCCGGGCGTAAACCAACTGTGGTGGGGCAGATTCAAGGACCTGGAGAAAACCGGGCCGGCGAAGCTTCCGGTCGATCCGGAGGCGGTGGGCGAGGTGTTGTCGGTCAACACGGTGGATTCCGATTTTCTGCATCAGCCGGTCCCGGTGATGCAGTATGACGGAGCGGCCGATTGCTACGTCTTTCAGTTCAACTACCAGGCCCCGGACCGCTGGTTTGCCCAGAAGCAGATGTGGTACGAGCGCGCGACGTTGCGGCCCCGGCGGGTGGTGCTCTACGATGCAAGTGGTAAGCCGGTGCTGGATGCGCGCTTGTCGCACGATGTCCACGTGCAGGTGCCGAACGAGCCGGCGGCAGGCGGGCCGCTGATCGCCGGGGACTTTCGACTGTTTTTTCCCGACTCGCAGAGCCGCATGGAATTTACTTTGAAGGATGTACAGATTTTTAAGGACATGGGCAACGGACGGCACATCCCCAATCCCGGCAATTTCAAAGTTCCCGACGTCTCCGGCACCGACGTGCGGGCCATTCAGATCGGCGCGGACGGAGTTGAATAGGTTCATCGCCGCAATCGTTGTTGTCATGGGCATCGTCGCGCCGTGGGCGCGGGCGACGGACGTTACGCCGCACTCGGTTCTCGCGCACGCCAACGACCAGCAGTTCTGGATCGCCCGGCTCGATCGCATTGGGGGTTCGACCGATCAAACCATCGTCTATTACCGCCTGGTGGGGCAGGACGATAAGTGGCAGAAGCTTTGCCAGGTGCCGGCGCGAATTGAACAGCTCGCCAGCCAGGGCCCGCTGGCGGCGGCCCTGCTGGGCGACGGGTCGTGGCTGCTGATCTACTCCGATGGGAATACGGTCACGGCTGGTCCGTTGCCGGCGTCGGCGAAAATGGTGGCGCTGGCGGGGGGAAAATCGTGGTGGGCGGTGGGCGAGGTTGCGGGGGGG
>DATHPP010000075.1:0-2201 GCA_035483795.1 Tepidisphaeraceae bacterium | reverse complement strand
CAGCGGCGTGATGGGCGAGCCGTTCCAAAGCCCGTTCGCGAAACCGCCGGGACAAGGACTCTCCTCATCGACCGTGAACGTGCTTTGGGGCTTCTTCAATATCGTCGTCGGGTACGCTCTCGTCTGTCGGGTGGGTGATTTTAGTGTAAGGACCACGAGTGACGCCGCAGTGTTCGGCTTCGGTATTCTTCTGATGGGCCTGCTTCACGCGCGACAATTCGGCCGCTTCCATGGCGGCAATTCGCCGGAGCGTTAATAAGCGCTGCGGCGGCGGGACGGCGGCGCTATTTTCGGCAAATTCTGTAAGCGCTGATTCGGTATAAACATCGAGAGATAAGACCGCGTACCGGCGCGTGGCAAACCATCTTGTAGAAAGTTACGCCATTTGGTGATAGCCGTACCGCTCTTCTGACGGTAAAATCTGTGCGCAAACAGCGCCGAATGTGGGAGAGGACAGTGCCGAAGCGATCTTTGTGGAATCTGGCAATTGCTATTACGGCGCTTGCCGCCGTGGTCTCAGGCACCGCGTCGATCGGGCACGCGGCGGGCGGGACGCCTAAAGCGCTGGAGCCCGGTTTCAGCGGGACGTTTCTCTACCGCAACGACAACTTCCGCACGGGACAAAACCTGGCGGAGAGCGTGCTGACTCCGTCGAATGTTAATCCGCAGCAATTCGGCCTGATGTTCACCGACATGCTCGACGGAGCCGCGTATGCCGAGCCGCTCTACGTGCCGAACGTTGCGATCCCGGGCAACGGGACGCACAACGTCGTATATGTCGCGACGGAAAACGACAGCGTGTACGCATTCGACGCTGACAATGCGGGCGCCGCGCTATGGCACACGAGCTTTATCGATCCGGCCAATGGAATTACCGCGGTACCTGCGTCCGATCTGGGATGCAACGACCTCACCCCGATCATCGGGATCACGGCGACTCCCGTCATCGACTCGGGGACGCTCTACGTAGTCTCGAAGGTGAAGCTGGGGCCGGGCGATTATCAGCAGCAGCTTCACGCGCTGGATATCACGACCGGACTCGAGCGCATGCACAGTCCGGTCACGATCGCGGCGACCGCGTCCGGGAGCGCGCCGGACGCCGTCAACGGCGTGATCACCTTCGATCCTTTGCTGCAGAACGATCGGCCGGCGCTGACGATCTCGAACGGCGTGGTTTATCTGAGCTTCGCGTCGCATTGCGACTACGGGCCGTATCACGGATGGATTCTCGGCTACGACGAGACGTCGCTGCAGCAGAAAGTTGTGTTCAACACGACGCCGAACGGCTCGGATGGCGGCATCTGGGAGGCCGGGTGCGGCCCCGGGGTCGACACCAATGGAAACCTGATCACGATAACCGGCAACGGAACTTTCGATACCGGTGCGTCGCCGGTCGACTACGGCGACAGCTTTCTGAGCCTGACGCCGGTGCTGGGCATGCCCGGATCGATGACGGTCGCCAGTTTTTTTACGCCGCTCAACGAGATGCTGCTCGCTGACGACGATCTGGACATGGGATCTGGCGGCAATCTGCTGCTGCCGCCCCAGCCGGGGCCGTATCCTGACCTGGTGGTGGGCGCCGGCAAGTTCGGCACATTGTACCTGGTGAATCGCCACTCGATGGGCGGATTCAACGCCGGCGGTGACCAGATGGTGCAGGAGGTGCCTAACGCCGTCGTCGGGATGTTCAGCACGCCCGCATACTGGCAAGGAATGGTGCCGAACGTCGGCTTGCAGAACATGATCTACACGATCGGTGTCGAGGATTACCCGACCATTTGGACCCTCTCCAACGGCATGATCAACACGCCGGCCGCGTCGACGGCCAGCAACATCTTCGGTTTCCCCGGCGCGTCGCCGGTCATTTCGGCCAACGGCACCAGCGGTGGAATCTTGTGGGCAATCAACAGCTCAGCAGCTAAAGCCGGTGGCGCCGCGATTTTGTACGCGTACGATGCCACCAACCTGGCGAACAAGCTGTACGACAGCACCCAGTTCGCCTCCGATAACCCGGGGCCGGCGGTGAAGTTCACCGTTCCAACGGTCGCCAACGGATCGGTTTACGTGGGAACGCAGACGCAGCTGGCGGTGTTTGGATTGCTGACCAGCGGGCGGCCGAGCCCGCCAACCACGATGACGGTGACGGCGTCGCTAGTCTTCGCCAATCTCGCGGTCGGCCAGACGGTCGCAAAAAATCTGAC
>DATHPP010000074.1:0-2373 GCA_035483795.1 Tepidisphaeraceae bacterium | reverse complement strand
ACATCCGCGCTGGATCCACGTGCTGCCCAATGGCGACGTCCTCGTTGCCGAGTCGAACCAGGTCGCCGGACCGACCAGGAGCGTATTTAGCTACGCGATGCAGGCGACGATGCGACGTGCCGCCGCCTTGGGCGTCAGCGCTAACCGCATCACGTTGTTGCGCGATAGCAATCGCGACGGCATCGCCGAAAAGCGCGAAATTTTCATGGAGGGATTGAACCAGCCGTTCGGCATGGCGCTGGTGGGCGACACATTCTACGTCGGCAACACCGACGGCGTGATGGCCTTCCCGTATGCGGCGGGCGCCGACCGCATTTCCGCGACGGGGCGGAAGCTCACTAGCTTCAAGCCCGGCGGACATTGGACGCGAAGCCTGCTGCCGAGCCCCGATGGCCGAAAACTCTATGCCGGGGTCGGCTCTCTCACCAATATCGCCGACGAGGGCATGGCCGCGGAGGAAGGCCGGGCTGCCATCTACGAACTCGATCTGGCTGATGGCACGAGCCGTATCTTTGCCGGCGGCCTGCGCAACCCGGTCGGCCTGGCATGGGAGCCAAGCACCGGCGTGCTCTGGACGGTGGTCAACGAGCGCGACGGCCTCGGCGACGAGACCCCTCCGGACTATCTGACCTCGGTCCGCGATGGCGGCTTCTACGGCTGGCCCTATTGCTACTGGGGGCAGACGGTGGACGATCGGGTACCGCAGGATCCGGCCGTCGTCGCCAAGGCGATCACGCCGGACTATGCGCTGGGCGGGCACACCGCGTCGCTGGGTCTATGCTGGCTGCCGGCCGGCACGCTTCCGGGCTTTCCGGACGGCATGGCCATCGGGCAGCACGGCTCCTGGAACCGCAGCACGCTGAGTGGCTACAAGGTCGTGTTCGTGCCGTTCGCAAACGGGCGCCCGGCCGGGCCGCCGCGGGATATTCTGACCGGGTTCCTCGCCTCGGACGAGCGGTTCTCCAATGGACGACCGGTAGGGGTAACCCTCGGTTCCGACGGCTCCGTTCTGGTGGCGGACGATGTCGGCGATGTGATCTGGCGTGTAACGGGCGAGCGGGGCTGAATGAACCCGCGAAAGCTTGAGGAGCTCGATCGAAAGGCGGCAGAATTCCGTCTGATTGGGTGAAGGCATTGGTTCAGAAGGTATTATAAAACCTCAGGAAGAACCTGGTACCGGGCGGGCGCCGGTTCCCCGATAGTTACCCGTTCGAGCCCCGCGAAACCATTATGCCAGCCCAACGAAGCGGCCGTGAAACAAAGCCCGGGTATCAGGCGTTCCCAACAGTACAATAAGGGTGCGTCAAATGATTGAAACTTTTACCGCAATTCTCTGCCTGTTCAGCGCTAGCGTCTTTGTTGCTCACGCAGTCGACGCGTATCGCGCGCCGTAGGAGACCGCTGCGCTGAGGCGCTGGAACCAAACCTCTCCGGGGGCGGCCCCGGCACAGAGGAAGGCGGCATCGGTCCGCTGAAAACGACGACTTGCGCAGGCCGGGCGAGGCATCGGAATCGGCTATAAATTTCGGATGCGGCTCCCCTCGCTGCCCAGCCCCTGTTACCGATCGATCCGTGGTCGCGGGAGCGTTCCTGCTGCTGCTTGCTCCTCGCGTGGTGAGCTTCGCGGTGGCCGTCTATCTCATCTTCTCGTAAGCTAGGACCGACAGCGCCCAAAGCCATCCGCCGCTTGGTCGCGCTCGGGCTAAAGGCGAAGGGGAAACTGCGGTAGCCTGGTCGAAACGCGCAGCGACCGGTGAGTATTTCGCACCGCGTCGGGGGCTTGGAATGATCCTCGATTTTCTCACCGTTCTGTTTTTCGTTGCGGGTCTTGTTCTTCTTGTCGGTTTGATCAAGCAAGGGCGGCGCGATCGCACGGCCAAAGCCGCCAACCTCACCCTGCGCTCACTCGGGCGCAACGAGTACGCCGTGATCGAAGAGGGAAATTCGGTTGGCCAGATCATGCT
The DNA here is from genome assembly GCA_035483795.1 of Tepidisphaeraceae bacterium. Lineage (GTDB taxonomy): Bacteria > Planctomycetota > Phycisphaerae > Tepidisphaerales > Tepidisphaeraceae > DASXMX01. Next base: position 409 of record DATHPP010000074.1, on the reverse strand, counting down.
CGCGGGTGACCCGCACGCGGAGGTCTGGCTGTGGAATTGCAGCCTTCCAGGACTCGGCGTTTCCAGCGGGACAGCGGTCAGCCTTGAAGACGCCCAGGCGGATTTTCGACAAGAGTGGAAAAAAAGAAAGATCGGACTGCAGCTCAAGGCGAAGGGGAAATGACGAAACCCTGGACCGGCCAGTCTTGAGCTAACGACGCCGTTCGGCTCCGCTGGCAGGCCATTAATCCTGCCGCTTCACCTTAACGCTTCACCTTAACGTCGGGTCTGCGTTGACGCCTAGATCGTTCGCACGCAAATGATCTCTTGGACATCCGGGAGAATCCTGAATGATCGCTTTGGCTTTATTTTCAGCGGCTATTTGTTGCGCTACAGGTTTTTTCTTCGCCAAACTTTACCAATGGCGCCA